>QEVJ01000012.1 GCA_003576845.1 Planctomycetota bacterium
GGTCGCCCGCCCCGCTCCGGCCGGCGTCGAGTGCGATCAGATCCTGCCCGTCAAATGGCGCGACATCACCCGCGGCGGCTCGACCGCCACGAACTACCAGGTCCTCCCCGGCGACCGCATCTTCATCAGCGAAGACCGCTTCGTCGCCCTCGACGCCACGCTCGAAAAGATGTTAAGGCCATTCGAACGCCTGCTAGGCTTCAGCGCCTTGGGCGCCCAGACGATCCAACAATTCCAACGCTTCCCCAAAGGCTTCAACCAGGCGGGATTTTAGCGTGAGCTGCGAGGCCCCGATGGTGGATCAGGTTTGCCGTCGCATTACGCCGGGCGTAAAATTGAGCTGCGAAACCGCATAATTCCGCCTTTGCCGAAATTGGCGAACGCCGACATTCAGAACCTACCCCAAAACCGGAATCTGCAGGAGGCGAATCCTTTCGCCGACAGCGCTGGTTAGCGATTCAATTGGCGAAAGGATTCGCTTCCTACGATTCTGGGATAGGCACTCAGCTTCCCATCGAACGTTCCCCAAACCGGAGAAACGATACCATGACCGTCATCAAGTACATCGCGCTCGTCGTCGCCGCGCTGGTCGTGAGCGTGGCCTGCGAAGACCGAGCGATGGCCCAGTTCGGCGGCCCATCGCTCAGCAACAACTGGCGAGATCTGGCGTACCGGCGTCCGACCGTCAGCCCGTACCTGAGCCTGTTCGACCGCGCCGGAAGTTCGACGACTCCATACTACGCCTACGTCAAGCCGCGGCTCGAACAACAAGCCGAGAACCGCCGCTTCGAGCAGCAACAAACCCAACTCCGCCAGGAACTCAACCAAGTCACCGCCCGTGCCAACGCCGCGCAGCAAACCGGTCGCTTGCCCACCGGTCACACGACGGCGTTCATGAACTACTCGCACTATTTCCGCATGCCTAGGTAGCGGGACCACACCGCTGCGGGACGCCGCTTCGCAACCGACCACCGCGGCCATACGTTCGCCGTGTTGCCCATTGCCAACAGGCGAAGTTGACATTGCGAAACTTCCGGCCGGCTTGGACGCGCCCTCGCGCTTCCAAGCCGGTTCTCATTGGCGGCGCAATCCGCGCACCCGCGCTATCCTGCCCACCGTCGCGAGTTTTCACCCCGATCCGCCGCGCAGGCGCCCAACTTGCTCATCCTTCTCGCACGGTCGTCCCGCGCCGCAATCGCGCGGCCCAATGACGATGCGACGAGAACTCGTATATACTGCAAGACTTCGTGCCGACCGCGGCGCAGGGCACTCGATTCCCCGTCCCGCGCTTTGAGTATTCCTTTCGTTCGACGACCGCTCTGCGCCGCGCTTGCTCCATGAATCAGCGCCCCTTTCACGACGTGCATCGCATTCCGCTCGCCCGGCCGTGGTTCGACGATGCGGAAGTCGCCGCCGCCGCCGCCGTCGTCCGCTCCGGTCAGCTTTGCCAAGGCCCGCAAACCGAAGCGTTCGAGGCCGAGTTCGCCGCCAAGCTGAACGTCCGCCATGCGGTCGCCGTCTCCAACGGCTCCGTCGCCCTGCTCGTCGCCCTCGAAGCGATGGGAGTCACCGCCGGCGACGAAGCCATCGTGCCCGACATGACGTTCATCTCCACCGTCACCTCCGCGGTGCGTCTGGGCGCCACGCCCGTCTTCGGCGACATCACGCTCACCGATTACAACCTCGATGCAAACCTCGTCGAACGTCTCGTCACGCCGAAGACCAAGGTCCTCATCCCCGTCCACTACGCCGGCCAGGTTGCCGACATGGACGCGCTCGCCGACATCGCCCGCCGGCACAATCTCAAAATCCTCGAAGACGCCGCCGAAGCGCATCTGGCCCGTTACAACGGCGGCAAATTCGCCGGAACCATCGGCGACACCGGAATCTTCAGTTTCACGCCCACCAAGCCCATGACGACCGGCGAAGGCGGGATGATCGTCACCGACAACGACGAAATCGCCGACCGCTGCCGCTTGATCCGCAATTTCGGCGACCGCGGCAAGTTCAACTGGGACGCGATGGGCTTCAACTACCGCCTCAACGAGGTCGCCTCCGCCATCGGTCGTTGCCAATTGGCCAAGCTCGACGAAATTGTCGCCATGCGCCGCGCGAAGGCCCGCCGCTACGACGAAGGCTTCGCAGCCTGCGATTTGATCCACATCCCCTGGCTTCGCGGCCGGGAGGATTCGAATTACCAGCTTTACACGATCCGGCTTGCCGTCGACCGCCTCGATGTCTCCCGCGACGCGATCATCGCCGAATTGACCGACCGCGGCATTTCGACCCGGCTCTACTATCCGGCCCTGCATCGACAAGGCGTGTTCCGCCCGTTCGGCCCGCAGGACGACCGCCGATTCCCCAACGCCCTCGAATTCGAACGCTCCGCCCTGTCGCTCCCAATCTTCTCGGGTCTCACCCGCGAAGAACAGGATTACATCATCAAAACCATTCCCGCGGTCCTCGCCGCCCATCGCAAGTAAACCGTTCGCGGACAGAATAGGACGGACTTGAAGTCCCTCCCACGTGAGAACCTCAGCAGCCTGTTGAAAAAGGGGACTGACCCTCTCAGGCACGTCGTAATCTGCGGCGAAAAACGCACTTTCCAAAGGGTCTGTCCCCTTTTTCAACGGGCTGTCAAGCCACCATCGAGAACCGCCTCATGATTCAGGGCAAACGAATTCTGATTACCGGCGGCGCCGGATTCATCGGCACGCACATGGCCCAGCGGCTCGTTGCCGACAACCGCCTGACGATTTTCGACATCGACCTCGCCGGTCCCATCCGCTTCAGCCCGCTGGCCAGCGACGAGCGCGTACGCAAGGTCCAAGGCGACGTGCGCGTATACGACCAGCTCGCTCCGCTCGTCGCCGAAAGCGACATCGTCCTCCACTACGCCTCGATCCTCGGCGTCAAGAAAGTGATCGACCACGCCCGCGAGACGATCGACACGATTCTCGCGGGCACCCGCAACGTCCTGGAAGCCGCCCGCCTCAATCCGCGGATCGAGCGGCTCGTGAATATCTCCACGAGCGAGGTCTACGGCAATGTCATGGACGCCACGGAAGGCGCCGCCGCCTCCGTCGGCACCGGCAACGACCCACGGCTCTCCTACGCTTCGGCCAAACTAATGGGCGAGCACCTCGTATGGGCCTATCACCGCGACTTCAAAATCCCGACCGTCATCGTCCGACCCTTCAACATCTACGGTCCCCTGCGAACCGCCAGCAACGCCGTCGGCGTTTTCTGCGTCAAGGCCGTCGCCAACAAGGACGTCACCCTCCACGGTGACGGAAGCCAACTCCGTTCGTGGTGTTACATTGACGACTTCTGCGATGCCATGATGGGGTGTATCGAAAAGCCGGGCGCCGCCGGCCAGGACTTCAACCTCGGCAACCCCGTCACCGCCGTCACGATTTACGATCTGGCCGAACGAATCATCCGCCTCTCGCGTAGTAACTCGAAGCTAACCACCACGCCCTACACGTTCAGCGACATCGGCGTGCGGGCGCCCAACTCCTCCAAGGCCCGGGAACTGCTCGGCTACCACCCCAAGTTCGACATGGACCAGGGCCTTCGCCCGACGATCGACTGGTATCGCGACCATTTGAGTGAATTCCAAGCGTGGTTATGAGACAATGAATCCAGACGCCCTAGTACATTGTCGAATCTCAGATTTTCGGGCGGGTGCCACTGCTGGCTTGTCCAGCAGTGAGAATGCCGTTTGGCCTTGCCCTGCAAATCGCACTGCCGGACAAGCCAGCAGTGCCGCCCCAATTATCAGCATCGACGGTCCACTTGAGCCGCCCGCTCGCTGCCGGTTGCAACCGCGCTGAATCGCCGACACGAAGCCGTCCCCAAAGATTCGCAGCCTGACGCACGCACCGAGCTCCCTATGGAAACGCAACTGGGCAAAATCTCGCGGGGTATGTTGCTCCGCATGGCCGCCGACACCCTGATGGTCCAGGTGGCACTCATCGCCGCGCTCGTCAGCCGCCTCTTCTGGCAGATCGCCTTCTTCGACCGCGAATACGCCGATGGATACGGCGAGACGGCCCGCTTTTATCTGGCGTTCTATGCCAACAACGCCTGGCCGCTGACGATCGTCGTCCTCGTCACGCTCTACCTGATGGGCGTCTACACCTATAGCCGCTTCTACCAAAGCCGCTATCGCGCCCTCGTCGTCTTTCAGGCCGTGACGCTCGCTTTCCTCATCTTCGCCGCCTTGCGATTATTCGTCATCACCGCGCCCCTCCCCCGCATCACCCTCGCGCTGGCCTGGCTGTATACGTCGGGCCTGGTCGTCTCCGCCCGCGTCTGGTCGCAACTTTTCGAACGCATCATTCGGCCCGAGCGGCAGGCGATGCTCTCCGCCCGCCGCGGCGCCGGACAGAACATCCTCGTCATCGGCGGCGCCGGCTATATCGGCTCCGCCTTGCTGGGAAAACTGCTGGCCAAGGGCCACCACGTCCGCCTCTTGGACTTGATGGTCTTCGGCGACGAACCGATCAGCCACTTGCTCCACCACAAAAACCTCGAAGTCATGCACGGCGACTTCCGCCACGTCGAAAGCGTCGTCGAAGCAATGCAGGGCATGGACGCCGTCATTCACTTGGGCGCGATCGTCGGCGACCCCGCGTGCAGTCTCGACGAAAACCTCACGATCGACGTCAACCTCACCGCCACGCGGATGATCGGCGAACTCGCCAAGGCCCACGGCGTCCGCCGCTTCATCTTCGCCAGCACCTGCTCCGTCTACGGCGCCTGCGACGAAATCCTCGACGAACGCAGCTTCGTCCGCCCCATTTCCCTCTACGGCCAGACGAAACTCGCCTCGGAACAAATCCTGTTCAAAATGGCGACCGACCAGTTCAAGCCCACGATCGTGCGATTCGCCACGATCTACGGCCTCTCCGGCCGCACGCGGTTCGATCTGGTCGTCAACCTCCTCACCGCCAAGGCCAAGCTCGAAGGCAAGATCACCGTCAACGGCGGCGCCCAATGGCGCCCCTTCGTCCACGTCGACGACGCCGCCGCCGCCGTCGCGCGGATCGTCGAGGCCCCGCTCCAAATCGTCGCCGGCGAAATCTTCAACGTCGGCTCGAACGAGCAGAATTACACCATCTCGCAAATCGGCGAACTGGTCCACGAACAGGTCGTCTCCGCCGAACTCATCGTCAACGAAACCGACACCGACCGCCGCAATTACCGCGTCAATTTCAACAAAATCCGCAACCACCTCGGCTTCGACCCACAGTGGACCGTCGAACGGGGAATCCAGCAGGTGCTCGAAGCGATCGCCAACGGCGACGTCCAGGACTATCGCGACGCCCGGTACAGCAACGTAAAATTCCTTACCGAGTCGGCAAACGCCGCGATCGTCCGCGACAACTGGGCCCGCCGCCTTATCGAAAGCCTGCCGCACGAGTAACCCGCTAAACTGGCTGTATCGCGTAGCGCAAGTCGCAAGACTTCCGACACGCCAACACTCCAGCGCGCCGGCAATGGACGACGGCGCTCGGAAGTTTCGCGGCTTCCGCTACCGGCCTTTCGCAGTCCAGAGAATCCGTTCCCGTGGCGCTTCGCTGAGCGCTTCGCAATATGTACCGACGATTCGGCAAGCGGTGTTGCGACCTGGCCGCGGCGATTCCGCTGTTGATCTTGCTGCTGCCGCTGATCGGACTCGTGGCCCTTCTCGTTTGGGCCCGATTGGGATCGCCCGTGTTCTTTCGCCAACAGCGCGGCGGTTTTCGCGGCTCCGTGTTCCGCGTGCGGAAGTTCCGCTCCATGCTCGACGCTCGCGACGCACAAGGAAAACTGCTCGGCGACGCCGACCGCCTCACCCCCTTCGGCCGCTTCCTCCGCGCGTCGAGCCTCGATGAATTGCCGACGCTGTGGCACGTCATCACCGGCGAAATGAGCCTCGTCGGCCCGCGCCCGCTCCCCGCCATCTACCTGCCGCGCTACGCGCCCGAACAAGCCCGCAGACACGACGTTCTGCCCGGCGTCACCGGTTGGGCACAAGTCAACGGCCGCAACGCGATCGCCTGGGAAGAGAAGTTCCGCCTCGACCTGTGGTACGCCGACCACTTGAGCTTCTGGCTCGACCTGAAAATCCTGTTCATGACCGTCGGCAAAGTCCTTCGCCCCTCCGGCATCAGCGCCGAAGGCGAAGCAACGATGCCCGAGTTCTTAGGCACCGCCCCCAACACCGCCGCCCCCAACACCGCCGCCCCCGACGCCGCCGCCCCCGACGCCGCCGCGACGCGCGAGGCCAGCGCCGCCCGATGACGACCGCCCCCCTCACGCCACGCCCGCTCGACTGGCTGGCCGTCGCGGCCTGTCCCGATTGCCGCGCACCGCTCGAACCGATCCGCGGCGGCGCAACCCGCGAGACCGCCCGCTGCTCCGGCTGCGCTCGCCCGTTCGCGCCTTCATACAGCGGACTCAACCTGCTTCCCTCGGGCATCGAACTTCGTCCCAACGAAGCCGCGCCGACGAGCCGGCGCTGGCGATCCAAGTTCGTCGCTTCCATTTACACCCGCCACAACCGCTCGCCCAACGTTCGCCGGGCGCTCTCCCGCGTCCTCGCCGCGCTCGACGATGCGAGTTGGGGCCTCAACATCGGATCGGCAAACACCCGCTATCACGACCGCCTGCTCAACCTGGACATCGCCGAGAGCGACAACGTCGACATCGTCGCCACGGCCGATCGCTTGCCGTTCCGCGATGACGCGCTCGCCTGCGTCGTGAGCCAGGAAGTCTTCGAACACTTGCCCGACCCCGCCGCCGCCGCCCGCGAAGTCCTCCGTGTCTTGCGGCCCGGCGGGCTGTTCTACTTTCAAGTCCCGTTCATCATCGGCTTCCATTCGGCCCCGCACGACTTCTGGCGATTTACCCATCGCGGCGTCGAACAATTGCTTTCCTCCGCCGGTTTCGAGATCGTCGAAATCGGCGCCGCCGTCGGCCCCGGAACCAGCCTGTATCGCATCAGCGTCGAATATTTCGCCACGCTCGCCGCCGCCCTTGCGACGAAGCTCTATTTCCCCGCCAAAGCCCTCGCCGCCGTGATCTGTGCCCCGCTGCGGTGGACCGACTTCGTGGCCCGCGAGTATAGTAATACCAACCGGATCGCCGCCGGCTTTCTGGCGATTGCCCGCAAACCCGCTGCCTCCCCATGAGCGCGCCGTTCAACATCCTGCTCTCCTCCGCCGGCCATCGCGTCAAGCGCGTCGAAATGTTCCGCGCGACGCTCGCCGAGCTGGGGCTTTCGGGCAAGATCGTCGCGGCCGACCTAACGCCCCTGTCCGCGGCCATGCAAGTCGCCGACGCGGCCGAAATCACGCCCCGCTGCACGTCCGCCGAGTTCATCCCCGCCTTACTCGACGTCTGCCGGCGACACGCAATCTCGCTCGTCGTGCCGGGCATCGATCCCGAGCTGCCGGCCCTTGCCGCCGCGCGCGAGCAGTTCGCCGCCGCAGGCGTCGCCGCGCTCATCTCGTCGCCCGATACCGTCGCCATCGCCGCCGACAAGTGGCGCACGCATCATTGGCTCGTGGAACACGGTTTCCCAACCGTGGAGCAGACGACGGTCGCCGATGCGCTGGCAAGCCCAAACGCCTGGCCCTTTCCGCTGTTCATCAAACCCGCGCTCGGCAGCGGTTCCGTCGGAGCGGCGGCCGTCGCCGACGCCGACGAACTCCGCTTCCGCACGCGCGGCGGCGACTTCGTCGTCCAAACCCTCGCCGCCGGCGTCGAATACACCGTCGACGTGCTCGTCGATCGCGCCGGCAAGTGCCTGACCGCCATACCCCGCCGCCGCATCGAGGTCCGCAGCGGCGAAGTGTTCAAAGGCGTTACGCATCGCCGCGCCGAACTCATCGACCTCGCCGGCCGCATCGCCGAAACCCTTCCCGGCGCCTACGGCCCGCTCAACATCCAGATGTTCTTCGACGAACCGCGCGGCACGATTCAAGTCATCGAAATCAACCCGCGCTTCGCCGGCGGTTTTCCGCTCGCTTGGGAGGCCGGCGGCAAGTTTCCCCGCTGGATCATCGAAGAGATTCTCGGCCGCCCCTCGACCGCAACCGCGAACGCTTGGAAAGACGGCCTCGTCATGTTGCGCCACTTCGACGCCGTGTTCGTCGACGCCGCGACGCTCGAAAAGTTGGCGGCGCAGCAACGCGCCGCCGGCACGCCGTAGCGGTTCCCGCCTAACGCCCACGCGCACCGATGCCCACGGCTTCGTTCTCGACGGTTCACTGCGTCGTCTTCGACATCGACGACACGCTCTACCTCGAACGCGATTACGTCAAAAGCGGCTTCGAGGCCCTCGCACCCCTGGTCCGCGAACGCTTCGGCGCAATCGGTTTCGCCGATCGCGCGTTTGCGGCGTTCGAGCGCGGCATTCGCGGCACGACGTTCGACGTAGCGCTCGCCGAGTGCGGCGTCGCCGCCTCGCCGCACGAAATCGCCGAACTGGTCGCGGCCTACCGCGCCCACCGTCCCAAGATCGCGCTCGCCACCGACGCCGCTCGCTGCCTCGCCGACCTCCACGGCCGCCTGCCAGTCGCCGTCGTCAGCGATGGTCCCCTCGTGGCCCAGCAAAACAAGACCGCCGCACTCGGCCTGGCCGAGTGGTGCGACCCGATCCTTCTCACCGAAGCCCTCGGCGCGGGCTTGGGAAAGCCCCACCCCGCCGCGTTCGAGATGGTCGAGCGCGCGGCCGGCACGCGCGGCGAGCAATGCCTGTACGTCGCCGACAATCCCGCCAAAGACTTTCAAGCCCCCCGCGCGCTCGGCTGGCGCACCCTCCGCATCCGCCGGCCGCTAAGCCTGCACTACGCCACTGCCGAGCCGCTCTTCTGGGATGCCGAACTGGCGAACCTCGACAAACTCGCGGAACTGCTGAATCTGGGCAAACGCGGTGTTTAGCGAACCGTGCGCATTCGGCATAGGTCGCCGCCGCCGCTCCCGATATACTGCCGCACTCGGAATTCGACCTGCCCGAGGGCAATCCGCAACCGGCCCCCCTCGCCAATCAACGGCCAGGCCCACGATGTTCGGACACGGACGTCCGCCAGCGTCGCCGCCGCCGCCCAAGCGCAATGCGCCCCGGGCGAGCATCGTCCTATGCGCCGTGCTCGCCGCATTCTTCGCTCCCACCGCCTCCGCCGTCGACACGCGCGATACGCTCCGCGTCCGCGTCGCCTGGGGCGGAGGACCGGCCGTCCAATGGCAAGGCACAATCGAATTGAGCGACGGCACGCTCTCGGAAATCTTCCCCCTCGGCGTAAACCCCGACGAAGCCGGCTCGCTTCGCAACGACAATGGCCGCCTCCGCATTCGCCAGCGCAACGCGAAAACCTACGATGGCGTCGATTTTCTCGCGTCGGCCTCGCCCGAGACTTCGCTCACGATCCGCCTCTCGCCGGTTCGCGAACGCGCCCGCCCCGCCGCGCCCACAGCCGCTGAAACGCCCGCCGCCTTCGTCGAAACGATTCCGCTCGCGAAGCTCGTCGACGGCGTCGTCGACCTGCCGCTCGGCGACGACGGCAATCGGATCCTCGTCATGCGTTCGCCCGGCGATGCGCTCCGCGTCGACTTGGGCGCAAAACGTGATTCGCTCGTTTTCGCCCCCGGCGAGACGCTCGACATCACGTTACAGCCGCACCGGCTCCCGATTGCCCCCGGCACAAAGCTCCGTATCGTCGCCCAACTCAATTCCGCCCGCGGCGGCGCCGAGCTTTGGTCCCAGGAAGAGCGCCGCGAAGTCGCTCCCGGCGGAAGCGCAGACGCCTGGTCCCTCTCGATCCCCGTTCCCGATCGAGCCGGCGTGTACGATGTGCGGTTCTCGGCCTATCCCTGGGGCCTGCGTGAACGGCTCGATCCGGCCAAGCGGCTGGGACTCGGCACACCGCTCGCCGCGCGGACCGTCCAGTTCGTCGTCTACGACGCCCGCGCAGCCGACCCCGCCGCGGTCGAAACGCCGTCCTCGCCGTTCGAGGTCGTCGTCGAACTCGACCCCGCCAATCCGAGTTGGTGGACGCGGTTCATCGCCATGCCCCAACTTCGCAAGTGGTCGCTGCTTCCCAAAAGTTCCTGGGACCACGGCGAGGTCGCCCGCGCGGAACATCCTGAGCTGCGCGCAACCATGCAGCTCGGCCCCGGCTCGTGGGAAGCCCTGCCGTTGCCGGTCGAGCAGCTCGGCATTCCGCACGTCGTCGAGATCGACTACCCCAGCGACGTCGCCCAGTCGCTCGGCGTGAGCATCCTCGATCCGAACGCCGCCGGAGAACTGGTCCCCGTCGGCTTGGATTCCGGCGTCTACGTCGAAACGCCGACCGCTTCGCCCGAACCGGCGCGTTGGCTCACGCATCGCCTGGCCTTTTGGCCGCGCACGAAAACGCCGCTCGTCCTGCTCGTGAATCGCGATGATGCAAAACCGGCCGTCCACGGCAAAATCCGCGTCCTCGCGGGCCCCGAAAATTTGCCCAACGCCCGCCGCCCCGGCGACCTCCGGCCGGAGCGGCTCTTCGCCGGCTATCTCGAACGGCCGCTCCTGGCCCGCAACTTTTCCGCGAGCGAAGTCTACGATGCCTATAGCCGGCGGAGTCTCGAAGACTGGGTGACGTTCTACGAAGCGAGCACGCGGCTGGCCGAGTATCTCGACTACGTGGGCTACGGCGGCGTCATCGCGGCCGTCGCCAGCGAAGGCAGCACGATCTATCCCTCGCGCGTCCTCGAACCGACGCCCCGCAACGACACCGGCGTATTCCTGTCGACCGGCAGCGACCCGCTCCGCAAGGATGCGCTCGAATTGCTCTTCCGCGTGTTCGACCGCCGCTCGCTCACGCTAATTCCCGCGGTGCAGTTCTCGTCGCCGCTGCCGGCGCTCGAAACGCTGCTTGCCGAACGGCCCGAAGAAGCGGTCGGCATCGTGCCCATCGGCCGCGACGGTCTCCCGGCGAGCACCGCCGATGCCCCGAACGCCGGCGGCGCGCCGTTCTACAACCCGCTCGACTCCCGCGTGCAACAGGCGATGCTCGATGTCGTTGCCGAGTTGGTCGACCGCTACGGCCGCCACCCGTCGCTCGGCGGAATCGCGATTCAACTCTCCACCGACGGCTACGGCGTCCTGCCCGGCATCGAATGGAGTCTCGACGACGCCACGTGGTCCGCCTACGAGCGCGCCACCGGCCAAACCCTGGCCGCCAAAGGACCCGATCGCTTCGCCCGCCGCGCCGACGCGGTAACGGGCCCGCACCGCGCCGCCTGGCTTCGCTGGCGCGCCGACCGCCTCGCCGAGTTCCAGCGCCGCGCCGCCGCAATCGTCGCCGGCGCAGGCCAAGACGTCCGTCTCTACGTCTCCGCCGCGGCAGTCTGGGACTCGCCCGCCATTCGCGAACGCCTGCGCCCCAGCCTCACGCGCCCGGCGCGGGTCGACGACGCCCTGCTCGCCGTCGGCATCGACATCCACGACTATGCGAAGCCCGACATGGCGAACGTCGTGTTCCTGCGGCCGAACCGCATCGGCCCGCCCACGTCCCTCGACGACCGCGCCGCCGACGTGGCCCTCAATCAAGCCGCAGAACTCGACCGCGCCCTGTCCGCAGCCGGCCGGATGGCCAGCGTGTTCTACCATCCCCCGTCGCGCCTGCGGCTCAAATCCTTCGACGAAAAGAGCCCCGTCGGCCCTCAAAAAACGTTCGCCTGGCTTGCGGCCCAAATGTCGCCCAGCGGCGTCGAGAACCGGCGGCGATTCGTCCACGCCCTCGCCGTGGGCGACGCACCGGCAATGTTCGACGGCGGTTTCATGCTCCCGCTGGGACAAGAAGAGACTCTGCGCGATTTGATCGACGTTTACCGCCGTTTGCCGGCCGGCCGCTTCGAGACGCTCGAAAGCTCGCCGCGCCCCGTCACGATTCGCGTCCGCAGCGAAAGTCGCCGCACGCTCGCCTACGTGACGAACGACGCCCCCTGGCGCGTCGCGCTCGACGTCGCCGTCGCCGCGTCGCCCCGCTGCCGCGCGCTAAGCCTTTCGCCGCAACGGCCGCTTCCCGAACTAACGACCGAAGCCGGCTCGCTCCGCTGGCGCGTCGCGCTCGAACCCTACGATGTCGTCGGCGTCGTCTTTACCGAGCCGGGCGTTGCGCTCGCCGACCCAAGCGTCGAAACAGAAACGCAGGCCGTCGAATCCCTCCGTCGGCGAGTCGCCGAACTCGGCGAACGGCAGCAGCGGCTCGCCAAATCGCCCAGCTACGATGTCCTCGCCAATGCGGGCTTCGAACTTCCCGCCGCCGACGGCAAGGTTCCGCATTGGACGACCGGCGACCAACCTGGCGTCGCCGTCACGCTCGGCGGGGCCGCCGTCGAAGGCCAACAAGCTGCGACGATCGTCTCGTCCGGCCGCGTCGCCTGGCTCACCACCGAATGGTTCGACGCGCCGAAGTCCGGCCGCCTCGCCGTGCTGGTCGCGCTCAAAACGGCCGACGCGACGCGCCAACCGCCCTTGCGCGTCGCCATCGACTCGACCGCGGGCCGCGTTCGCTATCGCTTCATCGAAGTCGGCGCCGCGCCCGCCAACGTCCCGCTCACCGCCGATTGGGCCGAGTATCTCTTCCCGTTTGAGTCCCTGCCCACCTCGCCGGGCACGAAGCTCCGCGTGCGCTTCGACCTGATGGGCGCCGGCGAAGCCCGCGTCGATGACGTCCGGCTCCTGCATCTCTCGCTCAGCCCCGAGGAAAAAACGGGCCTCGCCAAGATCGTCTCGCTCGCCAACCTCTACGTCCGCGACGAGCAATGGGCCGACTGCGCCGCCGTCCTCGACGGCTATTGGCCGCGGTTCGTCGAGGAGAACGTGCCGCTTGAGCCACTGTTGCAGGCCCGCCGCGACGGACCAACGCCGCGCGACGCTCCCGCCGAAACCCCCGCCGACGAAGACTCCGGCCGCGTCCTCGATAAGGTGAAGAAATACACGCCGTTCCTCAAATAGACCGCCCTGACCTCGCCGTTCGCCCGCGAGCTATAATGCGCGAGGCCCGCCTTCATTCTCTCGCCCGCCCAATTGCCTTCGAGCTTCGTTCCCCATGTCCATCGACCTTGCTGTCGTTCCCGTCGCCGGCCGCGGCACCCGCCTCTTGCCGCTCACCAAGAGCCAGCCCAAGGAAATGCTCCCCGTCGGCCGACGCCCCGTCGTCCAGCACGTCGTCGAGGAAATGGTCCGCTCGGGCGTGCGGCGGATTCTGTTCATCACCGGTGCGGCCAAAAGCGCGATCGAAAACCACTTCGACATCGACGCCGAACTCATCGCCCACCTCCGCGAAACCGGCAAGGAAGACCTGCTCGCCGAACTCGCCTTCGAGCGCGAGAACGTCGACTACTTCTTCACCCGCCAGCGCCGTCAGCTTGGCCTGGGCCACGCCGTCTTGTGCGCCGCGCCCATGGTCGGCGACGCCCCGTTCGTCGTCGCCCTCGGCGACTCGATCATCGGCATGGGCGACGCCTCGGACGTCACGCGGCGGATGATCGACGAGTTCGACCGCCGCTCCGCCGACGCCGTCATCGCCTTTCAGGAAGTCCCGGCGGAGGAAGTCGTCCACTACGGCATCGCCGAAAGCGACGGCAAGCCCGGCGACGTGTTCCGGCTCAAGCGGATCGTCGAAAAGCCGTCGGTCAAAGAGGCCCCGAGCCGGCTGGCCGTCGCCGCACGCTACGTCTTCAGTCCGAAGATCTTCGCGATGCTCCGCCAAACGCAGGCCGGCAAGGCCAACGAAATCCAGCTCACCGACGCGATCCAACATCTCATCGCGTCCGGCGGAGGCGTCTACGGCGTCCGCCTCGCCCCCGGCGAGCTCCGCTACGACATCGGCAATTACGAAAGCTACTTCCGCGCATTCCTCGAATTCGCCCTCGCCGACCCGCAATACGGCGGCGAAGTCCGCGCGGCACTCAAGCGAATCCTCGACTGACCGGCAAACCGCGATTCGTCCGCCCCCGTACGGCCCACTGCCGCGGCGAGCCAGCGCGCCGATCAATGCGTATTGCCGCGCCGCTTCGTCCCCGCTTCCAAAATCCCCCGCGTCGAACGCAAATAATGGTGCGTCAGCGCCACCGCGAGCGCGTCCGCCACGTCGGCCGGTTCGGGAAGCGTCGGAAGCTTGAGTTCCAATTGAATCGCCCGCTGCATCTGCGCCTTGGGCGCCCGGCCGTTCCCCGTCAGCACCTTCTTGATCTGCGTCGCCGGGTAGTGCACGACCGCGACCTCCGCTTCCGCCGCCGCCAGACAAATCACCCCGCGCGCATGGCCCATCAGAATCGCGGTCCGCGGCCGAGCGTAGTGCGAATAAAGCTGCTCCAGCGCCACGGCGCTGGGCCGCAATGCCGCAATCGCGTCGCGGACCCCCGCATATATCTCGCGGACCCGCCCCGCCAGCGACCCGCGCGTCCGCCCGCGAACGACCCCCGCCTCGACGACCCGCACCGAGCCCCCCGCCGCCTCGATGCAGCCGTAACCGGTCGTATTCAAACCCGGGTCGATGCCCAAAATGCGAACGGCAGTGCGCGGCAATTCGTCCATGACGCCGCATTCTCTCAGGTTCGCCCAAATCGCAACAGGGCGATTGCGGCTAACGAGCCCGGCGACGCGTGCGTGCCCCGGTCGCCCACAGCGAATCGGACGACGCCTGCAACTCGCTCACCGCGCGATCGACCTGTACCGACCGCGCCGCAAGCTCGGATCGCACTCGGCGCTCGGCGACGGCTCGAACCGGCCTCGCCTCGCGCGCCAAACCCGCCACGGCCCGATCCACCGCCCGCACCACTGCCGCCGCCTGCGGACTCGCCGCGGGCGAACTCGGCGCGCCCGCCGGTAGACTCGTTCCTTGGTGATTCCGCGCCCGCACCGCGTCGACGTAATTCACCAGCCCGTCGCCGTCGAGGTCCGAAAGCGGATCGTACGATGCCATCGCCGCATCGCGGAAGTTGTCGCGGACAACCTCGTGGGTGTCGGAGGCCGTCACGCTGCCGTCGCCGGTCGCGTCGCCGGGCAACACGTCGAACCGGAGCGTGTAATCGCCGGCCAGCGACCCGCCCGACTGCCCCGTCACCGTGTCGCGCACGCGGACGAGCAGCTTATCCGCGGCGACGGGCGCGGCGAGCGACCACGTGGCCGTAAACGTCGCCGGATCGTACGCCACGCCGGCGACGCCGTAATTCGCGACGTTGACGCCGTGCAACACCAGATCGCCCGCCGCCACGTTGACCGCCTGCGAAAATCGCACGCGAATCCGATCGACGTTCGTAAACGGCAAGAGCGACGGCGAAAGCGGCGAAAGCCGATAGCCGCCGCTGCCCAAACCGTCCGCGGCCAGGCGATCGAGGAACGCCGCCGACCACCCGCTGGAACCCGCGAGCACTTCCGCGACTTGCGGTTGCGAATGCGTAAACGGAAACGCGCCCATGTCCGTCCGCGAACCGTCCGGATCGAGCGCAAAGCTCGGATCGCCCGCATCGATGGCCGGCGAGCCGCTCTGCAAGCGGTAATCGTGTCCGACGGCATCGACGAACAGCGGATCGGCCGTCTGGTTGCCCGTCCCCGGCCAGACTTCCGCAGCGTTCGTGTAATTGACGGTGATCTGCGAAGGGTCGTAGTCCGTCCGAATCGCGTCCGGCGCGCGGAGAATGCTGTTCGTGATGTCGTACTCGATCGTCGCGACGGGGATTCCGTATTTGTCCTCGGCCTGAATCGCGATGCTGTTGGCCACGATCGTGACGTGATCGACGAAGTTGATCGACGGACTCGGCGAGCTTTGCGTCTTCGCCGAAATGCCGATATCCGCGTTGACGATCAGCACGTTGCGAATGACGTTGTTCCCTTCGAGAATCGTAATCGCCTTGGGATCGTCGTTCGTGTTCGTCATGTCGCGGATGACGATGTCCTCGATCGTGATGTCCGGGCCGAGCGTGTCGATCCCGTCGTCGTCGGCGTTGGCGATCACGCCGCCGCGGATAATGACCTCCTGACCCGCGCCTTGCCGGTGAATGTAGATGCCGTCGTCGTCGTCGGTGACGCCGTCCTCACGATAGATGCCGAGCATATCGAAGATGTAGCCGTCCTCCATGAGCAACCCCGTGCCCGTGATTTCCGGTCCCATCACGCTGCGCGAGAACACCGTGTCGCGGAACACGAGGTTCGACGAACTCCCCTGCATCGTCTTGCCGGCAATGTCCGTGACGTTCGAGTTCTCGAACGTAATCGTCGAGCCGGCCGTGCGAATCGCCGGACCCGTGTTCGTATGTCCGCCGCGGGGCGAATGGCCGGCCCGCGTGATGTCCGTGTATTGATACAGCGACGGCTGGCTCGACGTGTGGTTGATCTCGCCCCACGGCGCCGCCGGATTCGTCGCCGTGATCGTCACCGGACTCGCGGCCGTCCCGAGCGAATTGACCGTGCCGGCAACGACGATGTCGGCCCCGTTCGTCGACAGCGGCGTCGCGTTCCCGTCCACCAGCACCAGCGTGCCCGGCTGAATCGTCAGCGTGTGCCCCGCCGGAACCGTCACGTCCCCCGTCACGTGAATCACGCCGCTCCAGTTCGTCGCCGTTCCGGGCAGCGTGCCCGAAACGTTCGTCTGCGCCACGCCGGCAAGCGACGTCATGGGCTTGCTGGCGTTGAGTCCGTTCGCCACCGCATTGAGTGTGAACGCGCCATTTCCCGTAAACGTCACGAGCGCCGTGCCGATGCCGTTGCGGAGTTGCACCGTATTCGTCGAAAGCGTCACCGCCGGGTTCGACGAACTGAGCGTCGCCGTGGCGTCCCAAATCGTGCGATCCGGCTTGCCGTCCGCCCCTTGAATCTCTACTCGCACCACCACCGGCACGCCGGCTAGGTAACTATCGCGCGTCGCCAGTTGCAACGAGAGCGGCAGCGGCGTGATGTGATGCACCACCGGCGGCGTGCTCAGCGGGCCGGTAAGTCCCTGGCCGTTGACCGCCGCGACTTGATACGAGTAATCGACTTCCGGCGTGCGGCCCGTGTCGACGAACGACGCCGTCGCGCTCGTGCCGACCTCGACGCCGTCGCGGAAAATCTTGTAGCTGGCGATGCCCGACTCGGCGTCCGTTGCCCCGGCCCACGACAGCGTAATCTGCGAAATGCCGTTGTCGCTCGCCGCGACGTTGGTCGGAGCCGAAGGCGGCGTCGCGTCGACCGCGATCGTGTGGCTCACCGGCGGAGTGCTCGCGGCGCTTTCCAACCCGATGCCGTTGACCGCCGACACGCGATAGCTGTACGCCACGCCCGGCGTCCGCCCGGTGTCCACGAAGCTCGTCGTCGAAGACGTGCCGATCTGCGTCCCGCTGCGGAAGATTTTGTACGACGTCACGCCCGTTTCCGGATCGTCGGACGGCAACCACGAAACGGTGATCCGCGACGCGCCGTCGTCCGTCGCCACCACGCCCGTCGGCACGGTCGGCGGCGTTTCGTCCGAGGGCGCCGGCGGATTGAACGAAAGCGTCAGCCGCGGGCGATTGCCCGCCGTCGCCGCTTCGCTCGACGCAAAGATAATCCCGTCGGTCGCCGAATCGTCCGAGATGACGAAGCCGAAGTTCGTCGCCGGGTTGTCGATCCACTGTTGAATCTGCGCAATGCCGGCTGCGTTCAGGACGAACGTGCGGACACCAATTCCTCCCGAAACCGCGCCCAGGATCGTCGCGCCGCGATCCGCCGCTCCGCGCGCGCCCGGCGTTTGCCACGTCTGTCCGGCAGCGGCTTGCGTCCAGTTCGCTTCGGCTTCCGACCAGTTGCGCAATAGGGCAAAGACCTCATAGTCCTGGTTCGTGCCGTTCGACACATTGACCGTGATCGCGGCGCTACGGATCGTGTTGCCCGCGGGAATGCTCGACAAATCCCAGCGGATCAAACCGAGGTTCTCGTTCGGATCCTCGCCGTCGATGTCGAGCACGGTGTCCGCGCCGCTTATCTGGCCCTGATTGTTCTCGTTAATCCACGTGTCCGTCGTGCCGGCATACGCCCCGCTCGGCGCGGCGCCGTCCTGGAAATTCGCCACGCTCGCGGCCAGACCGCGATTGCTCTCCACGTCGTCGTTGTTG
Organism: Planctomycetota bacterium; assembly: GCA_003576845.1. GTDB lineage: Bacteria > Planctomycetota > Planctomycetia > Pirellulales > PLA5 > PLA5. The sequence continues at coordinate 18,112 of QEVJ01000012.1, forward strand.
ACCGCCGAGACTTCATACGTCACCACCGCGCCCACGGGCACGGACGTGTCGTTGTACGCCGCCGCCGTCGGCGACGCGACGAGCGCGCCGTTGCGATAGACCTTGTAGCCCTTGACCCCGCTCTGCGGATCGCTCGACGGGTTCCACGACAGGTTGACCTGATTCGCCCCCGCAACCACGCCGATCAAACCGGTCGGCACGGTCGGCGGCGATGCGTCGATCCCCGTGGCCAGCGTGCTGCTCAACGCCCCTTCCACGCCGTCGCCGTTGACGGCCGAAACTTGATACGAATAGCTGACACCTGGTTGAACCGTCGTGTCGCTGTAAGCGAGGTCCGTGGTCGTCGTCATCAGCACCCCGCCGCGATAGACGCGATACTCGACCACGCCCGACTGCGGGTCGCCGGCGGCGTCCCAAGCGAAGTCGACCTGCGTATCGCTCAACAGCGTGAACCGCAGGTTGGTCGGCGCGGACGGTGGCGAACTGTCGAGCCCCGGCGTCGGTTGGGCAAAGAACTGATACGCCGCTCCGCCGTCCGGAACCCGCCCCTGCGACACTCCGGACGTCTGCGCCAGGTACAGCACTCGGTCGAGAACCTTCCCGTCCGCGTCGGCAAGCCCCACCCATCCGCGCCGGTATTCCAGCTCGAAGTTCAGGTGGTTCGCGCCGTTTTCCTCCTGATCGTCCGCGATGAACACCGAATAGCCGCCGGCGGCAATGAAACTCAACGGCGCGATCGCGTGCCGCGTCGGATCGTCGGCCGGATTGTCGGTCAGGTGCAAGCCGCCGAGCGCCACGGGATTCGCGTCGGCGTTGTACAGCTCGATGAAGTCGCTCGACCGCACGTTGCCGCCGATCGTGTACGAACCCTTCGTGAACCACTCATTGATCGACAGCGCCGACGAATCGCCGAGCGGCTGCGCGCGATTCGCCGCGCCGAACGTCGGTTGAGCCAAACCCCACGTGCCCGATCCCGGCAATCGGCCGATCGACAAATCCGCAAGCTGCACGCCGAACTCGACCCGGTCGATTTCCGCCGTCGCCGTGTCGTAGAGATAGACGCCTTCGCCTTCGCTGGCCAGGCCAAAGCCCGTGTGCAATTCGCCGCCCTGGCTCGGCTGGCTGTCCGCGTACACGACGAGATATCCGCGGGCCGGAATCACCGTGCCCGCCGGGAACACGTATTTCGTCGGATTGTTCGGATTGTCCGTCAAGCTCATGTCCGAAAGATCGGCCGCCACGTCGCCGCGGTTATAAAGCTCGATGACGTCGGGCCGCGTCCCGCCCAGGTCGACCGCCTGAAGGTTGCTCGCCAGCACTTCGTTGATGACCACCTGCACGGGCAGCACGCCCGAGGTCTGCACGGTCCACGTTTTCGACACCGCCGCATCGGCTTCCGCCTGCCAGACGCCGGCCGCGTTCTTGCCGATGACGCGAACCGAATGCGGCCCGTTCGCAAGTCCCGCGAGCGCAAGCGGCGTGGCTACCGGCGTTTCGCCCGCCGAAAACGCTCCGCCGTCGAGACTGTAGCGATAGTGCGTAACGCCCGGTCCGCCGATCGAAAGCGACGCCGTCGCAAGCGATGTGAACGCCGCCGGCTCGCCCGAAATCGAAGCGCCGCCGGGCACAAGCGCGCCCATGTCCAGGCCGTTCGGTCCCGTCCCAATCGCGGGCGACCCGGGCCGCAAGCGAAAATCGAGATTCGCCGGGTCCGTCAAATGCGCGTCGCCGCCAACGTTGCCCGTGCCCAGTCCCATCCCAAGCGCCGGATCGCCGGCCGGTACGATTGAGCGGTTGAGCGCGAGTTGCGTCGAAGCGATGATCTCGGCAAACAGCCCTTCGTTGGACAGATCGGCGAAGATCGAACCGCCCACCGACGCGCCGAGGCCCGGGCCGCTCGTCTGCCCGGCCAAATCGAAGTAAATCGCCGAGAAGTCGGCGGTAATGACCGTATTGTTCGCGAACGTCGTAAAAGCGTTCTCTTTGGTCAGCGTGACGTGATCGACGTCGTAATAAATGTTGCGGACCACGCTGTAGTTGCCGCTCGACGAGCTATGCACGTTCGACTGGCCGGGATCGAGGTTGTACTCGTCCTTGTGGTTGTGGACGAACGTGTTGCCCTCGATGTGGACGTATCCGAGCATGTCCGTAGCGTCGTCGCCGCCGCCGGCGAAGAAGTTATTGAGAATCTGCGCGACGGGACCGGACGGATCGAGCGACGAGTCGAAATCGATCGCGTCGTTGTGCCCCTTGCCGCGGCCGAAATAGTTGTTCTCGACGACCCAATGCCCGCCGGCCGGAATTCCGCCGCCCCAGATGTGTTCGCTCAAGTTGTCCGTGCTCGGCGCGACCCCGGGTCCGAAAATGTCGGCGAAAATACTGTTGCGGACGATCAAAGACGAGTTCTGCGAGCGCACGCGGCGGCGCTCGGCGTGGTCGAAGTATATGTGGTCGATCGTCAGATTCGACGCCGACAGGCCGACCATCCCCTGATTGCCCCCCGTGGTCGGCGAAGACCATTCGACGACCGCCCAGGAAAGACGATTGTCCTGCATCGTGTTGGCAAACTGAATCCCATCCCAGTTCGCCGTCGTGTTCGGCGTGCGCGTAAACCGGATCTGGTTGTACTTCGTCCCCTCCGCGACCAGCCGGCCGTTGATCGTGAGCTGCGTGCCCGCGTCGAAATAGACCGACGCGCCCGGCTCGATGGTCAACGTCACGCCGGCGGGCACGACCACGTCGTCGGTGACGCGATACGGACCGCCCACCGCCGTCAGCGTGCGATCCGCAGCGATCGTGCCGGAAAGGTTTTGTCCACCGCCCGCGACTTGCTGTTCGAGGTGCAGCCGCAAGTCAAAGCTCGTGTCGACGCTCGTTGCATTGTTCTGATGAATCTCGACCGCGATCGTGTTGTCGCCGTCGTTGAGCAGGTTTTGGTATTGCGGTAACGTGAGGTCGAACGGCGGCGAATTGTTGAATTGCGACTCGGCCGCGCCTGCGATTCCCGACGATGCCGGCGTCTGAAAGTTGATCGTGTTGTCGCCGAGCGTTCCCGGCATGTTGCTGCGAATGATTTCCGTGCCGTTGAGATACACGACCCCGCCGTCGTCGCGCACCAGGCCGATCGTCATGCTCGTAAACTGCGAAGCCTGGCCGGCGGGAAGCGTAAACCGGTGCCGATAGTACGTGGTGATGTAGTTGTTGCCCGTATTGCAAACGCCGGGCGCGTTCGGGCTGCAATCGACGGTGGTGGTTTCGTCGCCGTCGCCGTAGCCGAGCTGCGCCGCACCTGAGGCCCAACCGCCGTCGTTGAATCCTGAGCCGCGCCAGGCCGTCCCCTGGTCGCTGCCGTTGTCAAGATACCGCCAGGAGCTCCCCTGCGGCACGTCGAACGTCAGTCCGACGCCGCCACCCGCCGTGTCGTTCCAAACGTCGACGAACGTCTCGCCCACGACGTTGCCCGTCCCGCCCACGCCGTCGAATGCCTCGACGACCAGCCGGTTGATGCCGGGCCGCAGCGGCAGCGACGCCAATGTCCACGTAGCCGTCCGCGGGTTGAGCACCGCCGGCACGCCATTGACCGTTACGCTGACCGTCTTGCCGCTGTGAACCGTGCCCGAAAGATTCACCGTGCTGCCGTCCGTGGACCGCGGAATGCCGCCGAGCGTCGCGAGCGAACTCGTCGCGCTGAGCGCGGTCGGCAACACGCTCTCGACGTACGCACGTCGCGCGGCCGCGTTGCTCTTCACGGTATCGATGACGTTCTGCGGCAGCCAGCCGGTAAACACCTGATCGGCATAAGCGTCGAATCGCGGCTGCGAATACTCCCCGGCGAGCATGTCGAGCAGCGTCTGGTGATAGAGCGCCAGAAACTGCGGATCGTTGAACAACCGCGACAAGCCCGAGACGTTCGAATAGCCGTTGTGGATATTAGCCGTCGGATTGGCGCCGCTGTCGCCCAGGCCGAGCATCGTGTCCAAGTCGTGCGGGATCAAATAGAACCGCGTGTCGAGCACGCCGCGATACAGCGAATAGTCGTCCCCGCGGCCGGTCACCAGCCCGCCTTCGCGATTCATCAGCAGCGTGTCGATCGCGAAGTGCCGTGCCCAGTTGTCGAGATGCGCGACCGTGCTCGCGGCCGCGAAGATGTTCGCCTGCGGCGTGTTCGACAGCACGTCGCTCAAATGAACGATGTCCGACCAGTCGGCCAATTCTTCGTTCGTCTCTTTGGCGTACGTATCCGCATAAGCGCCGAAGTCTTCGCCGCGATAGTCGAAGTCGCCGGGCGAACCGATGTCGTCGCTCACCGAATACAGGTTGCCCGCCGAATCGTTGGGAAAGTGGCGATTGACGAAGTCGTTGCCCCGCGTCTCGAGCCACGCATACGAGCCGTACATGCGGTTGCCCGACTGCGACAGATTGGCGTTATTCACCCGCAACTGGATCGGCGTGGCGAACTCGGCCGGCTGACCGACGGCCTGGAACAGCGTCGAGCCGATGACCTGCGAATGCGGATAGTTATAGTTGATCGTCAGCGACGATAGCCCGCTCCACGTGGCGTCGTGCGTAAAGTCGACGTGATAGTTGGCGGCCGTGCCGTTGGCGTTCCGCGTTCCGCCGCCGCGGTTGCGCACGCCGGCCCGATACCGCGTCTCGAACCCGCCGCCGTCGTACGTCACGAACGCGGCGTTCATCATCGCGTCGCTGCCCGTCACGCCGCCGATCTGCTGAATCTGCGCGAGCCGCGCCCGCTCGTCTTCCTTCATGATGAGCCGGAACATTTCCTGATCGCCGCTCTGCCAATCGGCCGCAAAGCCGTTGTCGACCTGCAACAGCGCATTCGCGCCTTGCGTGCCGGAGCCGTCCGTCGCGGCGGGCCACGTCCGCGTCCGCGCGCCGGAGTCCGCCGCGCTGACGTAATACTCGATCACCGCGTTGTTCGCCTGCGGCGGAATCGTCGCGCCGTACAACCCGTCGCCCGCCGCGCCGTCGCCGTGCAAACCGTCGTCGAACATGGCCGCCGTCTGGAACGGATCGGAGTTGTTCGCCCGATCGACGCGCCACCGCAGGTTCACCGCCAGGCCCGTCGCCGACTCATCGCGAATCTCGGCAGTGACGGTAATCGCATCGATGGAACTGGGAATCACCGGCGCATGCGCGACCTTGTCGATAAGCGGGGCGATATTCGCCGCGACGACCGAATTGGCCGCCCCGGGCGTGCCGCCGTCCGGTCCGCTCGGACGCCAGTTCTGTCCGTTGTTGTTGCTCATCGCCGCGCTCACGAGTTCTAGCGTCTTGCCCAAACCATCGTGCGGCGCGCTCCAACTCCAACTCGGAAATCCGTGCGAGTCCGGCGGCAACAGCACGCGGTCCGCCCAGTCGCCCTCTTCCGCGTAGTCCACTTCGTCGATCTGATCGCCGACGGAATCGTCGAGCTGGATCGTCTCGTAGCGGTCGCTCAATTGTCCCGTCCAGCCGCCGACGACGATCGCCGGATTCACGCCCGGATATTTCGCCGCGAACGCCGCCACGTCCGCCGCCACGACGAGATAGTCGCCCGGCTGCATCACCCGCGGCGTGCTCGCGTCGATGCCGGGAATCGTGAACGACACGCCCTTGGTGAACTGCCAACCGGTGACGTCGACCGCCGTCGTCCCGCTGTTGAGTAACTCGATAAACTCCTCGGCCGCGTTCTCCGACGGCGGGTGATACATAATCTCGTTGATCGTGATCCGCCGTGCAGGGTCCTGCGACGTGGGGCCACTGTTTGCCGTGCCGGGCGTCGGCGCAAGGAAATACGTCTCTTCGTTCGTCAGCGGCGCAAGGCCATAAGAGATGTCCGCGTACTGCCGCGGGAATTCGCCGCCGTTCGAGTCGAACGCTTGCGCGACGGTCGCCCCGTCGGGGTGCACGAGCGCGAAATACTCGCCGCCGTTGTTGAGGCTGAAGTTCGTGTGATACTCGCCGCCGGGACCGGTGCCCGGCCGGTCCTTGCCCGAGGCGAACACGACGAGATACTGACCCGGATTGAGCGTCACGGCGGGAAACGTCCACCGCGCGAGATTCGCGTCCGTGTCGGTGAGATGCCACCCGGCAAGATCGATCGGCGTCGCGTCGGGATTGTGAATTTCGAGCCAGTCGGAAAACGTCCCGTCTTCGTCTGCAAGCGTGGCCGTATTTTGGGCCATGAACTCGGTGAGGATCGGCACGCCCGCGAGCAGTTGCCGCGCCTCGAGCGATTCGACTTGAAACGTGCGGCGGCGGGAACGCGACTTCTTCCGCGCGTTGCTGTGTTGTTGGGATCGTGAATCGCGCGGACGGAGAGCTTGGAATAGGCGCATACGGGGTGCTCTGGAATGAACCTGGATAGATGCGTTGCCGGCGGTTGCGGCCCGTGAGGCCGCGCCTGGGGTGCGGGTCGGTTGCGCTAGGCGTCGATGTCATGTCGCGCTGCGCATCGACCGGCGCAACGCCCACCCCGTTCCGGCCGCCTCTGGAAAGACCATCGCGGCAAGCCGAACTCGGCCCGCCGCGAAACCCTGACGGTCGTGTCGAACGTAGTTCCTATCCTAATTATTTCGCAACACAATCGTCAACAAAAACGTAGATTTTCGTCGTTTCAACACACTTGCGAGGGGTGGATCGTGTGCGCTTGCGCGCGGTTTCGGCCATGTGCGTCGCCTCCGGAAGGGCCGCTAAGGTAGAGTCGACAGGTAGTTGTGGATGGCGCTCCGCAGCAGGATACCGCGTCGCATTCGGTTGGTTCTTCGTTCCCATTGGCCGTTCTCGGCCGCAATCGGCATGAACGACGGCTCGATAATCCGACCGACGCCCTACCTCCCGACAGCGTGGCGGCGGCTTTCGCCGGCTACCGCTCGATGCTGCCTATTGTTGGCGGTGTTGGGTATTGCCGCGTCCGTCGCCGTGAGCCTCTCGCCGCTCGCCAAGGGCCGCGCCGATGCCGCCGGCCGCGGCGCGAACGACATGACGCTCTATCGCGACGAGGTCGTCCGCGTCGCTCGCGGCGAACCGTATTACGACGCGGTCGCCGACGAACTTCGCAACCAGGGCTATCCAACCCGCAGCGTGTTCAATTGGCGGACGCCGCTGGTGGTCTGGACGCTTGCCGCGTTGCCGAGTCCGCGGTGGGGCCAAGCGGTGCTCGCTGCCCTCTCGCTCGTCTTGATCTTGTGGTCGGCGGCAATCACGATTCGCGAACGCGGCGCCGCGGCGGCAGCAATCTGCGGCATTTTGATGTGCGGCGCGCTATTGCTCGTCTCCGGCGATGCGTATTTCCTCCCCGTGATGTGGTCCGGCGTGTTGATCGGGCTGTCGCTATGCGGATACGCTAGCGAGCGCAGAGGACTCGCCGTGGCGCTCGGACTGGCGGCGTTGTTCGTTCGCGAACTGGCCGCGCCGTATTGCATCGGCGCGCTCGTGCTGGCGCTTTACGGACGCCACGGGCGCGAGGCGCTCGCCTGGGCGATCGGATTTGCCGCCTATGCCGCCTTCTATGCCTATCACATCGCCGAAGTGCAAGCGCGCATTCTGCCCACCGACATCGCTCACGACGGCACGTGGTGGCAAGCCGGCGGGCTTCCATTCTTGATCGCGCTCGCGCAAGTCAACGCCTTCTGGCTCGTGGCGCCGCAATGGATCGCCGCCGCTTACCTCGCGTTGGCCGTGATCGGCACGGCAAGTTGGGACACGCCGTGGGGTCGCCGAGTCGGGCTGACCCTTTGCGGCTATCTCGCGACGTTTGCGCTCGTCGGTTACGAGTTCAACCAATACTGGGGCGTGTTGATCTCGCCGCTCTTGGCCTTGGTCGCGGCCCACGCCCCCGCGGCAATTGCCGATCTCTGGCGGCAGGCGCGTTTGTTCCCCAGCGAGTCGCGGCAAACCACCACTTCCGCGGCCGCCTGAACCAGTTGGCGCGGTCGCCGCGAATTCGCGGAATTTGCCGGCCGGAAAGGTAGTGCCGCGCTCGTCGCGCACGGAAGCCGGGCGCTACCGCGTGCTAGATTTGCCGGGAGACCGTCATCCGGCCCGGCTTTTCGCCGTGCGCGCGTCGACGCACGCATCGCAGGCCCTTCGCATCAACCCCAACCCGGAACACACCGCCTTGAGCCGCCGATCTGCGATTGCCGTCTCCTGCTACGTGCTCGTGGGGTTCATTCTCCGCATGACGCACGGCATGTTCCATCCGACGATGGTTTGGACGCTCGCCGGCGTGCTGACCTCGATCGGCTACCTTTCGTTTCGCCCCGGCGCGGCGGCCCGCGTTTCCGAGCGCGCTTCCCCCGCCGGAACTTTGGCCGCCGTGCTGTTCGCGTCGGCCACGATGCTGGCGATGGATCCGCTGTTGATGACCGCCCACCGCGGCGCGGCGCTTACCACCGTCCAACTTGCCTCGTTCGCGCTGGCGATTGCCTCGGGCTTGTACTGCATCGGACACTTCTCCAGTTTCCGCTTTCCGCGGAGCGCCGCCGTCGGGCTGATGGCCGTGTGCCTCGCGTCGCTCGCGACCATGCGCGTGGCCGCGGTGCTCGCCGCGCCCGCGCCGCAGATCGACGTCTACGTGACGAACAGCCTCGCCTGCGACTACTTTCTCGACGGCAAGAATCCCTACGCCCAGGAATATCCGGACATCTACGAAGGAACCAAGGACTACAAACCGGGATTCTTCTACTGGCCGGCATACCTCTACGTCGCGACGCCGTTCCACGCGCTCGGCGACATTCGCTTCGCCGTCGTGGCGGGCGACCTCTTGACCGGGGCGTTTCTGGTCGTGCTGCTTAAAAAGGCCGGCCTCAAAGGCGACGCGGTCTGGCTCGCGCCCCTGGCCTGGCTGGCATGTCCGGTAAGCCTGATGGTGCTGGAACTCGGCTGGATCGACCCGATGCTCGTGGCCGGCGCGGCCGGATTGGCCGCGGCGATCGCCTCGCGCCGCGTCGTGCTCGCCGGCGTGGCGGTGGGCGTCATTGCCGCCACGAAGCAATACGGCGCGCTCGCCGGCGTCGTAACCCTCGCCTGGATTTGGGCGAACGAACGGCACAAGATCGTGCACTTCGTATCCGCGAGCGCGCTGACCTTCCTCGCATTGGTCGCCCCACTCGCGCTCGCCGATTGGCACAGCTTCTACGAAAGCACGATCGCCGTTTACGCGACTGCCGCCATGCGCCTCGACGCCTTGTCGCTGCTCGTCTGGGCGAAACGGATTCTCGGCGTCGACGTAGGCGCCCCGCTGCTGCTCTCGGCATACGTCGCAATCGTCGCGGTCGCATGCTGGCGCTTGGGACGGACGCTCACCAAGCCGCGCGATTGGGCCGGCGTGATGGCGTTTTCTTACGGCGCGATCTTCCTGCTCGCGAAGCTCGCGTTCTGCAACTACTACTACCTCGTTAGCTTCTGGATGCTGCTTTACGCGGCATTGTCGCTGGTCGACGACAAACATGCCCAATGGCTCGCCCCGCCGCGGCTCGCCGACGAGCTTAGCCGTGGCGGAACGACCAAGCCCAAGGAAAGGGACGTCGCATGGTCAGTCTGAAGCGCCTATCGAGCGTGATGGAGCATCCCACCGCGTATCGCTTGTGGCAATCGCCATTCGCGCGGGCGAAGTTCGCCCCGGTGTTGCGCCACAACGACCTGGCCCAAGCCCGCCGCGTCCTCGACGTCGGTTGCGGACCGGGAACGAACGCGGCGCTGTTCGCCGGCGTCGACTACGTCGGCCTGGACATCAACGAAAGCTACGTTCGCACGGCCCGCCGGCGCTACGGCCGCGAGTTCGTCGCCGCCGACGCCTGCACATACCAAGCGCCGCCCGACGCGCGGTTCGACTTCATCCTGCTCAACAGTCTGTTGCACCATATCGACACGCCGAACGTCGAGCGCATCCTCCGGCAATTGAGTACGCAACTCGCCGACGATGGTCACGTGCACATCCTCGAACTCATCCTGCCCGAGGAACGCGGATTGCCGCGGTTATTGGCCAGGTCCGATCGCGGCGACTTCGCCCGATCGCTCGACGAGTGGCGGCGGCTGTTCGCCGCAGCCTACGAAGAGGTGGTGTTCGAGCCGTTCCCGGTGGGCCGTTTGGGCATCACGTTTTTCGAAATGGTCTACTTCAAGGGAAGGGCCAAGCGATGACCGTGCCCGCGCCCGGCTATAAGAAGCTGTCGGTGGCAATTCCCGTCTACAACGAAGAACGGGTGTTGCCGCAGCTTTACGCGCGGCTCGCGGCCGTGTTTGACGCGCTTCCCGCCGGACCGCACGAAATCGTGTTCGTCGACGACGGCAGCCGCGACGGTTCGCTCGAATGGCTCGGAGCGCTCGCCCGCGTCGACCCCCGCGTCAAAGTAGTCGCGCTTTCGCGCAACTTCGGCCACCAGGCCGCGATCTCGGCCGCGCTCGACCATGTGACGGGCGACGTGGTCGTCGTCATGGACGCCGACTTGCAAGATACGCCGGAAACCATCCCGCGTTTCCTGGAAAAGCACGCCGAAGGATTCGACGTCGTCTACGCCGTCCGACACGAACGCAAGGAAGGCTGGCTGCTGCGGGCCAGCTACGCCGCGTTCTATCGCGTCATCAAGTCGCTCGCCGATATTGACTTGCCGCTCGGCGCCGGCGACTTCGCCCTGCTCTCGCGCCGCGTCGTCGATCAACTTCGCCAGTCCGAAGAGCGCAATCGCTATCTTCGCGGCCTGCGAACCTGGGTCGGCTTTCGGCAAACGGGCTTGCTCGTCGAACGCGAAGCCCGTGCGGCCGGCGAGTCGAAATACACGCCGCAAAAACTGTTCAAGCTCGCGTTCGACGGCATCTTCGCGTTCTCGACCGCGCCGCTAAGGGCCGCAACCGTGCTCGGCGCCGCGACGATCATCGCCTCGCTCGCCTTTGCCGCGTTCACGCTTTACGAGCGCGTCTTTCTCGGCCAGTCGCCCGCCGGCTTCACGGCGCTGGTCGTCGGCATCACGTTTCTCTCGGGCGTCCAACTCCTGTTTCTCGGCGTGATCGGCGAATACGTCGGCCGCGTCTACGAAGAGGTCAAACGCCGCCCGCATTACCTCGTCGACCGCGTAATCTCGGCGGAAACGCTCGACGCGGAGTACGCCACTCGCGAGACTGTGGAACGACCGACCAAGAAACGAAAGCAGAGGTCCGAGAACCCCAAGTCGCGCACGCGCACTACTCGGCCGTAGCGTCGCTGGCTTTCTCGACAGCATTAAACGCCCGCAGCAGCTTCCGCCCCTTGTGAATCTGATACGCCTGCGTCGCGCCGAGCGGGCTGCGCAAATCGCCGGCGGCGTACCAGTGCGGCTCGCCCGCGTCGAGCACGAGCGTTCCTCGCCCGCCGTTCCGCGTTGCCGTGAAGACGATGTGCCGCTCGCCGAAGAACCGGCCGACCGCGACCGGAACCACCTCCGCATAGTCTTCGCCCAGTTCGCGCACGAGCGCCTCCACCATTCCTCGCTCGACTCCCGGCGCTTCCGCGAACGGCGTTTCGCCGATCGATTCGTGCTCGGCGTGATAGCCGGCAAAGAGCGCGTAAAGATCATCGACGCCAAGCTCGTCGGCGCCGCACGGCGCCGCATACACGAGCGGACCGACGATCCCGATCCCCGCCAGTTCGCCCTGACCCGCCCGATACGCATACCGAAACAGGAAACATTCGACCGGCTCGTCGAAACCGGGCCAGGATTGCGTTCGGCGGTCCACGAGCTCGATCTCGTGCGGGCCGATCCCGAATTGCAGCGGCGCGGCGAGCCATTGCGCAAGCTGGCCCTCCGCCCGCGCGATTGCCGAACGATATTCCGCCGGAACCTGGTCGCCCAAGCCGAGTTCTTCGAGATACGCGATCGCCCGCGTGCGCACCACCGGTTCGGCCGTCATTTGTGCCAACGCGTCGATCCCGTCCGACTGCCCGAGCCGCGCGAGTGCCGCGGCGACTTCCGTCCGTAAGCGGCGATGCGGAAGATCGAGCGCCGCGCGGAGCGGGTCGCAAACCGAGCGATCGCCGACCAGCGCCAGCGTATCGCACAGCGAGATCAACAGCGCAAAACCTTCCTCCGCGGCGCGGCGCTGCGCCTCCCATTCGGCCGCGTCGCCGGGCGGAGTCTTGGGCAGCTTTTCCAGACGAATCGCGACGCTCTCGAATAACGCCGCGAGCTTCGCCGAGCGATCGTTCGCGGGATGCGGACGCAATCTTCCCGTCCGAACGTAATGATTCGCCACGTCCAGCACGATCGCAGCGACGCTCAAGTGAACCGTCGCATCGAGCAGCCGCGGAAACAATGCTTCGACCGGCAACGCGCTCGGCTTTCGCAACAGCGGCGCGAACGCGACAAGCACGTCCTCGACGCTTGCCGGCGGATCGCTAGCCACCAACTCCGCAAACGTCGCCAAAGCCGCGGCCCTACCGTCGTTTGCCAGTCGCACGAGCCAGTCCCGCCGCGCTGCCGAAGAGACGCCGGTGCTTCGGTATTCGGCGATGACGTCGGCGAGCGGCGCTTGAGAAGACGTTGCCATGCTCGGTCGTATACGGTGATGCGTATGGCCGTTGTGCGAAACGTGGCGCATGGCCCCTGGTGCGTTAACCGGGGGCTAAATAGCTCACCGGGGGATAAATAATGCTCGCCCCATTTCCCCAGCCCCCAGCCCCCAGCCCCCAGCTCCCAGCCCTATTCCCTACTCTTTGAACCGATACCCGAACCCCGGCACCGTCTGAATGTAATCCGAAAACTCGCCAAGTTTCTCGCGGAGCGTGGCGACGTGCGAGTCGACGTTTTCGAGCGTCACGTCGCAATCGTATCGGGCAACTCCCTCGACGACCTCGCGCGTCGAGAAGGGCCAGTAAGGATTGTTCGCGAGCAGGCGAAAAATCTCGAACTCGCTGTACGTGAGCCGAATCGTCCGGCCCACGACCCGCACTTCGCGCCGCTCGCGATCGAAAAACAACTCGATCCGCCGTCGCCGCCGCCGTTCGCGCACCCGGCCCACCGCTTCCAACTCCGCGTACGCCCGATCGAGCGACGCCTTGTCGGCCGGCTCGAGCGCGCGCTGCGGCAACGGCTCTTCCGTCCGCTCATTCGGCGGAATGAGCGGAATCTCCGGCGACGGCGACGCGGGTTGCTGGTACATACCATTTAGCCCCCGGTGAATACACCGGCGGCAATGTGCTCCAATTCAATGATCGTCCAAAGTGACCTGGTGGCGCCGCCGGACCCGCGAACCACCCGCTGCTATTCTACCGCGCAGCGCACGAATTGGGCTTGCTCGGGCAAGAGATCGTCGAGACTCCGCTCATCGAACTGAGTCGATCGGTCTATGCGCGCCGGGAAGGCGGAATCCGCCGTAGACGAATTGGGGACCCAGAACGTCGCCCCGACGAGCGAAGCGCCGCGGAAGTCGGCGCCACGGAGATCGGCCCCGGCAAAATCGGCGCCTTCCACGTCGGCGTTGTGAAACGATGCGCCCCGCAAGTTTGCCGCCGCGAAATGGGCGTTCGACAGGTTCGCGCCGGTGAAATCCGCGTCCGCGAGCGTGGCCCGCGAAAAATCGGCATTCCTCAACAGCGCGCCGCGCGCATCGAGTCCGGCCAGTTCGTGTCCCGCCGCGTCGAGGCTCCGCAAATCGCGGCCGGCAAAGCTGCGCGCAGCGAGCACTTCGCGCATTTCCTGCCGCGTGAGCGAGGCCACCAGAAATCGCTGCTCGCGCCAGGGATCGGCCGCGTTGTGATAGCCTGCTTCCGCCTCCCAATAACCCAACCGATCTTCGGCCAGCACGTCGATCCGCCGCAGCCATTTGAGACTTTTGTAGAAGTAACGACCCGGCACAACGACGCGCGCCGGGCCACCGTGCTCGGTCGAGAGCTGCTCACCGTCGGCATCGAGCGCAATCATCGTTCTCAACTCAATGGCGTCCGCAAGCGGCAGCGACGTGCTGTGCTCCCGCGCACTGTGTGCCACGAACGAAACGAATCTCGCATCCGCACGAGGCCCGGTCGCCGAAAGCAGATCGGCGAGCAGCACGCCACCGAACCGCACGCCGAGCTTCGACCACCGCGTGACGCAATGAATATCGGCCACCGCCTCGATCCAACGCAGCGATCGCAATTCGCCCAGCGACCACGTCCGCGGCTCGGCCACCAACCCAGCAATCGAAACGGTCCAAGGTCCGTCATCCGCGGCGGGCAGACGCTCGCCGACCAGCGGCCACTTGCCGGGCGCGGCGAGTTGTTGTCCCGGCGGAAGTCGCTCGCGGTCGGTCATGTCGCTATGCGTCGGCGGCAAAAGCGCGATTGGCACGGGGGCAGCGCGCCAACTAGGATGGAGTATGATACTCCGTACCCCTCGACGGCGACGAGGCGGCAATCGGAGAAGCTTTGTATCCGGCGGAACGGGGAGCGGCGGTGCTGCAGTTTGCCTGCCCTTATTGTAACGGCATGTTCCAGGTCGATCCGTCGATGGCGGGCGGCGAGGCGATGTGCCCGTTGTGCCACGCGGTGGTTGTCGTTCCCGCCGATATCGGCGGTTTCGCGCCCCCGGCCGAGAGCCGTCCCGCCGCACCCGACGCATTCGACTTCACCCGCAAGCGACGCGGCGGGATGTTCGAGGGTCTCGACCAGGGGCCGCCGCTGCCGGGACAACTCGCGGATTTGGAACCGCCGCAGCCGGCGCACCGCGGCGCCCTGTCGGACGCGGCGGCGCTAGTCGCGATGGGATGCCCCTACTGCGGCTCGCCGTTTCAGGTCGATCCCGCGCTGGCCGGGCAGCAAGCGATGTGCCCCACGTGCCAGGGACTCGTCGTCATTCCGGATTCCTTCGCGCCGGAGCAAACCTACGCCCCGCAGCCGCCCGGCATATTTCCCACGCCTCCTGGGCAGCCGCTGTTCGGTCTAGGGCCAAGCGGTTTTGCAACGTCGCCCACGCCCACTCCGGCGCCTCCGTTGCCCGCACCAAAGTCGAATCCGCTCTTGCCGGGATTCGAGCTGCCCACCGCGGCTGGCGTGCCCGTCTCGCCGCTCACGCCGCCCTCGACGACTTTCTCGCCGCCACCGCTTACCGCGCGGTCGTCCGGCGCAGCGGACGTGCCCCTGTCCGCCCGGCAAACGGTAACGGATAAAGGCTCAACGCCCGACCCATCACAAAGCCTATCAAACACAGCAGCGCTGACGCCAACTACGTCGCCGTCGCCGCCGGCCAGGTCCGAAGTCGCCGCCCCGTTGCGCCCCGTCGTCTTGCCCACGGGCGAAGCGGCAGTCCCATCGACCTACCGGTCGGATTCGCCAACCAAATCGAAAGGCGGTTCGAAGCGATCGCGAGCCGAGAAGATCGAGGCCATGCTGCCCGACGTAGCCGACCCGGACGAAGAAGTCGTCGCCGAGCGCCCGATCGCCGTCGGGGAACCGCCCGATGCCGAACTCGAAGCGCTCGTCGCGGCCGTCGGCAGCGAGTCGGCAGCGACAGACGCTGAAGGAAATCCCATCCCCCGCCGCTCGGCCGAAGACCGCGCCCGGCTCCGGCGGCTGCGCACGCTCCTGCTGTTCGGCGTGGGCATGCTCGTACTGATCCTCGCCGCTCTTCTGCTCCCGCGGATCGGTTTCTTGATCGACATCGGCAAGGCGCCGCGATAGCCGGGGCCGCCGTCGCTCCGCTTCCCGCGGGCATCAGAGCCCTGTCCGGAAAGAACGCCCTAGTTTTTCCGACTGTAGGAGGCGAATCCTTTCGCCGAAGCGTCGGTTCGCGGCCCAATCGGCGAAAGGATGCGCCGCCTACAGCGCCAATCTCAGGCGTTTCTTTCCAGATAGCCTCTCACTTCCGGCCGCTGGCCACGAGCGTGTCCGCGCCCATTTCGAGTTGATAACCCAACGTGATCCACCCGCGTTGGAAATCGAACTCCCGGAGCGCAAGCGAACGCAGTTTGCCGAGCGCCCCGCCTTCGGGCGCTACGAGGCCGTCGAAGTGAAGCTCCTCGGGAAACACGGCGGAGAACTTTCGCTCCAGGAAACGCTGCAAATCGTTCGCGGCGGGCGCGTCGGGCGAGACGCGAACGGCGATCCCTCCGCGGCGAAACAACGCCGGGCCGTCCCGCATCATCCGCGGTTCGAGCAGCGTCTCAACTTCGATCGGCGTCGTCCAATGGTCGTCACCCCGGCGGGCGGCATCGAATCGCAACACGATCCGAATTGCGCCGTCCGCAACCCGCGTCGACACCGGCAGGCTCTCGGCAAACGTCACCGACCACGGCGCCGCGCGGTCGTGAACCCAGAGTGCCCGCGGCGGCGAACCCGTCGCCACCGAAAGCATCTCCATCCAAACGCGATCCTTCACCGTCACGCCCGGCAGGACGCTTTCCGCAAGGTTGTTGAGAAACGACTCGTGGACGCGAAACGCCAGGTCGTCGCGCTGGTGGTATTCCGGCGCCGGTACGGCCGATGCCAATTGAGCGAACCGCCGCTGCAAGACCACGATCTTCAGGTGATCCCCCGTCGTCGAGAACTCGAATCGCTCGGGGAGCGCATCCAGCCGAACGAGCGGCGTCCGAACCTGCTGGCAAAGGAACGTATGGGCCTTGTCGAGCGCATCCTTGCTCAATTCGTCCGCACGCGTTTCGATCTCCGACTCGATGCGCCGCGCCGTGTCGGAGGCCGCCTGGGGTCGCATGCTTTCAGCGCGACGCCACGCCGCCCGCTCGATGAATCGCAGCCTGGCCGAAACGTCCTCGATGCTCACGTTCGCCCGCGCCGTCGCTTCAGCCGGCGCAGGGCGCAACCCTTCGTCGTGGATCGTCACGCGCTTGGCGGCCGTCATCGTCGCGTCCGATGAACTGTACACGGCCACCCGGCGACGCGTGGACACGTTCTCGGGCATCGCGACCGACCCGCGGATCGTGAGGTTAACCGTCGCCTCGCCTTCGTTCGGCACGAACTGCACGCCCACTTTCGCCCGCGTGATCGCGACGCCGGTCGTCTCTGCGCCCATCGTAAAAGCGCTGAACGAGCGCGATTCCGCAATGACGCGGCTGGCCATATAGTCGAGCAACCGCCGCGATACGCGAAACGTCGCATTCGGCTCGGAATACCGGCGTTTCACCGCGTCGGCGTATTCCCGGTCGGTTTCGCTGACTCGCGATAGCCAGTCGGCGAGGGCGGCGGCCGTCGCCAACTCGACGTGCGGCGGTTGATCGCCCAGTGCGTCGCCCAGCCGTCTGGCCGTTTCGCGGCGGGCGGCGAGAAGTTGCTCCGGCCGATCCTCATCGGCGAGCTCGGCGCTGGCCGCAAGCGACCGAAGTTCGTGTCGCAGGCGGATGAACTCGGGCCGTTCCAAGCCGACCACGTTTTGCCGCAGATGGCGGTCGATCGCAGCGAGCGCTTCACAGTCCGGCCGTTCGGCCGCGACCAGCGAATCTATGTCATTCCATCCGAGCCATGTCCGCCATGCCTGTGCGTTCGCCGCGCCGCCACCGTCGATGAGCTTGCCGACCTCGGCAAGCGCCGCCACGGCCCGCTGTCGAGCGGCGTTCAGCAGAGCGCCGCGGCTTGACTTCGCGGGCAGTTCGCGCCGCGCGCGCTCGTTCGCGCCGAACAGTGTTGCGGCCGCACAAGAAAACAGGATTGTCGTCGCGGCCGCAGTCCACGTGCGCCGCCATACTCGACCTCGGTTCATCGTGTTCCCCCGTCGCTTGCTGCCCCGGCGCGATCGAGCCGATACTTGAATCGCGTGCTGAACATCTCGTCCGTGGTTTGCTGGCCCCACGAGACTTCGGTGTCCGGATTGGGGTTGTTGGGGTTGATGTCCGAGTTGTCGAAGTGGCCGACGGCGCGGAGTTCCATGCCCGCCGGCAGGTTGAGCGGCGTTTCGAGTTCGTACGTTCGCTGCCAGTTGGGATCGAACAACGGAACCGACAACACCGGCGTGACCCGCATGACCTCGTCGGTATCCGGATCGCGTTCGACGATTTCCAGACGAAAAGACTTTCCGCGCAAGTGGAAATGCGGCCGCACCGCATCGATCAACACGTCGTGCGCGAAGTAATACGTGTCTTCGACCCGATAGTGCGGATGGTGCGGCGGGACGCGGAATCGGCCGATCGGCTTGCGAAACACTTCCGTCAGCACTTCCTCTTGGGGCAGTTCCTGCGCCC
Organism: Planctomycetota bacterium; assembly: GCA_003576845.1. Classification (GTDB taxonomy): domain Bacteria; phylum Planctomycetota; class Planctomycetia; order Pirellulales; family PLA5; genus PLA5. The sequence goes on from QEVJ01000012.1 coordinate 36,253, forward strand.
AGCGAAACGCGACCATCGACTGATCGTCCACTTCGCGAACGTTGTTGGGCGTGTAATGTACCTCGAAGATCAGGTCGGAATGCTTGGGAATGCGAACGCCCTGGCCCCGCGGATAGACCTTGGCGTTGTACGAGTCGCCCGGCACGTAGTCGTTTATCAAATGCCCCAGATTGCCGTTCACGCCGTAAAGCTGGGCCATCGCCATCAGCCCGTCGATCTTCCCCTTCGACTCCGGCACGACGTGCAGCGTGATGTGGTGGACGACGTCCGCGCTGCCGGGCTTGATTTCGACCGCCTCGAACCAGCGATCTTCCTCCAGACCCAGCGGAACGCGGAAAAACTGATAGTCGAGCACGCCGTGCTTGGGCACGCGAAACGGTTTGGGCATGCGATAGACGTAGTCGACCGCGCCGATTTCCCACTCGCTCTCCTTGCCGGTGGAATCCCGCCGCTGCGACGCGACGGAGCTCGCTTCTCCCTCGGGCGCGCCCGCGTCGATCCACGCGACGAACAGGTCGCGGTCCTTGTCGGGAAGACGCTTGTCGTTGCGAATCTTGCCGAACTTCGGATTCAAGTCGCCGTGCCACGGCGGCATCCGGCGATCGACGATCGCCTCGCGAATCTTCTCCGAATTCATCGACACGTCGTCGTAAGTGAGCAACTCGAAGGGACCGGGTCCGCCATCGCGGTGACACGCTTGACAATGTTGCGCGATGATCGGCGCAATGTCCCGGTGATAAGTGACGCCGTCCGCCGGCTTCTGCTCCGGCTTGCGGCGCTCGATGAGACAGCCCGACGCCCGCGCAAACGGCAGCTTGACGATCCGCCCGGCGAGCACGTCGTCAATCGCGTCGCGCAGATACTGTTTCCTCGCCGCGGCCTTGCGTCCGCGCTGCTCGAACTGGTCGTCGATCGCGCCCTGATAGACCTTCTTCAAGTCGCTCGTCAGCAAGACGACTTCGGGCGTGATCGTCGCTTCGAGCCATTCGGCGAGCCGCTGGTCGACGTCCTTGAATGCCGGCAGCGCGATGTCCTGGTCGTGCGCGTGCACGGCCATGTCGTGAACTTCCACGCTCGGGTCGCTGTACACGGCGAAGAACCGCACGCCTCGGTCGCGAAAGCGGTCTTGCAGCTCGTTGAGCTTGGGAATGTATTGCTGGGCGACAGGGCACTCGGTTCCCAGGAACACGAACGCCAGCGCGCGGGTGTCGTCGCGCACAAGTTGGGCCACGTCGAAGCTGCTCGAGTAGATGCTCTTAAGCTGAGGGCGTTCCGCAGGCGACGACGCCAGAGGCTGCTGCGCCGAGCAAAACGCGGTTGAGCCGATCGTGACCAACGTGACCGATAGGGCGATTGCGCAGGTTGTCCGTTTCATCTTGTATTCTCCCGGAAACTTTACCTCGCGAATCCCGCGCCGAGATGGCTGCCGCCCGGCTGGAGTGCGGACGATTTTGCCGCTGCGGTTCTCCCAGCTGCGCATTCCAAAACGAAACCTTTCTTTGACCCGACCGCCGCAACGCGCCGCCTCCGGCGGAGAACCGCGGGCGTGGCGTGGCTGCCCAGTGGGTAAAAGACGGCCGGCGAATCGGGCCAATTCGGCTTGTTCCGGGGCAAGCGACCGACTACAAGAAAGGCTGCCCGGTGAGCGTTGCCGCTCGCCAGCGGTGTGTTTTTTGTGACCGCTCTGGTTTCCCGCAGACGCTCCGACCGCCCATGGACAACGGCCAGCACGAACCGAAATCCCGCGGCAAGCGGCCGAAGCGGGAAACGCCGGAGGGGCTATGGAAACAGTGCCCCGGCTGTAGCGAGACCGTCTGGGTCAAGGAAGTCGAGCGGGCGCAAAACGTGTGCCCCCACTGCGATTTTCATTGGTACGTGTCCGCGTCCGAGCGGATCCGCCAGGTTCTCGACGAAGGCACCTTCGAGGAGTGGGACGCAGACCTCGTGCCGGCCGATCCCCTCGGTTTCGTCGACAAAAAACCCTATCCCGAGCGCGTCGCCGCAGAGCAGAAGCTGACCGGACTCAAGGAAGCCGCCGTCACGGGCACGGGCATGATCCGCGCCCGCCGCGTCGCTTTCGGCGTCACCGACTCCGCCTTCATCATGGGCAGCATGGGTTCCGTCGTCGGCGAGAAGCTCACCCGGCTCGTCGAACGGGCGACCGACCAAAAACTGCCGCTGATCATCGTCAGCGGCTCCGGCGGCGGCGCCCGAATGCACGAAGGAATTCTGTCGCTGATGCAAATGGCGAAAGTCTCGGCGGCCCTCGCCCGCTACGACCAGGCCGGCGGATTATTCATCTCGGTGCTGACCAATCCGACGATGGGCGGCGTCGCGGCCAGTTTCGCCTCGCTCGGCGATCTCGTCTTCGCAGAACCCAAAGCCCTGATCGGCTTCGCCGGCCCGCGAACCATCAAGGCGACGATCCGCATCGAACTCCCCAAAGGATTTCAGACGAGCGAGTTCTTGCTAGAGCACGGTTTTGTGGACCACATCGTGCATCGCAAGAATCTCAAAAGCGAAATCGCCCGGGCGATCGACTACTGCGGGAAGTGACGGACCAAGTAGTGTGCCCTGCGAGTACCGACGATGGTCACACCACGGTGCGCCGACTCGGCGTGCCAGCGTGCGTGTGCTGCGGCTACTGGTTTCGCCGCCGACGATTGTGTCCATGAATCGAGGTCTATCGGGGCAATCGCAGCAACGCTACGAGACTAGATCGCGCCATGCGACATACCATCTACGCACCAACGCGATCACGGTTGGCGATCCCAACAGAAGGTTTCGCCTCACGCACCAAGTGAGAAGATGGGCTGTGTCGTGATGACCATGTTACCGGCGATTCTTAGAAACGCTTCAAATCCGTCGTCTTCAGGGGATGGTCCAACTAGTTCCGCCAATACGACGGAACCATTGAATCTGCGGTCGACGTAAAACGGTCCATTCGTCTGCTTCGCGCACTCGTATTGCTGCGAAAGCCAATGGAAGACAAGGGCGTGGGCAGAATCTTGCGGAAGTACGCCCCACCCAGTTCGTCTCCCAAGCCAAGAATATAAATCCGGCCAGTTTCGTATTAGCTTTGCTCCACGATCAAGCTTGTAAAGCGATTCTTGCACGCCTGGTTCCATGGCAAGCCCGGCTACGCGAACCTCAAGGTTCTCCTGCGCGTCGCCATGCCATTTCGTATATAAACCAAACGTGGCGGAATTCGCGTTGACATCGCCCAGGTAAACAAGATAGCAGTTACTTATGTCCACGGCATCGGCTCCTGTCTTCGTTTGGCAGGTAGGCTTCAGCGCACGGCAAGCAATATAATTAGCGGATCGCTTGGACCACGAGCGTTCGCGTCTCACCACGTGCGCGGTCGTTTACGGATTTGGTTCATGTTCTCCTGGAATTGGCGATTCCGTAGCTCCTGAAACTGGCGCTCGCGTTGCTGGAGTTGCTCTCGATGATGTCTCTCGCGCTGCTTCAATTCGGCGCGATGGCGGCGGTCTGCTTGCTTCTGTTTCTCTTCCTCGTGCCGACGAGGAGCATCGACGGCGACCGATTCGGTTCGTTGAAGGACTACATTCATGCGCTTCTTTACGTCGTCTGCGCGATTCCAGTTGCCGTCCGCAATGTGCTTTCTATAGTCGCGCAGGAGCCATTGCAGGGTCTTGACGTCGCTTCGTTCCCGTTCGTTGGCAACGGCACTCGAACTTCTGCCGACTATGCCCTCAACGAAGTTCTGGAACTCTTGATGCTCCCTACGGCGTTCGCGGTCGGGGTCAGGCCGGTCTCGCTGTCCATTGCTCTCAGCGCATGCGAGCAACAAAGCGAACATTAAGAAGAGCTTCTTTTTCATTGACATGATTCCGAATGGGAGCAGAAGATCAACTTCGCGGGCACCCAAACCCTACTTCGTTTCTACCCAATGGGCAAACGAGAGGTTGCGGCTTCACCAAACGTATGGGCGCAACATTCTATGCGCATTGGAGTTAGGGGACTTCGTAAAATGAGCGACCCGATGCGAATTACGCTCGATCCGATCGTAATGGGCGACACGGTCTACAAACTCTATAATCCCGATGCGGAGCATGAGTTGACTGAAATTTGCAGCGAGTCCTCGCACCTGAACTACAAAAAGTTGAGCCCTAGGACAGCATGACGCAATTGGCGAAGAAGAACACGTTGGTTCGCCATTATCTTCCTGCCACGGTGCGCGATAAAATGTTCCCCGAGGCCGTGCCGTTACTCCACAAGGATTGAGCCATGAGCATCGAGAATTATCGCTGGCTGGCGGCACTAATCGCGGCCCATCCCGATTGCGAAGTCTTCGGAAGGACGCGCCTGCAGAAAGAAGTAAAGCTATTGCAGCGGATCGGATTCCCGACGCATTACGACTACATGATTCACTTCTACGGTCCTTACAGCGAATCGCTGCATAGCGACATCGGCTTGCTCGAAGCATTTGGTTTTATCGTACAGACGGCCGAGCCAACCAAGGAAGGCAATCCTTGCTACAAGCTGAGCGCTCAGGAACGACCCGATTTGCCGAGCGTGGCGGAGTATCGCGGCGCGATTGCGCGGCTTCATGGAGAGCCTACCGTCGTTCTGGAATTGGCGGCTACCTACGACGCATTCCGCGACATGGGTTCCGACCACGCCGAGGCAATCGAGCGGTTGCGTAGAAAAAAAGGCGCGAAATGTGACGAAGGAAACCAAGAAAGGGCACTCGAACTGCTCGAGTCGTTGGGGTTGCCCGTCGCATGACGCTCGCGGCGCCGGCGGCAATGCGTCTACGCCGTCCGATCCAGCGCCGTCACCTGGTTCAGCTTGTTATACAGCGTCTTCAAGCTGATTCCCAACTCTTCCGCCGCGCGCGTCTTATTGTTCTCGTTCCGTTCCAGCGATTGCTGAATCGCCTGGAGTTCCAGTTCGGCCAGCGTCCTCGGGCCGAACGTAACGAGCGGTTCGCGCAGCCGGCGCTGGCGGAAGTTCGCCGGCAGATGGTCGGCTTGAATCGGCAGTTCGTCGCACAGAATCGTGGCGTGCTCGACCACGTTCGCCAGCTCGCGGACGTTGCCCGGCCAGGCGTGCGACTTGAGAAGCTCGAGCGCTTCGTCGGTGAACGCGCCTGCCCCGCCGCGCAGCACCGGGCGAAAGCGGGCGAGCAAGTGATTGGCGAGCGCGGGAATATCGTCGATCCGCTCGCGCAACGGCGGCAGGTGAATCTCGAACGCATTGACGCGGAACATCAAGTCTTCGCGAAAGTCACCGGTGTGGACCATTTCTTCGAGATTGCGGTGCGTGGCGCACACGACGCGGACGTCGATCGTCTTCGCCTCGTTGTCGCCGACGCGGCGAATCTCGCCGCTCTCCATCACGCGGAGCAGCTTCGCCTGCATCGCCTTGGGAAGCTCGCCGATTTCATCCAGAAACAGCGTCCCGCCATGGGCGACCTCGAACAGCCCAACGCGATGCTCTTCCGCGCCCGTGAAGCTTCCTTTGCGATGGCCGAACAGCTCGCTCTCGATGAGCGTTTCGGGAAGCGCGCCGCAGTTTACGGCGACGAAAGGCATGTCGTGTCGATGGCTTTGCTCGTGCAGCGCGCGAGCGACGAGCTCCTTGCCGGAGCCGGTCTCGCCGAGCACCAGCACCGTCGAGTTCGTCGGCGCGACCTTGGCGATTAGCTTTTCGACCTTCTGCATCGCCGGGCTTTCGCCGACCATGTTGGCCGGACCTTCGACGTGTTCGAGCCGCCGCTTGAGCGCGCGGTACTTCTGCGTCAACTCGCGCTTGTCGGCGACGCGATTGAGCAGCGCTTCGAGTTCGGCCAGCTTGCACGGCTTGGTCAGATAGTCGAACGCCCCTTCGCGCAAGGCGGCAATCGCCGTGTCGAGCGATGCCTTGCCCGTCATGATGATCGCGTCGGTGTCCGGCGAGAGTTCGCGCGCCTTCCGCAGGACCTCGATGCCGCTGTAGCCCGGCATGTCGAGATCGAGCAGCACGCAGTCGTACGTATTGCGTTCAAGCGCGGCGACTGCCGTCCTGCCGTCGGGACAGACCGTCACCTGATGGCCCATCGCGGGCAGTTCCAGGCTCATCAATTCCTGCAATGCCCGTTCGTCGTCGGCAAACAGCAGCTTGAGCGATTTATGCGGCTTGGTAGCGATGGTCGAGCTCCTTCTCGATGGCGCCGCCGGGCTGTTTGGCCTTGGCGGCGATGGGTAGCGTCACGCAAACCGTCGAGCCGCGGCCGGGGCCGGCGCTCGTGGCTTCGATCTGGCCGTCGTGGTCCGAAACAATGCTGTACACGATCGACAGCCCCAGGCCGGTTCCTTGGCCACAGCGGCTGCGCGTGAAAAACGGCTCGAACAGGTGTTCGAGCACTTCCTCCGTCATCCCGCAGCCGTCGTCGGCTACGCGAATCTCCGCCTTGTCGCCGCGGCGGGCGAGCGTAATCGTTACATTGCCGCCCACGTCGACGCTATCGAGCGCGTTCGTCACGAGGTTCAGCACCACTTGCTTGAGTTGCTGGGCGTTCACCGCCGCGACCACGGGCAAGCCTTCGGCGAGCACGACTCGCTTTTCCTTGTACTTACCCAGGTGCTGCACCATTTCGAGCACCGACTGCACCAGCCCGCGCAAATCGGTGGGAACGCGCTTCACTTCCCCCATCCGCGAGAAGTCCAGTAGCTTTTCGGTGATCTCTTTGCAGCGAAACGCCTGGTCCTGAATCATCCGCAAGTAGTTGTCGATCACTTTGTGCCGCTCGTCGCCCAAATCGAGCGCCGAAGCGACGCGATTCTGCAGCGACTCGGCGCACATCGCGATCGAGGCCAGCGGGTTGTTGATTTCGTGCGCCACGCCGGCCGCGAGAAACCCGACGCTGGCGAGCTGCTCGCTGCGGACGACTTGCTTCGTGCGGACCTGCACTTGCCGGTCGAGATCGTCGCGGATGGTCTGAAACCGCTCGGTCATCTGGTTCATCGCGCCGGCCAGCTCCGACATTTCGTCGTGCGTGTCGATCGCGATGCGGTGGTCGAAGTCGCCCGCCGCGACGAGCCGCGAGCCTTTGATCAGCACCCGCAACGGGCGGAAGACCCACGTGTAGAAGAGTTTCAACAGCAGAGCGAGCATGACCAGCGCCAAAGAACCCGTCACCCACACCATGCCGATTAGCGCCCGGTATTGCACCCGCACCTCATTGCGCAGGTCCCACATTTTTTGATGCATGTATCCGGGCAGGGCAACCGAGAGCTGCTGCAATCGCTCCAACTCGTCCGTTAGCTCAGCGATACGCGAACTGTCGAACACCCACGTGTACTCGCGCTCGTCGGTCGCACGGATCCGGGCGAGCACCGCCTTGATATCCGCCGCCGTCTGTCTTTCGTGCGAGCTGTCGTCCGTCGCGATGTCGCGATAATCGCTCTCGTCGTTGCGCTGAAGCTGGTAACGATATAGATTGAACGAATCCTCGACGATGTCCAATTGCCAGCGGAACTCATCCCGAATTCGGGCCAGATCGCGGCGCGGCTCGTCGATCGGCCGCTGAGGCCAATTTGTCGCCCGGGCTTCGCTCAGTGTCACGCGGAGATTGCTCACTTCGAGACTAAGCTGCGTGGCCAGCGGAAGCTCCGTCGCGCGGAGTTCCAGGCTCCGCACCAGATCGCGATAGCGGTAGGCGCCCACCGCGCCGGCGATGAACAACACGCTCACCATCACGACCAACAGCGCGATGCCGACGAGCAGCTTGTTGCGAATTGGCCATTTGGAGAGCACCGGCGACCTCCTTGTCGCACGCGGCATCAACACGCGATCGCGCGCTACGCCAGCAGTGCTGGCGCAAACTCGGTCCAGGGCGCGGAATCTCGCGCCCTGGAAATGTACCCGAGGGCCGCGAGACGATGCAACGCGAAATTGAGGCGCGATCCAATTTCGACCTACGGTCACGGTTCGCTCGCCGGGCGGATCACGCCGGGGGCGACGGGATTGTCTTGGCGAACCGACGCCGGATCGCTGGGCCAGACTCTCGGCTCCGCGAACGTGGCCGGTGACGACGGAGCCGCCGCGGGCGCTACGACCGTCGCAGAACTCGCCCCAAAGTCGCTTGGCGCTGAGGCGGGCCGAGCCGGAATTTCGCGGGCAATCCCGCTGGCCGGCGGGATTAAGAGGTCGACGCCGATGGGCAGCGCGCCGCTGGCCGGGAGTCTCTCGCAGTTCGCCTCGTGAATCTCTCGCGCCCGCCCGGCGTCGCCGAAATAACGCTCCGCCAACGACGCCAGCGTGTCGCCGTCCTCGACGCGGTGCAGCCGACCGCCGCCGTGCTCCCCAAGCGGCCGTTCGCCGGTCCCGCCGTCAATGGGCCAAGACGGCGGGGCGCTGAGCGGAATGCTCCCGATGGGACTCGACGTTGGCAACTCGGGAGGAACGTTCGAGTTCGACCCGAGCGACGCACGCGGCGCTGCGGGGCGACTTGCGGCGAACTCCGCGACGTGCGGAGACGCGGTCTCGGATCGCGCCGGACCCGAAACGATCCGCGGCCCCTCAATCCGGTGCGCGAACGGGGCGGGGGTTGGCGCCAGAGACTCCGCGGTCGCGCCCGGCGGTTTGCGGAACAGCGACGCGGCACATATCCCGCCCGTCAGCACGACGGCAAACAGCAACACCTTGGAACTCGACGACATGGCAAATCCCCTTTCCGAAGAAAGCGGCAGCCATGCCGCGAAAACTCGCGTCCTTGGGCGCGCGTTGCGCCTTCCATCGGATTCGGCAACGCGGCCGCAGGAAATCCAATCGGCGCAAAGCTTGCCGCACAGGCTACGCAAGCGAAAGAGTCGACGGCAATGGTTGCCGATTGCGCAAGGCTTTTCGGTAGAATCGCCGGCGGGCGACGAGCAGCGGCATCACGCCGTCGACCTGGCCGCTTCGTTCTCGCCGACCTTATTGCCTCGCGCCCCGCCGTGGCGGCGAAACTGGCCCGGAGTCTGTCGCGTGAAGCGTTTGAACGCGACGGCCAGGTACTCCGCGTGGCGAAAACCGGTCCGCTGGGCGATCGTTTGCAGCGGCAAGCTCGTTTCGACCAACAACTGTTTGACGCGGTCCATGCGCAGCCGCTCGATTTCCTGATGCGGCGTGCGGCCGATGAGCCGTTGAAACCGATCTTCGAGCGCCCGCCGCGAGAGCGACACCTGTTTGAGCACGTCGCCCACGTTGATCCCGTCGAAGGCGTGTTGGCGAATGAATCGCATCGCCTTGACGATGTCGGCGTCGTCGATGGCGAGGATGTCGGTCGAAGGACGTTCCGCGATCCCCAGCGGCGGAATCAAATGCGCGTCGGCCGGTACGTTCACGCCCGCCATCATCGCGTCGAGCAATCGCGCCGCTTCGTAGCCCGTGCGCCGCGAGTCGGGAATGATGCTCGACATCGGCGGGGTCGAGAGATTGCAAATCCGCGCGTCGTTGTCGACGCCGACGACGGCCATTTCCTCCGGCACCGCGATGTCGAGCTCGCGGCAGGCATCCAGCACCTGCTGGCCCTTGATGTCGTAACAGGCCATGATGCCGATCGGCCGCGGCAATTGCGACAGCCAGTTCATCAGCCGTTGCCGCTCGCGGTTCCACGAGAAGTCGTGGTCGAAGCGAGATTTCGAGTGATACTGATGAAACGTCGCGCCGGCGGCCTTCACGCGGCACTCGAAATGCTCGCACCGCCACTGCGACCAGTTGAAGCCCTGTTCGCCGCAGAAGGCAAGGTGGCGAAACCCGCGCTCGAGCAAATGCGCCGCGGCGAGATTGGCGATCGCCTCGTCGTGGGTTTCGACCCACGGAATGTCCGGCACGCGGCGGGCAGCGCTCACGTCCACAACGGGCAGGTTCGTGCGGCGAACCGCATTGGCGATCGCTTCGGTCTCGATGCGGACGATGATCCCGTCCCCCTGCCAGCTTTTGAGCCACGCCGGCGGGGCGGCGCCGCGCTCCTGCTCGGGCAGATAGATCGACCACGCCTCGTGCTCCCGCTGCCACGCGATGATGCCGTCGAGCAGGCCGCGGGCATAGGCGTTCGAGGTTTCGATGAGCAGAGCAACCGCCTTGCGACGCTTCATTTCTCTGTCCGGGTCGAGTAGCGCCGGTCGTGAAATTCATAAGTCGCCGGAGGACCCAACGCCGGGCCACCGTCTACTTTTATGGTAACTTATCTACGGGGCGGGTGGCACTCTCGCCGTAAAAAATCGCAGTCGCACTGCACAACTTTGCATCGCCCGCGATCTCCAAAGGGAGAATGCTAGGCACCGCCGCCGCTCGGCGGAATAATCGGCGAAATGCCGGCCCTATCCGCATGAAGGAACCACCGATGAACACGCCGTCTCGTTCCATCCGCACGGCGGTCTGCTGGACCGCGATTGTCGCCTTGCTCGTCGCGACACCGATTGCCTCGAATGCAACCGCCGACGAACGAAAGCTGCACACGTTCGAACGCAAGCAGCTCACCGACGTCTATCTCTCCGAAGGCGCCAATGCCGGCGACATCAACGGCGACGGACACAGGGACGTCGTCTATGGGCCGTATTGGTTCGAAGGTCCGGATTTCACGAAGAAGCACGAGATTTATCCGCCCAAGCCGCAGCCGCGCGAGCGCTATGCGGACAACTTCTTCAATTGGGTCTACGACTTCAACGGCGACGGGCACAACGACGTGTTCGTGGTCGGTTTTCCCGCCACGCCGGCGTTCGTCTACGAGAATCCCGGCAAGGATGGCCGCGGCAAGCACTGGAAGAAACACCAGGTGTTCGATTCGGTGGCCAACGAGTCGCCGCACTTTACGAACCTCGTCGGCGACGAGCGCCCGGAGCTCGTCTGCACATTCGGCGGCACGTTCGGTTTTGCCACGATCGACTGGCGTCGGCCGCTCGAAACTTGGAAGTGGCATCGCATCTCGGAGGAAAAGGCCCCCGAGCAATTCGGCCACGGGCTCGGCGTCGGCGACGTCAACGGCGACGGAAAGCTCGACATCCTCACGGCGGCGGGTTGGTTCGAGCAGCCCGCCGAGTCGCCGGAGGACCGGCCGTGGGCATTCCACAAAGCGGCGTTCACGAATGCTTACGGCGGCGCAGAGATGTACGCCTACGACGTCGACGGCGACGGCGACAACGACGTGATAACGAGCCTCGCGGCGCACGACTTTGGCCTCGCGTGGTACGAACAGCAAAAGAGCGGCGACGAAACGAAGTGGAAGATGCACCTCATTGTCGGCGCGCAGCCGGCCGAGAATCGCTACGGCGTCGTGTTCAGCGAGCCGCACTCCGTCGCATTGGTCGACATGGACGGCGACGGACTCAAGGACATCGTCACCGGCAAGACGTTCTATTCGCACCACAAACAAAGCCCGATGTGGGACGCCGGGGCCGTGGTGTATTGGTTCAAGCTCGTGCGAAACAAGGACGAGACGGGCGCCGTTTACCGTCCGAGCGGCAAGCCGAACGTCGATTGGATTCCCTACAAGATCGACGGCGAGGCGGGCATCGGCCGGCAAGTGAGCATCGCCGACGTCAACGGCGACAAACTGCCGGACGTGGTCGTCGGCGGCATGGTCGGCGCACACGTGCTCGTGCAGCGCGCGGAGAACGTCAGCGAAGAGAAGTGGAAGGCGGCTCAGCCCAAGCCGTTCGACGGGGCGTCGCAACCCACGCTCAAACGCGGCCCGGCGTCGAACATCGACAAGTCGACCGGCAAAGTCGCCGGCGCAATCGAAGGCGAGGAGATGACCGTCGTCAAAGCGTCGGCCGGCAAGGCGTCGGCGCAAGACATGGCCAGCTTCAAGCAGGACCGCTGGAGCGGCGGCAAGCAACTCTTCTGGATCGGCGCGAAACCCGGCGACACGCTTGAACTCGAATTCGAAGCTGCCGACAAGGGGCGTTATGAACTCCACGCGGCGATGACGATGGCCGGCGATTATGCCGCCGTCGAACTGGCGCTCGACGGAGAGAAGCTCACACCGCCGCTCGACCTGTATCACTATCCCGACGTCGTCACGACGGGCGCCGTCGTCCTCGCCGTCCGCGAACTCGACGCGGGCAAGCACCGCTTGACGGTCAAAATCGCCGGCGCCAACCTCGCGGCCAAGAAGGCGTACATGTTCGGGTTGGATTATCTGGTTCTTTCCGCCGCGAAATAGCGTCGTGCTGCGTTACGCCAACATCGCGCGCTAGCCAACCTTGCTTTGCACTTGCGATTCGCCGTCTTCCGCTTCGTCGTGCAACAGCAACGTCGCGCCGGACGGGGCGCGCCGCGCGGGAACGAATCCGCGCGTGCCGCCGACGAAGAACTCGCGGAACTTCGCCGCCGGTCCGCTCGGGAAATCGACTGCCAGATAGTCGAGCACCTTGGTCCACGGCAATCCGCTGCGATAGATCAGCCGATACGCCGCCTTGATCTGGGCGATGGCTTCCGGCGAATACCCGGCACGTTTGAGACCCACGCGATTGAGCCCGGCGATGGCCGTGCTCACGCCGTCGACCGTGACGAACGGCGGGATGTCGCGGGTGACGTGGGCCTGCCCGCCGACCATGGCCAGCGTCCCGATGCGGCAAAACTGATGCACGCCCACCGCGCCGCTGACGTAAGCCCGATCGTTGACGGTCACGTGCCCCGCGAGCATCACGTTGTTCGCCACGATCACGTTGTCGCCCAAGCGGCAGTCGTGGGCCACGTGCGACGAGACCATCAGCAAACAGTTGTTGCCGATCGTCGTGTAATGGTGCGCGTCGAGCGGGCGGTGGATCGTCACGCTCTCGCGGATCACGTTGCCGTCCCCGATGACGACCCGCCCACAGTGCTCGGGAACGCGGAGGTGCTGCGGCAGCCCGCCGATCACGGCGTGCTCGAAGATGCGGTTGTTCGCGCCGAGCGACACGCCCGACTTGACGATCGCGTGGGCGGCCAGCTCGCAGTCGTCGCCGATCGCGACGTCGTCTTCGACGATGGCGAAGGGTCCGATCAGGACGTTTCGGCCCAGGCGCGCGTTGGGACTCACCGACGCAAGCGGATGGATTTGCACCGTTGGCTCCTTCGCGGCGCGTGCTGGCGCGCGAACGATAGCAATGCAAGCGCGGCGTCGCGGACGGCGTCGCGCTTGAAAGAGGCCCCCCTCGCCGCAGTCGCCGCGATCGGCGGCAAGCGGCTCTTGAGATGCTATCGGATTGCCGAACGCGGCGAGTTGACCGATTGTTAGGGCAATGCCGGGCGATGCGGCCCGCCGCCCCGTCGCCCAGCCGGCGCCGACGCGACATTGCCGTTGGAAGCGGTGGGAACGGGCGGCTAAAATAACGCGGCACGCGAGGCGTTGTCGGCGCAAAGAATTCGGTGCCACTGCTGGCTTGTCCAGCAGTGCGTATTGCCGTTTGATCTTGCCTCCCGAATTGCACTGCTGGACAAGCCAGCAGTGGCGCCCACCCCAATCAAGATTTGTCGTGTACTAGCGTCTGCGACCGAACCCGCCGCGTTCGGTAGGAGCCACGAGCATGGACGCGATTACTCGCCGACTCGCCGAGGCGCGCCGGGCACTCGCCGCGGGGCGCGGTGAAGAGGCTCTAGCGATTGGCCGCGAACTGGTGCGGAAGCATCCCCAAAACGCCGCGGCATTGAACTTCGTGGGGCACGTGTATTGCCTGGCGGGTAAGCACGCTCTCGCCATCCCCTTTCTACGGCGTGCCGTAGCGGCCGCGCCGGGCGACACGGCGATCGCCTTATCGCTCGGGCGCACGTTGGCAGAAGCCGGGCTCGTCGACGAGGCGTTCTCGGTCGTCGACCAGGCCGAGGTCTCTACCGCGTCGTCGCACCGGACGACTTTCGACGGGCAAATGCTGCTCGGCGATCTACATCGTCGCCGAGGCAGCCTGGCCGACGCGCTGGCGTGTTTCACGCGGGCACGCGAACTGGCCGCCAAACGCGCTCCCGGCGCGGTCGACTCGGACGTCCCGAACCACGACCGGGCAATCCAATTCGCCGCCGCAAGCAACAATGCCGCGAACGTGCTGTGCGAAGCGGGACGAATCGACGAAGCACTCGACGAATACCGGCGCGCGATCGAGGCGTCGCCGCGGTTCGCCGATGCGTGGACGAATCTCGCGGCGATGCTGCTCGATCTGGACCTGTTCGCTGAGGCGGAGGCCGTGGCCCGGCGGGCCGTGAAACTCGATCCGCGACAAATCTCGGCCTGGATCACGTTCGGCAGCGCGCTCGCCGAACGAGGCGAATGGGCGGCGGCTCGCCGGGCGGGCGACGCCGCATTGATGGTTGACCCCTTGTCCAACGAAGCGCGTTACAACCGCAGCCTGGCCGGATTGGCCCTGGGCGACTGGACGGCGTGGGAAGATTATCGCCTGCGGCACGTCGTCGAACCGACGGTTAAAGTCGTCAGCGGGCTGCCGCGATGGCGCGGCGAATCGCTCGAAGGCAAAACCGTTCTCGTGCGCCGCGAACAAGGCATCGGAACGCAAATCATGTTCTCCGGATTCTTGCCCGCGCTGGCCAATCTTTCGGGCAGGGTGCTCGTGGAGTGCGACGCGCGCTTGCGGCTGCTATTGTCGCGGACGCTGCCGGGAATCGACTTTGCGCCGAGTGCCGAGATATTCTCGACGAACCTTGAGGGCGGCGCTTCGCCGAAGCGAACCGAAGCGGTCGAATGGCTCGCACCGAAGCCTGAAGTGGAAGTTGCCATCGGCGATTTGCCCGGCATGGCGCGGCGAGGCAATGGCGGCCGCTCGTGGAGCGACCGCGTGCTGCCGCCGCGATTGTGTCCGGATGCGCTGCTCGTGAAGAAGTGGAGCGAACGCCTCGCGCGGCTCGGCGGCGGATTGCACGTCGGCGTGTCGTGGCGCGGCGGCGGCACGTCGAGCGCGCGGCAAAAACGATCGACCACGCTCGACGCCTGGTCGCCCGTGTTCGAAACGGCCGGCGTCGATTTCGTGTCGCTTCAGTACGGCGACGTCGACGGCGAGCTTGCGGAACACGAGCAATCCGGCGGCGTTCGATTGCACCGCTGGGACGATTTCGATCCGCGCGACGATCTCGACGACCTGGCGGCGCTCGTTGCGGCCCTCGACCTCGTGATATCCGTGGACAATTCGACGGTGCACCTCGCCGGAGCGGTCGGGGCACCCGTTTGGGTCCTGCTGCCGCACGCCGCCGACTGGCGGTGGCTCGTCGGCCGAAGCGATTCGCCGTGGTATCCGTCGGCGGAACTCTTTCGGCCGAAGCAGCACTATGAAAGTTGGCCGGATATCTTCGCCCTTGCCGGCCGGAGATTGCGGCAACTCGTGAGCGAGCGCCACCGCGGAAACGCTCAAGCCGGATAAAGCCGTTCGTCCCGGCGACCAAAGGGCAGATTCAGCCATCCGCAGAGGTTACTCTTCCGCGACGATGAGTCGCCGCGGCTCGCCCTCCGGAGTGCGGATCGTCAGCTCGACCGGCCCCGTATGCGTGGCGACAGCGTCGCGAAATGCCGCTAGCGTGGAAACGTCGCGGTCCCCAACGCGGGAGATCAACATGCCTGCCGCAAGTCCCGCCCGCGCGGCGGGACTCTGCGCGGCGATGGACCGCACGGCGACGCAGCCCGTCGGAATCTCGATCAGTTCCTGTGGAGGAACGATCGCCGCAGGCCACTCGACCCGCAACCCGCGCCACGCCGACGGTCGATCGGTCACCACGCGACGCCCCACGACGCGGGCCTTCGTTAGCTCGGCAGTCAGTTCGCTCGCGCGACCCGCGCGGATGACCGACAAGCGCACGTTGGCCTCGGGCGGCAACCGGCTAATCCCAAGCACGAGGTCGTCGGCCGTCGCGATGGGAGCGCCGTCGATCGCAGTAACCCGGTCGTCGCGCCGCAGGCCGGCCCGTTCGCCAGGACCGCCGCGGACGACCCGCTCCACGCGAACGCCGGTTGCCGAGGTCGGCGCGCCGCCCAACAAGTCGGCCTCGGCGGGAGCCGGCTGAACGCCCAGGAACCCATACTCCACTTCGCGGCCGGCTTTGAGCGATTCCAATGCGCGGCGAAACACGTCGTCGACCGCGATCGCGAATCCGGCCGAGGTTTCATAGCCTACCTGCGCAGCAACGGCGGTCGTCAGGCCGATCATCTCCCCGCGAAGATTGACGAGCGCCCCACCGCTCGTCCCGAGATTGAGTCGGGCGTCGGATTGAATCAAGCCGCCATAGTGATGGAGCGTCGTCTTTCCTTGGGCCGCGACGTCCTCGTCCGCGCTCGCCGGAAGCTTGCGGTCGACGTTGGCCACGATGCCCCAACTCGCGCTCGCCTGACCGTCGCGCGCGATTGCGTAGGGATTGCCCAGAGCAATGACCATCGTTCCGCGCCGCGCCGCGCTGCCATCGCCCAAGAGCATCGGCTTGAGCTTGAGTCCCTGCGCCGGCAGTCCGTCCGGCAAGACGAGTTCGAGAATGGCTAGGTCGCTCCGTGGGTCGGCGGCTTTGATTCGGGCCCGGTAAACCTTGCGATCGGCCGTCGTCACGTAATGGTCGACTTCGTAGTCCTCGTTATCGAAGCCGAGCACGTGATAGTTGGTCAGCACCAGCCCGGCGGCATCGACCACGACTCCGGAGCCAAAATAGGTGGGGACGAAATCGGAACTGAGCGGACTTATCCGGCGCAAGGCGGCCGGGTCGAGATCGAACGGCAACGGACGGTCGCCGTGGCGGCGACGCCTATCTTGTGCGATCGCGACGACCGACGGCGCACACGATTCGATAACGCCCGTGACGACGCGCTCGAACTCCTCGGCGGCGGCAAGCGCTCGGCTGTCGGCCGGTTGAGCCGCAGCGCGACCGGCGAAGACTTCGATGCCGACGGCCACGCCAAGCAGCATGACCGCCGCGCGCATCCACCGTCGCCGAGACTCGAACGCCATCGTCGCCCCCGGTTGGGGTCAAAAATCGTCGCCGCCAGCATCGCCGTCGCCGGCATCGGCAATGCCACCCGGTCCCGCCGTAACTTCGCCCGCGGCGAGAATCTTCTCGCGGAGCTCGGCGCAAAGCTGGGGATTCTCCTTGAGGTATTGCCGCACCTTTTCCCGCCCTTGGCCCAGGTGCAATTCGCCGTAGCGGAACCAGGCGCCGGAGCGGACGATCAGCTTTTGCGCCATCGCCAAATCGAGGATATCGCCCTCGTAGCTGATGCCGTCGGAGTGCATCATGTCGAATTCGGCGACGCGGAAGGGCGGGGCGACCTTGTTTTTGACGACCTTGGTCCGCACGCGTTGGCCGACGACCTCTTCGCCGTCTTTCAACTGCCCGATGCGGCGGACGTCGATGCGGCACGAGGCATAGAACTTCAACGCCCGGCCGCCCGGCGTCGTTTCCGGACTGCCGAACATCACGCCGATCTTTTCCCGAATCTGGTTGATGAAGATCACGCAGGTTTTGCTCTTGCTGATCGCGCCGGTGAGCTTCCGCATCGACTGGCTCATCAGCCGGGCTTGCAAGCCAACGTGCGAATCGCCGATTTCGCCTTCGAGTTCCTTCTTGGGCACCAAGGCGGCCACCGAGTCGACCACGATCACGTCGACGGCGTTCGATTTGATCAGCATTTCCGTGATGTGCATGGCCTCTTCGCCGCTCGACGGCTGGCTGACCAGCAGAGTTTCCAGGTTAACGCCCAGTTTCTTCGCCCAACTCGGGTCGAGGGCGTGTTCGGCGTCGACGAACGCGGCGATCCCGTCATTTTTTTGGGCCTGGGCAATGACGTGCAGGGCAAGAGTCGTTTTGCCGCTCGACTCGGGACCGAAAATCTCGATGACGCGGCCTTTGGGAATGCCGCGGCCGCCCAACGCGATATCGAGCGACAGGCTCCCCGTCGGAATGCCTTCGATAACGGGAACGTTGGACGAACCCAGCGGCATGATCGAGCCTTCGCCGAACTGCTTTTCGATCTGGGCGATCGTGTGGCGCAGCTCCGGGTTGGCGTCGAGCAACGACGGCGCCGCGCCGTTGGACCCGGCCGCTCGTCTGCCGTCCTTTCCTTTCGCCGCGACGCGCGTCGGCGTCTCGTCGGCCGGTTTCGAATCTTTCTTGGCCATACGGTTGATTGCTTTCGTGGCAGTGACCATCCGGAAGACTCCTTGAATCGTAACGGGGGCTAGGGGCCGGGGGCTAGGGGCAAGCCGCGGGGTCGGGATTCGGCATTCAAGATTCGAGAACAAACGACACGCGTAAGACTTTGTGTCTGTACGTATGAATAGTGTATCGGTGTTCACGTTTGGTTGCAAGAGGGAATTCCGGACGATTTCTGGGAAAGTTCCCAATCGACCGGCTAGGAATGCCGGCCCGAAAAAGCTTGCAATTGGCGGGATTTCAACGAGAATCGGGGCCGAACCTCGCAAATCGCCGTCGTGAACAACCCTCATTCGTGGGGAATACCAACGCGAATCGGGGTTGACGCATTCACCGCGGTGGATATGTTTTCGCCCATCGGACCGCCGATCGGGTGGAGAAACCGCTCGCCGTGCGAATTCCGAACCGGAGCGAGCAGCGTCTCTCACGAGCCTGCTCGCGGGAACCCGTCGCCAGCGTGTTCCCGGACAAACCCTACACGACAACAGGAGGTTGTTCATCGTGAGACGCCCAGCGTCGATTTGCCTCGTCACCTTGGCGTGCCTGATTCCTTGTTCGCTCGGGCGGGGCGAAGAACCGCAAGGATCGCTGTTGATCGTCGGCGGCGGTCTGCGGTACGCCAATACTCAAGTCTGGTCTCGGTTCGTCCAACTGGCCGCCGAACGGTCGGAGAAATCTCAGCGGGGAACGCCTCACCTCGCCGCCGTTTCTACGGAGCGCGCTGCCGATGACGCGAATATCGTCGCGGCCAAGGGCGAGGGCCCAATCGACGCAGCCAACTCCGGACCCGTAAAACGCCTCGCCGCCTCCGGCACAAGGCCGAAGATCGCCGTCTTTCCCACCGCCAGCAGCAGCCCCAAGGAAACGGGCGAGCGCGTGGCGAAGGCGCTCGAAGAGTACGGCGCCGAGGCGTTCGTCGTGCCCGTCGCCGTCCGAAACATGGATGTCGACTATCAGCAGGCCGTCCACGATCCCAAGATCATCGAGCAGGTGCAACAGGCCGACGGCGTGTTCTTCACGGGCGGCGCACAGGAACGCATCGTCCGCACGCTGTGCGACGAATCCGGCAAGAACACGCCGCTGCTCGACGCGGTGTGGGCCGTCTATCGTTCAGGCGGCGTCGTTGCCGGCACGAGCGCCGGCGCCGCCGTGATGAGCCACATCATGTGCCGCGATGCCAAAGAAGTTCTGCGCACGCTCGAATCCGGCGTGTCGATGGGCAAGGAAGTTGACCGGGGCCTGGGATTTCTCGACAACCAGTGGTTCGTCGATCAACACGCGCTCGTCCGCGGACGGTTCGCGCGGGCGCTCGTGATCATGAAATCGCAGAATCTCAAGTACGGCATGGGCGTCGACGAGAATACGGCCGTCGAAGTCCGCAACGGGGCCGACGCGACCGTGATCGGCGAGAAAGGCGCGCTCGTGCTCGACCTTTCCGAAGCGGCCAGCGACGACAAGGCCGAGGGCTTCAACGTCAAGAATGCGAAATTGAGCTACCTCGAGCACGGCGACGCGATCAATCTCAAGACGCTGGCGGTGAAGCCGTCGCCCGAGAAGGAGAAAGGCGAAAAGCTCGACCCCAAGGCGCCGGACTTTCGCCCAGCAGAGAACCGGCCGTTGTTCTTCAACGACATCCTCGGGAACACGGCGGTCGTCGACCTGATGTCCAAGCTCATGGAGAACCGCCGCGACGAGGCGATCGGTCTGGCGTTCGACGGCCGCGCCGCGCAAGAAGCGGCGAACACCAGCGGGTTCGAGTTCCGCTTCTATCGCGGCCCCGACAGCCACGGCTGGCTCACGGGCCAGTTCGGCGGCGCGTCGTACACCGTGTCGAACGTGCGGCTCGACGTGCGGCCGGTAAAGATTCAAGGCCCGCTGTACAAGTAAGCGTTGCAAGCGCGGACCGTTCGCCGATCAATCGCCGTTTGGTTTATTTGCTGGATGCGCGCAAGTCGCGAGCGTGGCTTTCCTTGAGTCGCGCGAGGATTTGCGACTCCGTGTAGAGCATACCCGTCGGCGTGTCGTAGTCGCGCGTGCGCGGGCCGTCGGCCAAGCGGCGGCTGATGTCTTTGCCCGCCTTGGACTCGGTGAGCGCGGCCAAGACCTCGTTGCCGTTGGGCAGCTTGAGGATGTCGGCCACCTGGCGGTCTCCGCCCTTCGTGGCACAGAGTCGGCGGAGATAGTCGTATTGTTCGGCGGAGCCGCCCGTGCTTCGCATGAACTTCTGGCCGCTCTTGGTCCGCAATTGCCGCACGACGAAGTCGTCGTCGGGACAGATTTGGCCGAGCAGCGCTTGTTGATCGGAAACCTTCCAGCCGAGTTTCGCAAGCTGCGCGAGGAGCGGCTTGATCTGGCCCTGTGAAAGGACGTCGCCCGGCCGATAGTTCGGCAGAGAGCGGCAATATTTTTTGGCGGCCGACTCGACCGACTTCCAATCGGGCATCGACGCTTTTTGCGCCGGCTGATTCGCAGCATCGCTTGGCGCGGCGGCCGAGGCACCGGCAGGCGGCGCAGAAGCGGCATGTGAAGGCACGGCGAGCGTCCACGCCGCGGCCGACAGCCCCAGACCCAACGAACCCCATACCGTGCGGCGTGTCTGCATGATGACGTCCTCGTTTCGTGGCAAAGTTCGAGCGATCCGTACAAACCTACCTTATGGAACCGTTGCCCGAGCCGCTTCGCATACGGGATTTTCCGGGGCCTGGCGAGGAAAATCGGTTGACAATCCGCTGCAAATCGCGGTGACAAAACGGGTTAGCGGCGTCCTTAATGGGTAGGGCCGACGCGGAGTTAAAGCAGTTTGCCCCCGGTGTATTCACCGGGGGCTAAATGGCGCCGGGCTAAATGAGGAAGCAACTATGGCTACCATCGTCGTTTTTTTGCCGAACCCTTCGCCCAGCGATTCCGTAAGCAATAGATCGGTCGCACCGCTCGCGGAACCAGGACGGTTTGTGCGAGGCGGTCGCACCGATTCGGCTGCTGCGTCGCCCCAAGCTACCCAGCTTAACGACCTGCCGAAATGGCGCGCGGAGGAACCGCCCGCCAACTCTGACTCCTTCCGCCCTATGTCGAAAAGGAATTCCGACGCCCCCGGTTGGCTGCGTTGCCTGGAGAGTCGCGATCGGTTAGGATGCGTCCTGCCGTCCGGATCTCTCACGTCTGTCGCGCCGCCGGACAAAAGGAGTAGCGACATGCCCACGAGCACGTATTTCTTGCAGGAGTGTCCGACTTGCGGCCGCAGGGTCGAAGTTCGGGTGGAGTACTTGGGCCGTCGCGTGTATTGCGATCACTGCAACGGGCGGTTCGTCGCCGAAGACCCCAACGGCGTGGAATCGGGCTCGGTGGCGATGTCCGGCCGCGATTTGATCGCTCGCGCGAACCGGCTCCTGCAAGCCGTCGAAGCTCGCCAGGCGCGCACGGCATAGCAGAATCGTCTTCGTCGCGCGTTAGCGCTCAAGCGGCATCATGATCTTGTTCCTCGTCCGCCACGGCGAAAGTCAGTTCAACGCCGAAGGCCGGATTCAAGGGCAGCTCGACGTTCCGCTTTCCGATCTCGGTCGCCGACAAGCACTCGCCGTGGCCGAGCGCTTTGCGGCCGAGCCGCTCGATACGATCTATTCCAGTCCCTTGTCGCGCGCGCTCGATACGGCGAGCGAGATCGCCGCGCGATTGAACATCGACGTGCGGATCGACGAACGCCTCAAGGAGATTCATGCCGGTGCGTTTCAAGGACTCACGCGGCGCGAGATGGCCGAGCGCTATCCGGACGAAGAGCGCCGCTGGACGGCGCGCGAACCCGACTTTCGCGTGCCCGGCGGCGAAACGCGGCGCGAACTCGGCCGGCGCGGCCGGGCGGCGCTCGAAGCGATTCGCGAGACGCAGCTTGACCGCGTCGCCGTCGTCGCGCACGGCGCGATTCTCTCGGCCACGCTCAAGGCGCTCTTGGACATTCCCGTCCACCGCGCCCCCTTCCACTTCTACAACGCGGCGGTCACGAAGATCCTCTGGAAGCACGAGCCGATCGTCGACACGCTCAACGAGACGGAGCACCTCCGCGGCTTGGACACCCGCGGGTTCGGCGATCTGTGAGAAATGCAGAATGCAGGGCGGAGAATGAAGAATGCAAAATGAAGAATGCAAAATGGCAACGATTTAGCCCATGCCGGCCGTCTGAACTGCATCGCGCAGACGCCCACGTGCGGATACGCATATCCCCCGCATTTTTCATTCTTCATTTTTCATTTTGCATTTTGCCTTTCCTCCGCCCGCCCTACGCGAACTTCGTCCGGCCGGGCTTGGCGACCGGCGGGACTTCCAGCGGGCCGAATTCGTACTTGGCCGGCGAGAGGTCTTCCTTCGAGTTGATCGCTTCATCCCACGTTAGCGTCCGGCCCGTATACGTGCACATTCGGCCGAGGATCGCCAGCATGGAACTCGTCGCCATGTAGTCGCCGTTATAGATAACCTCGCCTTTGCGCATCGCGGCGAACATTTCCTTGTGCTCGTTGTCGTACATGTTCGGAGTGGCGCCGCGATACCGCCACTTTTCGCCGCCGGCGACGATTTCGTTCTTGAGGATCCGCGCCTGCCCTTTCGTGCCGAAGAAGTAATCCTCCGTGTCCATCGACGTGCCGTCTTGCTGGCGGCAGAACGCGAACACGCGCACGCCGTTTTCGTATTCGTACACGACCGCGTGATGATCGAAGATGTTGCCGAACTCAGGCGCCGTGCGCACCTGGCGGCCGCCCAAGCCCGTTGCGCGGACCGGCGGCTTGTCGCCCATGACCCAGCTCGCCTTGTCGAGGCTGTGAACGTGCTGCTCGACGTTATGATCGCCGGAGAGCCACGTGTAATACAGCCAGTTGCGAATCTGGTACTCCATATCGGTCCACTCCGGCTTGCGGGCTTTGTGCCAGAGGAACCCGGCGTTGTAGTTCTCTTGCACCGCGATGATGTCGCCGATCGCGCCGTCCTGCACGCGCTTCATCGTTTCGCGCACGCCGAGATCGTAGCGCCAACACAGGCCGGAAACGACGGTCAGCTTCTTTTCCTGCGCGATCTTGTTCGCGGCCATCACCCGGCGAATGCCCGGCGCGTCGACGGCGACCGGCTTTTCCACGAAGCAATGCTTGCCGGCGTTGACGGCGTACTCGTAATGAGCCGGGCGGAAGTGCGGCGGCGTGGCCATCAGCACCACGTCGATGTCGACGAAGTCGATCAGCCGCTTGTATGCCTCGAACCCGTCGAAGCAATGGTCTTCGGCCACGGTGGCGCGGTTCGGATCGCGGCGGGCGAAGTGCTCGCGGGCATGACGGACCTGATCCGGAAACAAATCGGCCAGTGCCACAAGCCGGTTGTTCGGATCGGCATTGAGCGCGTTCTCCGCCGCGCCCACGCCGCGACCGCCGCAGCCGATCAAGCCGAACCGAATCGCGTCGTCGCCGGCCGCGTGGACCATGCGGGGAATCGCGAGATTCGCCGCCGCGATGCCGCCCGCCGCGAGGGCCGATCGCCTCAGAAACGCGCGCCGCGAAGGAGGCGGCGACGCTTCGGCGTGGGGCGAAGGCTGGGGCGTGGAACGAGGGTTCGCAGATTGGCCCATCGAAAGGCTCCTTACGAGAGACTGGCAAGCGTAGGTGGGATTCTCAATGCGTCGTCGCCGAAGGCAGGCAGCGCGGCGAAGGAGGGAGACGCGTCGACGGTCTATTGTAAGTCCCGGCACTTTGCGTCGCCATCCCCGTTTTCGGCGGTATGGGCGTGGGCGGGCGACACCCTTTGTTGCAAGAGCTGCTGGATTCGGCTTCCGCGCGCAGTGCCCATCAGGCGGGCGCGGATAAAGTCGATCGAGAATGGTAATTCATTTGGCCGCTTTGCCTAGCCTAAGAGTTGGTTTACGAGTTGGCCAGCACGGCTTGGACGAACCCCTGGCGGGCGACGTTCGTGATTCGGCTCGGCGAAATGCGCGAGAGCACGCCTTCGTAGCGGCCGTTGACCGTGGCGAGGCCGAGCGTGAGGTACATCTCGCGGACGGCGAGACCGGAATCTCCGTCGCAGACCACGCTGAGCTTGGCCGGCTCGACGTAATCCTGCACCACGCGCGGCGTCGCCGGATCGACGGCGCAAAGCGTTTGCCATTCGTCGCGCGGACATTCGCGGCCGATGACGACGCCGTAGCCGCGGCCTTCGCTCGTCGGTTTGATGACGAACTCATCTTGGTGCCCGGCGACGTAAGCGAGCAGGTCGATTTCCGCGCCGTCGCGGACGACGCGGCCCGGTTGCAGCCGCGCCGTCCAGAGCACGTTGTCCGCGACGAATTGCCGCTCCGCCTCGGACATCAACTCCGCAGTCTCGGGCAGCGCGAGGATGCCCAGAAGCGATTTGTCTTCGGCGATCGACTGGGCCGCCAGATTATTCACCGCGGCGAACGCTCCGGCTTTCTGCGCCGCGAGGAACGCGGCATAGCGCACGTCGAATCCGTCGCGCCAGCAGTGATTGCGGCTCGTGGGAACGCTGATGCGGAATTTGTCGTAAGTGAGCGAGATCGGCTGGCCGCGATGCGTCGCGCGGCGGCCGTCGAACGCGAGTTCTTCCGCTGGAGCAATCCGAGCGATTCGGCCGCGGCTCGCGAAATCGTCGAGCATCAGGTCGAGTTCGTGCGTGAGGCGATTCTCGTCGGTGAGCAGCACGGCGAGACCCGGCTCGACGCTGCCCGCGGCGGTGGCGGCGCGTTCGATTTCAATGAGTCCGTCGACGAGGGCCGTGGCGCGGATCGTGGCGGGCATCCGCGCGGCATCGCCGAGCACGCCCAGTTCGCCGAGGGCCGTACCGGTGGTCTTCGTGAACGCCGCCGCGTGCATGAATCCGGCCGGACAACCCGTGTTGAGCTCGATGATCCGAATTCGCCCGTCTTCGGCGACGACGGCGTCGTAGCGTGAGATGGCTTGCCAATACCTTGCGCCGGGCGTCTTCGCGAGATAGGGGAAGATGCGGCGGTAGTCGCCGGCGAGTCGCTCGGAGCGCTCCGGCGACGCGAGAATCCACCCGACGACGCGGTCGACGATCGCAAAGAGCCGCTCGGCGGTTTGGCGGAGCGCGGCGACGTCGGCCGCATCGAGCAGCAGCGCGGAAAGCGCGACCGAGAGATTCTTGAGGCCGCCGAATGATTTGTCGTGCTGCCCTAGCCGGGCGTCGGCGGCGGCGAGGACTTCGGCAAGCCGCGCTCGGTCGCGGCCGCACCAATCGGCGAGCGCCGCGGCCAGTTGCCGCGAGGGTCCTAGGTCCAATCGCGGCTGGGCGTCACTCATGGCGGTCGTGGCGCCGCGGTTCTCGCAGCCGTCGCGGTGGGAGCGGGTTCGATGGCGGTGGTTTGCCCTTTCGTGGAAAGCGTACCACGCGAAACGGCGGCGCGCAAGACCGCGGCAGCGCCGATGCGTGCGACGGGGCCGAATTGTGTGGAAAGCGCATTGCCCCCGGTGTGTTCACCGGGGGCTAAATGACGCCGGGGCTGAATCCGCGGGCTAGAACGCCACGAGTTGCATCTGGCCGACGGGGACTTCGACGTATTGCTTTTGCCATTGCGACGGCGGCGTCTGTTGGGCTTCTTGCGTCTCGGCCGGGCTTTGGGCCGTCGTCGTGCCGCCGATGTGCGACTTGTAGAAGCTCGCCATCGGCGTGCCGTCCCAATTCGCCAGAATCGCCAAGATGTGCTCGCGGGCTTTGTCGAGATTGACCACGCTCAGTTCGGCAATCTTGTCCTTGGGGAGCGTCGCTTCGTACTCGTTCACGCCCCAATCGCCCATGTACATTCCGGCCAGCGTCCAGCGTGCCCGCAACGCAAACCGCGATTCGCGAAACTCGGGCAGCGCGGCGAGCGCCTCGAATTGCTCGGCCGCCTTGCGATAATCCTTCTGCACGAGCAGCGCGTAGTCGGCCATGATTTCGGTCTTGATCGCTTCGTTGCCGGCCTTGTCGCGGTTCTCGTAAGCCACCGTGAGCGCGTCGAAGGCCTTCTTCGTGTTGGCTTCGAGATCGCGATGCTTGGAAAGACTGAAGGCCGCGTTGGCGAGTTGCAATTGCGTGAACACGTTGTCCGGCTCGAAGACCAGGGCTTGCTCGAAGCAGGCGACCGCTTCGGCGAGTTGATTGGCCGTTTCGACGCTCGACGCATCCTGGCGCGAGACGCCCAGCGTCTGTTCGAGCCGCTCGATGCCGGCGAGCAATTGCCGCTTGGCGCGGGAGTCGTTCGAGAGCCCGTCGCCGGTTTCCGCCGGAGCCTGACGACCTTTGTAAGCCGCGAACGTCGTGTGCCAGGCCTTGTCGGCGCCGGTCGATTTTTCGAGCTCGCCGGCCGTCCGATCGAGCAGAGTGCCGAGCGTCAAAACGGTGAGCGCCGTGGGGCGGCGATCGTCGGGCATGTCGGCCTGGCCGTCGGCCTTCGCGACGAGTGTCGCCGCGCCGTCTTTGACGCGATAGAGCCGCGTGTCGAGGCGTTCGCCGTGCTCGCTGGACGCCGCGTATTCGCCCCAGACGATGAAATCGACCCGGAGCTTCGCGGCCAAATCGGCGAGAATGCGCTCGTCGGCAGCGCCGGCCCGCTGCGTCGCGCGAATCGCTTCGGCCACGGCCGCAGCGTCGCGGACTTGCATTTGCGGGGCCTTATTGAGCAACAGCCGCAATTCGGTCGCAAGCTGCACTTCCGGGCGGTCCGGGTCGGTGTTCATTTCATCGAGCTTCATGTGCGGCAGCACGGCCACGCGGACCGGAGCGCCTGCGGAGGTCTGCCAATGAGCTTGGGCGATGTCGTCCGGTTCGATCGCTTTGAGCCGCTGATAAGTCCGCGTCGCGCCCTTGGCGGCGGCAGTCAGTTCCGCAACGAGTTGCTGATTCCACAGATCGAGCACGTCGCCGCCCGTCGCCGTCGCCATTTGCCTTGCGAACGCGAGAAAACCGGGATGTTCGCG
>QEVJ01000153.1 GCA_003576845.1 Planctomycetota bacterium
GTAAAGCGTCTACGAGTTCTCGACATCGGAATGATCCTCCGGTTAGGTTGTAACTAACCTAACCAGCCCGACATTCCAATTTCAACAGAGGCAGGACAACGGACCGTTACGGGCGGAGCGAATTCCGACGTGTTTCCATAACGCTGTGTATCACCGGCGCTGTTGTGGATCGCGATGGCCGTTAGCAAATCGCCCTTACCAACGTGAGAAAGGTCCGCCAGCGCCACGTCGAATGCGGCCGCGGCATTGCCATCAAGAGTCTGCGACACCGCCTTGAGAAACTTGTAAGTCCTGTCGGCCGGAATGTACTTGTAGTACTCGAACCGATAGGTATCGTTTGCCGATCCCACGTCCGCCTTGAACTCCGTTGTCACGTGCCACTCGCCCTGCGAAAACGCGATCGTATTCGGCGCAAACGTCGGATAATTGAGGCGGTCGTTCGGTCCGGTGTCGCTGTCGTCTGGGTCTTGATTCGTCGTCGTCCCCGACGCCAACTCGATCTTAATACAAAATAAATCCACGGCCTATGGCCGTGCGACCCTGGAAGGCTCTGCCGGTCCGGGGTGGCGTTAAATGCGATACGCTCTCTCTCCGGGGAAAGCCCAGCAGGGCAGGAGAAAGAGCGTATGCACGAGTTTGAGAGTTTGGCGCATGTTCGATGGGACTGCAAGTATCACGTGGTTTTCATTCCGAAGTATCGCCGCAAAGTGTTGTACGGCAGGTTGCGGGTGGGCGTCGGAAAGATTCTGCGTGCGTTGTGCGATCAGAAAGGGATCGAGTTGTTGGAAGGTCATGCGCGGCCTGACCACGTCCACCTTTGTCTGAAGATTCCGCCGAAGTACAGCGTTTCTTACACGATTGGTTTTCTCAAGGGAAAGAGTGCCGTGCGCATTCACCGCGAGTTGCTCAACGAGCGAAGAATGGCAGGACTGCACTTTTGGGCGGCCGGATATTGGGTGAGCACCGTTGGACTCGACGAGGCCACGGTGCGTAAGTACATCCGCGAGCAGGAAGACCGCGACAGCAAGCAAAGTAAGTTGTTCGAGTAACCAAGATTAACCATGCAAGCCCCAGCGGGGCTTTCCCCACGTATTCTGCCCCAGCGGGGCAAACCAACGAAACTCGGCCCCAACGGGGCCTTCCACATCAACAACGCCCCGCTGTGCGGGGCAAGCCAAAGCCACGGCCTATGGCCGTGGTTGATTACTCGGCTCCCCTGCGTTGTTGCGAAACGCGTTCAAGCCGGCCTGATAGTAGGGCTGCGTCGAGTCGGTCGTGATTCGGTTCTTCTTGAGTGCATCCTGCGTTAACCGAACTCCGTCGCCCGAGTTGTTCCAGATTCGATTGTTCCGCGCGACGACTCCCTCGGAGTTCCTTCCCAATCGAATTCCATGACTCCCGTTGCCGCTTCCCGTGCCGGATGCGTTCGTTCCGATGTAATTTCCCGCAATAAGACCGGACACCGATCCCGATCCAGCCTCGCTGAGGTCAATCCCGTCGCCGCCGTTCGCGTAGATTTCATTCTCTTCGATGCGGTAGGCACCATCGTCCAAACCCCGAATTCCATCGCCGCCATTTCCGTAGATCTTACTTCGGAGCACCTCGAATCCCGAGACATTGGTCATCTCGTTCACGGTGATTGCCGCTCCAGAAAAACCCGTCAATTCTAGGTCCCACAATTTGACAGCGATATTTGAGTTTATCCTGAGACCCGTCGCACCTGATGAACCGCGAATCCGAATGGGCTCTGACCGCGGCGCTCCATTCGCCCCTTTTAAACCATGCAAAACGGTGTAGTAACCGAGTTCTGGCAATACCAGACCAGAAGGAATCACGATTTCGTCGATACTCGCGGCAAAGAAAATGTCGCGCTGCCCTAACGCCCCACAATCGGAGTTTTGTGTCGGAATCTTGGCCTGGTCAATAAGCCCACGCCAACGTACCCGGGTCCGTTGTCGGCGACGGGTCGTCCACGAGACATGCTAGTAAGTTCCGATCCTCCAGACGTTCAATCGAACGTGGAGGATTTCTGAAGCGCAAAACATTTTTCATTGATTTTCTCAGCAACGTTTGCGATGATCACGAAGATTCGTCACCAGCGTTGATGCCAGCGTTGACAGCGTTGACAGCGTTGTTTTAGCGAAAATGAGCGGCATAGAGAAGGGGAAATGCGCTCTTGCAATCTGGCCTTGCCCGATTCGTTCAATTTCGTCATCTAATGTGCCTCGTCCATCCACTCAAACGGCGACGAAGGAATCGGCTTATGTATAAACTCCTGGTTCGGTTTCTCACTCTAGTGTTGGCCGTCACCAACGCGGCATATTCGGCCGAGTTTCATCATTTCGGTGGCCTGAATGCAGAGCCATTGTTCACCTTCCCATACGACGTTTCCGGCGATGGGCGCGTCGTGGTCGGACTGTCGCAGTACTCGACGGAATCTAGCAATGTTCAAGCGTTTCGTTGGACCTTCGAAGAGGGCATGGCGGGACTCGGTTTCGTGTCGACAAATGGCTACGAGTCGATCGCGCATGCAGTTTCTTACGACGGCAGCTCCATCATTGGCTCAAGTCATGGGATGCCGTTGAACGGTCAATTCCTGTGGAACGCAAACGACGGGATGCGTGCTATTTCGACGAACCAAGATCCTTTTCCGCGTTTATGCGCAGCATATGGAATATCGGCGGATGGAACGATTGTCGTCGGCAAGGGATGTAGCGAGACAAGTGAATCCGCAATGTGGAGTCGCGAAGGTGGATTCGTGAGTCTCGGCGATTTGCCGGGCGGCGATACGTTTGGTTTTGCAACAGGAATCTCGGCGAATGGCTCCACCGTCGTCGGCTTCGGTTCCGACGAGGACGGCACGCATGCATATCGCTGGACCAAAGCAGACGGCATCGTTGCGATTGGCGACCTATCAGGCGGCGAGTTTCGAAGCATGGCAACAGGCATTTCTGCGGACGGGTTCACTGTCGTCGGCGGTAGCTCGTCCGTATTCTCGGGGGCGGAGGCTTCGGAAGCGTTCCGATGGACCCAAGATTCTGGAATGGTCGGACTTGATGATTTGCCTGGCGGCATCTTCGCAAGTTCGGCGACCGATGTTTCTGCCGACGGTAGCGTGATTGTTGGCATTGCACATTCGGAGCGCGGCAGCGAAGCCTTCGTCTGGGATGAACAGCATGGCATGCGAAGCTTGTACGATCTGCTTCTCGCCGACCCCACGATTGCTCCGCAACTTGAAGGCTGGGCGTTCCACGCGGCAGTTGCGGTCTCCGACGATGGCCGAACAATCGTCGGCGATGGAACGAACCCTAACGGCGAGCGCGAGGGCTGGCTCGTGCGAATCGACTCCGCGCCCGTGCCTGAACCGAGTACGGTCGCCATGCTCATGACAGCTGTGATTTGTGTTTTGGCGCGCCGTCGCGTATCACACGCTGTTGCCGCGAAACGGTGGGGTGCCACTGGCTCCGCCAGTGAGCGCCGCTAACTCGCTCTCCATTCTCGATTATCCCGCGTTCAAGCCCACCCGCTCCGTTCTCCGCGCTTGGGTCCCGCGCGGTGCCGCACGCGACCGCTTTGGGCCACCGCGGCGGGCTGCCACGGCTCACCTTGTCCAGCAGTGAGAATCGCGAGTTGGTTTCCGACGCAGCACCGCTCGACAAGGTGAGCCGCGGCGCCCGACGTTCATCGGTCGATCAACGACGACCGGTCTGGTCCGCCTATTGCTCCTCGTCATGCGTCGACCGCGTCGAAAAAATCCTTGCGCCCCGCGCCGTCCGCACGCCCAAAAACCCGGTTTGTCGCACCGCCTACGCGAGGGAGTTATTAAACAAGCTCCTGGGAAATTCGGGGGGTAACGTTCAATAACCCCCGCCTCGCACCCCGCGCCGATCCGTCAAAAAAAAACTCCCCGGCCGCGCCATTCCGCTCAAAAAATAAACAAATCGGCACACACACCATCCGCCGTGCCGACCGCGACGCGCAAGCACCGACTCGGCAGCGGCGAAGCAATTCCCGTACACCCTCCCTCATACCAGATGAGTGGCCTACTTACAACCAACAAAATTCCCAGCCGGCCCTGCTGTGCCGCGGTCTCCCGACCCCGGCACGCCCGCCGACCAAAGGTCTCCAACGCCCTAGCCCCGCGCCCCTAGCCCCGCGCCCCTAGCCCTACCGCTCCGCCCGCTTCGCCCGCCGCTTCCCAAACGCATCGCTGGCCACGATCGCATCGACGAGCGCCGCGAACCGGTACTCGCCCTTGGCGGTCGCGCCCCAGATGTCGTCGACGGTGCATCGGTCGTAATACTCCAGCCCCCGTCCGAGCGCGTAGGTGAGCATCTTTTCGGCCAGACACCGCACGAACAAATCGCGGTCCTCGCTCGCCAGAAACCGCTTGAGGTCCGTCGCCCCGGCAAACTTCTTGCCCGACGGCGTCTCGCCCGATGGGTCGATCTCGAACTTCCCGTCCTTATCGCGCCACCGTCCCACCGCGTCGTAGTTCTCAAACGCCAGCCCCAGCGCGTCCATCGACCGGTGACAACTCGCGCACGTCGGGTTGCCGACGTGGGCCTCCATCCGCTGCCGCAGCGAACCGATCGCCGCCGCTTCTTCGGTCTCGGCGAGTTCCGGCACGTTCGGCGGCGGCGGCGGAGGCGGCGTGCCCAAAATCTGCTCCATGATCCACTTCCCGCGCTTCACCGGCGACGTCCGCGTCGGGTTCGACGTCACGGTGAGCACGCTCCCCAGCGTCAAGATGCCCCCGCGGCGATCCCCGTCCAGCTTCACCCGCCGAAACGCATCCCCCTCGACGCCCTCGATCCCATAGTGCTTCGCCAGCCGCTCGTTGAGGAACGTAAAATCCGCGTCCAACAGCGTCGTCACCGGCAAGTTCTCGCGCACCACCGCGCCGAAGAACAACTCCGCCTCTTGCCGCATCGCGTCCCGCAGCGCATCGTCGAAACCCGCGAACTGCTTGGCGTCCGGCGACACCGTGGCGAGCTTCCGCGTTTCGAGCCACTGCCCCGAAAAGTTCTCGACCAGGGCCTGCGACCTCGGGTCGGCCAGCATCCGACGCGTCTGCTCCTTAAGATTCTTCCGCAGCGTTCCCGCCGCCGCCTCGCGCGTCAGCTCCTCGTCGGGCATCGAACTCCACAAGAAATACGAAAGCCGCGTCGCCAGTTCGTATTCGGTGATCTCGTGAACCTTCGTCGGATCGTCGGGAAACTGGTCCCGTTCGATCCGAAACAGAAAATGCGGCGACACGAGCACGGCCTGCATCGCCAGTTGCACGCCCCGCTCGAACGAGTCCCCTTCCGCGACGACGCCGTTCACCAGCCGCACGAGCCGCGAAACTTCCGCGTCCTCCGCCGGCCGCCGATACGCCCGCGATGCAAACGCCCGCATCACCTCGCGGGCACATTGCTCGACGGTCCGCCCCGAAGCCCGCGGCGAAATGGTCACGATCCGCCGGTGCGACTCCTTGAGCGTCGCCGGATCGCCCTCGAACGGCCCCTGCACGTCGAGATAGTCGACGAACAAGTTCCGATCCCGGCCCCGCCGCCGCCGCGCCTCGGGATTGTAGTAGTCGTTCGCGAATGCAAACGCGATCTCGTGCTTGCCCGCCGAAAGCTCGACCAGCGTTTCGTATACGTGCGGGTCTTCCTGCTCCGCCTCGACGTCGAACGCGTGAACTTCCTTGCCGTCGACGCTCACGCTCAGCTTCGCCGCTTCGTCGCCGGCCCGTTGCTGAAAGCTGCGGAATTGCAGCGCGTACTTGCCGTCCTTTTCGGCCTCGTGCGTCGTTCTCAGCGTTCCGTTCGACGCAAACAAAAACCCGCCGAACGCCGCCGAGCCATTCCCTTCGCTCGCGTCGAGCGACTCCGCCTCGTACCGCTTTCGCGGCGCGACGATGCTCGGATGCTCGGCGTCGACCGCCTCGGCCGAAATCGTCTCGGCCGCCGCCAGGTACTTTTCGAGTAACAGCGGCGAAGTCGACAGCACGTCCCCGATGTTGTCGAACCCATACCCCGCGTCATCGACGGGAAAGTCCTCCGTCGCCTCAAAATCGACGCCCACCAGATCGCGGATCGTGTTGCGATATTCCGTCCGGTTGAGCCGGCGAATCGTCACCCGCCCCGGATCGCGCGGCCCGGCGCAGTCGATCTTCAGCACGTCCCGCTCGATCCACGCGGCAATCTTCTTCACCGCATCCGCGTCCGGCCGTTCCTCATCCTCCGGCGGCATCTTCCCCGACGAAATCGCCGCCTGCACCTTATGCCACACGTCCGGCTTGGCCGCCACGGAAGCCAGGTCCGCGAACTGTTCGAGCGACAGCTTGCCCTCGGGCGAGTCGCCGCTGTGGCAGTCGATGCAATGCTTCGCCAGAAACGGCTTCACTTCGGACGTAAAAAAATCGTCCGCCGCGCCGCGAGCCGCAAAAAACGTCAAGAAACCCGCGGCCAACAAAAACCGCGCAGCAACAAGAACCCGTCGGCTGGAAGAGCAAGCCGGCTGCATCGTCGATATCTCAATAATAAATCGAGGCAGGCGGGATGCCGGCGGCCGCAGCAAATCCGTCGCCAGACGGTACGGTGGGTCGAGCGCCAGCGACGCCCACCAACGATTCGCCGACCAGCAAAAGCCAGCAATACCCTCGATCGAGGAAGGATCAACACCGCCTTATTAGACCGGCGGAATAGCCGAAAGTCAATCAAATAACCCTTCGACCGGCCAAACCCAGCGCGATCCTCGCCCCTCGATCCTCGCCCCTCGCCCCTCGATCCTCGCCCCTCGCCCCTCGCCGCTCGAAGCGGTCAATCGGCCAAGAGCGCCTTGAGCAGCGGTTCGCGCCATGTGTCGGCCTGCGGATCGTAGGCCCCGAAACCGGAACCGAATTCCCAATAGGCGAAAGCGAACTTGCGTGAGCGAGCTTCGCGGACCACGGCGGTCGTCCAGGCCACGCGCGATTCCATGTCCGCGGCGGAGTACGCGCCGAACTCGCCGAGATACACCGGCCGGCCCGACTTTTTCGACCATGCCGCAACGACATCGAAATCTTTTCGCACTTGGGCGATCTCCGCGTCCGTCGCCCGCCACGTTCGCCCCTTCCACCGGTCGCTCCCATTGACCCACGACGCGCCCTGGTGCGTGAACTCGAACGGCTCGTAGTAATGAAACGTACCGATCAGCAGCTTGTCGCTCTCGGGCAGTTCGAGCTTCGCCAGATTGCGAAAGTTGTTCCAGCTTCCGGGACCGACGATCACCGGCCGCGTCGGGTTCGTCTTGCGCACCGCGGCGAGCAGCTTCGCCAGCATCGCGTTCCACCGCGCGTCGGTAAGCTTGTTGTGCGGCTCGTTGAGAAGCTCGAAGTACACCCGGTCGTCGCGCCCGCGAAATCGTTCGGCAATTTGCCGCCACAGCGCTTCGAGCCGGGCGGCATGGGCATCGGGCTCCTGAAAGATCTCGTCGTAGTGGTGAACGTTCACGACCGCGACCAGCTTCGCCGCGAGCGCCTGGTCGACGACGTCGTCGACGCGCCGCAGAAACGCGGCGTCGATCGAATACGGCGCGTCTTTCGCCGCATGCGCCGACCAGCGGATCGGCACGCGAACGGAATCGAATCCCGCCTTTTTGATCGCCGCGAGGTAAGGCTCCTTGATGGTGAATCCCCAAGCGCCTTCCCGCGGCGCCTCCAACCCGTTGCCCAGATTGATTCCGCGGCCGAGACGACGGCAATACTCCGCCGCATCCGGCGTCGATTCTTGCGCCCGCAAAACGGTTGCCGACAGACACAACAACAAGCAAGCGAGGATTCGCGTCAGCATGGAATAACTCCTGCGTAAGTGCTAGCAGCCCGTTAAAAAAACACACCGAGTTGTAGGAGGCGAATCTCTTCGCCGAACTCCTCGTAGAAAACTTCTAATCGGCGAATGGATTCGCCTCCTACAGCACCACTTCAGCGGGCTGCTACGGCATGACTTCGATCGCCAGCGGCGCCGCGGTCGCCAGCGGTTCGTCTTCCGCCGTGCCCTCGCCGCCGGCCGTGTAGGACGTCGCGTGCAGCGTGACCGGACCGGAGCCGAGCTCTTTCGTGTTGACGGGAATGCGTCCCGCGCCTCCCTTGACCTCGCCGAGTTGCCGGCCTTGATGCGCAACGACGATCTTAGCGGCGCCGGAGCCGTTCACCTTGATCTCGATTTTCTCGCCCAACCGCGCGCGGCGAGCGGCACTCGACAAGGCGAGAACCTTGCCGCGGTTATTGACCCAAAACGGCACGGTCGCCCGCCCCTGGCTCTCGATCGGGCCGCCTTCGATCGCCACGACTCGCAGCTCGTGGTATCCGTCGGCCAATTCCGTCGTGTTGAGCGCGAACGACTCGCCCGGATTGACCTTGTCGCGGCGAACGCCATCGACGAATAGATCGAAGCGGGAAATCCCGCGCCCGCCCGTCACGGTCGCCGTCGGCGCGATCGCGAGCGTCCCGCGCGTGCGGGCGTTGGGCTTCACGCCTTCGACGGTCACTTTCGGAATGTGCGCCCACGGCCGACACAGCGGATCCCCGACGATCACCACTTGATATGGCCAGCCGATCGACTGATAAAACGCCTCGGCCAGCGAACAGCCCGCCGCGTAGTGGACGTGAAGGTTCGGATGCGGGAACTTGTCGGCGATGTTGAGCGGCTCGACGACGGTGCCGCACGCGCCCGCCGCGCCGTATTTCAGAAAGGCGGTGAGCGGCGTTTGCGATCCGCCGCCCGTGAGCACGCCGCCGAAGCTGGTGAGGTGATCGCAAATCGCGCCGCCCTGGATGCGGCTGCCCGACGTCGCCCAATCGAACTTGGCGACGCCCATCATCGCGCCTTGGACGTCGGCCTTGCCCGTGGGCATCTGGCCCTGCACGACTTCGCCCCGCACGTTGAGCCGGGCGAGTTCCCGGACGGCATCGTCGTATCGCCCGTCTCGCGGACCGCTGCGGTTCTTGTCGTCGCTCTTGACGTAATAGATCGTGCCCCGCGGGCGCGTGCCGTCCGCTTTGGCCGACGCTTCGAGATAAGCGACGATCTCGGCCAGCGTGTTCCCGCGGCGGCCGGTCACGCCGAGAATCGTGGAAAGATAATAGTGCATGCCCCCTTCGGTCACGGCGTCGCCCGTTTCGTCCCACCCGCGCCACGCGCCGAACGCCTGCGTCGGAAGCGCAGGCCGGCCGACCGGATGTCGCCAGTACCGATTCGTCTTGTTTCCCACATAGGCCGGATTCTTCGCCATGACCATCTGCCACAGAAACGTCATCGCGCTCAGCGAGCCGGTCGGCGCGAATGGATCGGGCTTGGCCTGCGGCAACCCCGCCGGCCGACCGTCGCCCGCGAGGTCGATCTGCGTCGGAAAATCGGCCGAGTAGACGACATAGTCGATTTGTCCGCCGAGTTTCCGCTTACCCATTTCCGCCAATGCCGGCATGAGGATGCTCGTGCGGAACTCCTCGACCGTGATCTTGGCGGCGACGGGAACTTCCTCCAGCGACACGACGTTCGACTCCGGCACACCGCGGAGCTTCATATAGTGGTTCGCCACGGCCCGCGACGATTCGCTCGCCGCGTTGACGAGCAACAGCACGTTCTCCGGCCCTCCGCCCGCGTAGGCCGACGAAGTTGCCGCGCCCCAACAAAGTAGCGCGAACGTTATCGCCGCAAGCAGCCCCCAAATGCGGGTCGCCTTCGACTTCATGCCAACCTCAACGTTCCAAAGGAGTAGAGTTTGCTTGCGGCCCAACGCCGCTCCATCGCCGATCCGTCGCATTCCATTTTAGCCTATCGCGGCGCCGCCGCTGGTCCAACGAGTGCACCGCTCGCTACCCCGGCGGAATTTCGGCTGCATTCCTCTTGCCCGGCATCCGTTCGGGCGATTATGATACTAAACGCCTGTCTAGTTATCGAGAGATTGCAGCTATTCGGCACGGAGGACGAACATGGACGTGCGCGCGTTTTTGCGGCGAATCGAATCGGCGCGAAACTACCAGGGACAAATCGAGCACGTTGCCGAATTGCCAGAGCGCGAAGGTGTGTTCGCCGAGCCGCTTTCGCCGCTCCCGATCGAGCTGACCGAACTGCTCGCCGCGCGCGGAATCGACCAGCTCTACGCCCACCAGGTTGCTGCGCTCGACGCCGCCCGCGCCGGTCGCGATCTCGTCGTCGTCACCGGAACGGCCAGCGGCAAAACGCTGTGCTACAACCTGCCAATCCTCGAAGCGGCGCTCGCCGACCCGCAAGCCAGGGCACTGTACCTGTTCCCCACGAAGGCCCTCGCTCAAGATCAACTCAAAGGACTGCTCGAATTGCTCGGCGAGCATCCGTCGCTCGCCAGGCGAATCAAACCCGGCGTCTACGACGGCGATACGCCCACCGCCCAGCGCCGTCGCTTGCGGAGCGAGGCCCATCTCGTGCTCTCGAATCCCGACATGCTCCACGCGGCCGTGCTGCCGTACCATCCCAAGTGGGCCCGATTCTTCGAGTCGCTGCGGTTCGTGGTCCTCGATGAAGTCCATACCTACCGCGGCATCTTGGGCGCGAACGTCGCGTGCGTGCTCCGCCGGCTGCAACGCATTTGCCGCCACTACGGCAGCGCCCCCATATTTCTCGCCGCCAGCGCCACGATCGCCAATCCGGGCGAGTTGGCGTCGCGGCTCGTCGGTCGCGACGTAACGGTAATCGACAACGACGGTTCGCCGCGCGGCCGCAAGTTTTTCGTCCTTTGGAACCCGACGCCGCTCGGCGCCGATTCGCTCGCCCGCACGAGTGCTGCCGACGACGCCGTGAACCTGATGGTCGACGCGATCGAAGCCGATGCCCAAGTCCTCGCCTTCACCCGCACCCGCCAGGCGGCCGAGCTGATCCATCGCTACGTCAAGGAAACGCTCGACATGCGGCACTCGCCGCGGGCCGCGCAAGTCCGCGCCTATCGCGGCGGTTACTTGCCCAACGAACGCCGCGAAATCGAGCAAGCCCTGTTCGCCGGCAAGCTCCGCGGCGTCGCGGCCACGAATGCGCTGGAACTCGGCATCGACATCGGTTCGCTCGACGTGGCCTTGCTCGTCAACTATCCCGGCACCATCGCCAGCACCTGGCAACAAGCCGGCCGCAGCGGGCGCCGGCACGACGAAAGCCTTGCCGTGCTGCTCGCCGGCAACGATCCGGTCGATCAATACCTCCTCCGCCATCCCGACTACTTCTTCGCCCAATCGCCGGAGCACGCCGTCGTCGATCCCGAGAACCCCTACGTCCTCGCCGCGCATCTCAAGGCCGCCGCATTCGAGATTCCGCTCGCCGAGGGCGATGTCGAGACCTTCGGCCCGATGGCCCCGGAAATCGCCAGCCTGCTCGCCGACGCCGGCGACTTAAGCGCGATCGGCGGCAAGCATTATTTCGCGGGCGGCCAGAATCCGGCCATCGGCGTCAGCCTCCGACACATGAGCGACAACACGTTCAGCATCGTCGAGCGAACCGCTCGCCGCCTGTCCGGCGATCCGCCTCCGGTCGGCCGCGCCGGCGCGAAACAGTTCGAGCAAGATCACCGCGTCATCGCCAACGTCGACGCGATCAGCGCTCCGGAACTCGTCTATCCCGAGGCCGTCTATCTGCACAACGGCGAATCGTATCTCGTCCGCGAGCTCGACCTCAACGCCAAGATCGCCTGCGTCGAGCGCCGCGAGACCGATTACTACACGCAAGCCGTCCTCGAAAGCAACGTCCTC
This sequence comes from Planctomycetota bacterium, assembly GCA_003576845.1. Lineage (GTDB taxonomy): Bacteria > Planctomycetota > Planctomycetia > Pirellulales > PLA5 > PLA5. Next base: position 11,744 of record QEVJ01000153.1, read on the forward strand.
GTCACCCGCGAGCGGCAGACCAGCCCCGCCCTCGACGAAGCGCTGTTGGCCTACGGCAACGTCGACGTAAGCTGGCAAACCGTCGCGTTCAAGAAGATCAAGTTCAACACCCGCGAAAACATCGGCTTGGGCCCGGTCGACATCCCCGCCCAGACGCTTTCGACGACGGCAATGTGGCTCGCGCCCAACGACTCGCTGCGGACGCGGATGAAAGCCGCCGGCTATCGGGCGAGCGAAGGCGTCTGCGGCCTAAGAAACCTCGCGGTCGTGGCCCTGCCCATGGTCGCCATGTGCGACAGCCGCGACTTGGGCGGCGTCGTCGACAGTAAAAACGTCGGCCGCAGCACGATGATCCTCTACGACCGCTATCCCGGCGGTTTGGGATACAGCGAGAAGGGCGTTCACCTCATTTACGACTTGCTGCGAATCTGCCACGAAATGGTCGCCGAATGCCCGTGCGAGGAAGGCTGTCCCAGTTGCGTGGGCCTGCCGAATCTTCGCCCCGCGATTCACAGCGACCCCGACCTGATGCGCGGCTACCCCATGCCGAACAAGGCCGCCACGGTCCAACTGCTCGAATTCCTCCGCGGCGAACGCATCGAACAGCAGAACGAAATCACGCTAGCGGATTCGGCATGAATCGTAGTCGCTTTGCACCGCCCGGCTCAGCGACGAACGAAGCTGGTACCTTTCTAACGCAGAGGGCGCGGAGGACTCGCAGAGGACGCAGAGCAGGTTTCCCGGGAAGGTTCAATGCAAATCATGAAAACGCGAAAGTGCGAAAGCACGAAACGATGATGGAAATCCGACAAAGTGATACCGAAAACAAAGTTCCCGCGGTCGTTCTGCCTTTTGTATTTTTCACTTTGCCCTCCGTTTTCTCTTCGTGCCTCCGCGTCTCCGTGTTTCAATGGATTGCCTGATTGTTGACGAAAGGCCGTTCTGCGTCCTCTGCGAGTCCTCCGCGCCCTCTGCGTTAAAAAACGAACCCACTCGACTTCAATTAGAACTCGACGCCGCACAAGCCCCGGTCTTATGTCCGCCGTGCAGCCATCGTCGTCCCCGGAGAACAACGCCCGGCCGGCCGTCGGTCGCGGCGCTCCGCTTGCGCCGCCGAATCGTTTCGAGCCGACGCGGCTCGTCGACGACTTCGAGCAGCTCGACGACGCCGACGAAGCGCTCGACGCGCGCCGCGTGCCGACCGTGTATTTGGACGACAATTCCAAGACCATCATCCGCGAAAACGACAGCCCCGACATTCCGTTTCGCTTCAGCATCAATCCCTACCGCGGCTGCGAGCACGGCTGCGCGTATTGTTACGCCCGGCCGGGACACGAAACGCTCGGCATGAACGCCGGTCTCGACTTCGAGACGAAGATCCTGGTCAAACGCAACGCCGCGGCGCTCTTGCGGCAGGAACTCAACCGCCCGTCGTGGCCCGCCGAAACGGTCGCCATATCCGGCGTCACCGATTGCTACCAGCCGATCGAGCGCAAGCTGCGGCTCACGCGCGAGTGCCTCGAAGTGCTCGCCGAAGCGCGTCAGCCCTGCGGCATCGTAACGAAGAATGCGCTGGTGACGCGCGACCTGGACTTGCTCGCGCCGATGGCGGCCGCGCGCACTGCACACGTCGCAATCAGCGTGAACACGCTCGACCACGAGCTTGCCCGAAAGCTCGAACCGCGCACCTCGAATCCCGCCGCGCGGCTGCGGGCGATCGAGCAGTTGTCCGCCGCGGGCGTGCCCGTGCGCGTGATGGTCGCGCCAATCATTCCCGGCTTGAACGACCAGGAGATGCCGGCGATTCTCAAGGCGGCCCGCGACGCCGGGGCGGGCGCCGCGAGTTATGTGTTGCTCCGCCTGCCGTATGCCGTGCGGCCGATTTTCGAAGATTGGCTCGCCCGCCACGCGCCGCTGGCTCGGCCGCGCATCGAAGCGCTGATTCGCGAATCGCGCGGCGGCCGTATGAACGACGGCCGCTTCAACAGCCGGATGCGCGGCGAAGGCGCCTACGCCGAGCAGATCAACCAGACGTTCAAGGTGTTCGCAAAGAAGTACGGACTCGACGGCCCCTTGCTGCCGCTCGACGGCGCGAATTTTCGCCCGCCGGTTCTCGACGGCGCTCAGCGGAGGTTGTTCTGAACGCCGCACTTCGGAACGTCGCCGCGCCGCCCATCGCCTCGCTCCTGTCGAGCGCGACGGAAATGCTGTTCGCGCTGGGACTCGGCGATCGGGTCGTCGCCGTGGGCCACGAATGCGACTGGCCGCCCGAAGCCGCGACCAGGCCCAAGGTCACATTCTCGCGCGTCGACAGCTCGCAGCCGAGCGGCCCGATCGACGAGCAAGCCAAACGCATGCTCGCCGCCGGCGAACCGTTGTACGGAATCGATGCTCGCCTGCTCGCGGGTTGTCGCGCTCAACCCGATGTCGCTCGCCGACGTGCTCGCGGACGTTCGTCGCATTGCCGACGCCGCGGACGTGGCCGAGCGCGGCCGCGAGTTGGCCTTATGCTTGCAGCAACGGATCGACGCCGTAATCCGCGCGATCGAGCCGCTCGCGGCATCCGAACGCCCCCGCACGGCGATCGTCGAGTGGACCGAGCCGCTGATGCTCGCCGGCAACTGGATGCCGGAACTGCTGACGCTCGCCGGCGGAGCGTGTACGCTCGCGGTCGCCGGGCGGCATAGCGAGTACGTCGCCTGGGAACGCATCGTGGCGTTCGATCCCCAAGCGATCGTCGTTGCGCCTTGCGGATTCGGCCTGGAGCGCTCCTTGCGAGAAGCGGCGGCGCTTTCATCGCGTCCAAGTTGGCGCGAACTGTCCGCCGTCCGAGACCGCCGCGTCTACGCCGTCGACGGCAATGCCTATTTCAATCGTAGCGGACCGCGACTCGTTGACAGTCTCGAAATCCTCGCCCACTTGCTGCATCCCGATCGCGTGCCGCGGCCGAGCTGGGCCAACGAACCGAACCCGCCTTGGCAAGCGGTCTGATGCGCGGCGGTTTTTTCTCGACTTTCGCCGCGGGCATCCGATATACTGGCGCTCGCCAGTGCTAGCACATCGACGCCCGGCGGCGCGGAGCGACTGCGTTACGTTCGCGGGCAATGCGTAATCGCCAAGAAAACGGAGGCTCGTCATGTTCGCGGCATCCAATCGGCGGCACTTTCTCGCTCAGGCGGCCCTCGGCGGCGCGGCGGCGTCGCTCGGCGACTTATCGTTCATCGCCAAGCTCGGTCGCGTGTCTGCGGCCCAGGCCAAGCTCGATCCCAAGATCGTGCGGCTCTCGCCAGATATCGAGCCGCTCGTCCAATTGCTCGAGAACACGCCCCGCGACCGCGTCATCGAGGTCGTCGCCGAACGGGTTCGCGGCGGATTGTCGTATCAGGAATTGCTCGCGGCCTTGATGCTCGCCGGGGTGCGGAACGTCGAGCCGCGGCCGAGCGTCGGGTTCAAGTTCCACGCGGTGCTGGTCGTCAATTCGGCCCACATCGCGAGCCTCGCCTCGCCCGACGAGCATCGTTGGCTGCCGATCTTTTGGGCGATCGACAATTTCAAGTCGTCGCAGGCCCGCGACGTGCAGGAAGGCAATTGGACCATGCCGCCGGTCGACGAATCGGCCGTGCCGAAGCTCTCGGACGCGCCGGCGATGCTCGCGAAGTCTCTCGACGGCTGGGACGAAGGCCCCGCCGACGCGGCGATCGCCGCATTGGCCCGCGGCGCGTCGCCGACGGAAGTTTACGAAACCCTGTTCCGTTACGGCGCCCGCGATTTCCGCTCGATCGGCCACAAGGCGATCTTCGTCGCCAACAGCTATCGCACGATCCAATGCGTCGGCTGGCGGCACGCGGAACCGGTGCTCCGCTCGCTCGTCTACGCGCTCTTGAACCACGAAGGCCAAGGCAATCCGGCGAAGGAAGATCTGCCCGCCGATCGGCCGTGGCGTTCGAACACCGAACTCGCCAAATCGATCCGCAAAGACTGGCGCGAAGGAAAACTGGACGACGGCGCGACGGTCGAACTGCTCTCGGCCCTGCGTAACGGCTCGCCCGAAGAGTTGCCGAAGCTCGTCGTCGAACAGCTAAATCGCGGCGTCGCGCCCCCGTCGATCTGGGACGCGCTGTTGGTCGGCGCCGGCGAAATGCTCGCCCGTCAGCCGGGCATCGTCGGTTTGCATACGGTCACGACCACGAATGCCATGCGGTTCGCGTTCGAGAACGTGGCCGACGACGACACGCGGCGGATGGTACTCCTTCAGAACGCGGCGTTCCTGGCGATGTTCCGCGCCGAGATGCAGCGCCGCGGCAACGTCGGCGACCTGGCAATCGACAAGCTCGAAGCGGCCGACGTGCCCGGCGACGAGCCGCGCGAGAAGCAGATCGACGCGATCTTGCGCGACATCGGCGGCGACAAGGTCTCTGCCGCCCGTCGCGTGCTGGCCTATCGCCAGGCCGACGGTGCGCCGACACCGCTCATCGACGCCGCCCGGCTCGCGATCTTCCTCAAGGGGACCGATTCGCACGACTACAAGTTCAGCTCGGCCGTGCTGGAAGACTACTACCACGTGTCGCCGGCATGGCGCGACCGCTTCCTCGCGTCGAGCGTGTTCTGGCTTCGCGGCTCCGGGGCGAAGGACAATTCGCTCGTCGCCCGGACCCGCGCCGCTTTGGCCGGCAAAACATAATGCGGTCCACCGATGTTTGCATCGCCGCCCGCGGTCAGCCCTCCGCAGGTGGTAGCGACTATATCGAATACGCCCGGCAAACGGGCTTTCCGGCGTTCCGCGCCGAAAATGCCGCGACGCACTGGCGCGCACGTTTTTGAAAAAAATTATTGACGCCACTGCACCCCGGTTTTAGAGTGGTGTGTACGGGCGGCTAAATGGTTCACGCCTCGCCGGTCTTTCATCGCGCGACGTGAGCCGGTTCGTTGCCCGGATTCTCGAAGTAAATCGGCGCCAACGCTGGCCCGGTTCACGAGCAGCGACTTACGATCGGACGCTGCGACGGCACTCGTGCCGCGCGCGTACCTTTCTCCTCGTAAGTCCATTCTCCTTGTCTTCCGCTGCATTCGCTTCGTCGAACCGCCGCCTCGTCGCCCGCGGGCGACCCCAAGTCATTCGCATTCCACCGGCTCGATCGCGACGCCCCAAGAACGCAGCGCACATCCCCGCTTCTCAAGCACATCGAACTTGCCATGAACCGAAAACCGCTCCTCATCCTCGCCGTCGCGTTGCTGTCCGTCCCCGCGATCCTGTTTGCCGTCGACCGCGACGCGAAAAATTCGCAAACATCCGAAAAAGCCGACTCCGGCGAAACGAGCGTCGCCGCCGGCATCGTGACCGAGAAGCCGCTCCACAAGTTCCTCCCGGTCGAGGACAAGTCGAACGTCTCGCTGGCGTATATCTGGCTCGACATCGCCCAGGAAGCGACCGCTCGCGACGTGGAACTTCACGCCGCGCGCCCGCCGATCATCGCCCGAACGCTGGCCGTTTGGGCCACCGCAATGTACGACGCCTGGGCCGCTTACGATGAAAAAGCCGTCGGGTCGCGCTTGGGCGGCAAGCTACGACGCCCCAAGAGCGAGCACACGCTCGACAACAAACACAAAGCCATCAGCTACGCCTCGTACCGTTCGCTCGCGTTCGTGTATCCGGAGTCGAAGGACTACCTCGCCTCGGAAATGAAGCGGCTCGGCTACGACCCGAGCATCGAATCGACCGACCCGAGCACGCCCGAGGGCATCGGCAACCTCGCCGCCCAGGCCGTGATCGACTACCGCCGCCACGACGGCGCGAACCAGTTCGGCGACGAACCCGGCGGCGACGGCACACCCTACGGCGATTACACCTACTATCGCCCGGTCAATCCGCCGGACAAGATCCTCGACCCCGACCGTTGGCAGCCGATCACGTTCACGCTGCCGGACGGCAAGCAGGTGACGCCCGGGTTCCTTACGCCGCAATGGTATCGCGTAAAGACGTTTGCCCTCGAACGGAGCGATCAGTTCCGTCCCGGCCCGCCGCCGTTGACGACGACCGACGACGAATTATTGCGCCAGGAAACCGCGCAAGTGCTCGCTTACAACAATTCCTTGACCAACGACCAGAAAGCCATCGTCGAGTTCATGCGCGACGGTCCGCGGTCGACCGGTCAAAGCGGCCACTGGCTCCGTTTCGCCCAGGACGTCTCTCGCCGCGACAAGCACACCCTCGACCAGGACGTGAAACTGTATTTCGTCATCGCCAACGTCGCCCACGACGCCTTCATTTCCTGCTGGGAAACAAAGCGATATTACGATTCCTCGCGCCCCTGGACGCTGGTCCGCCATTACTACAAAGGACAGACGATCAAGGGCTGGGCCGGCGTCGACGGCGGCGTCAAGGAAATGCCCGCCGAAGACTGGCATCCCTACTCGCCCGAGTCGTTCATCACGCCGCCGTTCCCCGGCTACACCAGCGGCCACGCCACGGTCAGCGGCGCCTGCTCGAAGGCGCTGGAACTGTTCACCGGCACGGACCGTTATGGCTTCGCCGAGCGCCGCCGGCACTGCGAATTGACCGAAAAGGACGCCGGCGACTACGTGATGCTCGACCTGCCCACCTGGAGCGCGACGGCCGAAATGGCCGCCCTCTCGCGGGCCATGGGCGGATACCACATCCCCGTCGACAATAACGTCGGCCTGAAAGTCGGCCGCGAGATCGCGGTCTGGAGTTGGCCGAAGTACCAGGATTACTTCAACGGCTCGGCCAAAGTCCGGCCCTAACAAATCTCGCTACAGCTTAATTGGACAGCGCCACTTTGGCGCGGGGGATTGTTGGAAGTTGTTTGTTGGTAGGGTTCTGGGTCACGTTTCTGGGATGCAGGATTTGAGGTGGCTGA
>QEVJ01000154.1 GCA_003576845.1 Planctomycetota bacterium
CGCCATCGGCGCCGCGACGTTGTTGACGGTGAACCAGTCGGGTCTCTACCGGTTCACCGTCTTTGGAGACGACGGCTCGCAGTTCCGCCTGCAGGGAAGTTCCGGCTGGACCGCCGGCGGCATTGCGGCAGTCGATGCCATCGGCGACGGGATCTTCATCGGCGGATGCTGCGCGGACGGCTTCGGTGAGGTCTTCCTCAACGCAGGCGAGCAGTACATCGCCCAGTTGATCTGGAACGAGATTGGCGGCGGCGCTTACGTCAGCGTCCGCTACTCGATCGATGGTCAGGGCAACTTCCTGCTCGGCAGTTCGGCGGACGGATCGCGCCCGGCTGGCTTGGAACTGGTTCCCGAGCCGTCGAGCTTCGTGCTCGCCGGCTTCGGCCTGGCCGGTTTGTTCGTTGGTTTGCGCCGCCGCCGCAAGTAGGCGTCGGGCAACGCTGGAAAGTAACGTGATGTTTCCGACACAAGCCGGCCACCGTCCTGCGGCGGCCGGCTTGTTCGCTGGTTAGTCCATTCGTGCACGTCTGTTTTACAACCCGCGTCGCGCCCGCTGTCGTGCTCGACGTGATCCCTATCGACCGACTTGTCGCCCGGCGAATTCTAGAAGGGCGACGCATCGAGACTCCGGAAGAGACAAGGCACAAGAGAACGGGCGGCACGCCGCGAGGATTCTCCACGCCATCAGGTGCGGATTCGACGCAAAGGCGGCTGCATTGATCGAGTTGAAGCCGTGCATTCGCGCGGCGGGAGAAAGCGTGGCGCCCCGGCTCGTTGCCGGCGCACGTTCCATTAGGGTGACGTTAGCATTCTATGGGGCTGCCGTTCATGTCGCGCTCTCTCGCTTTCGTTGGTACGCTTGTCCCGCTCGTGCTGCTCGCGGGCTGCAATCGCTTCGCCGCGGAAACGGGCGGCCGGCCATCGGGCGTTGAAATGTCCCTGCCGGCAGGAATTAGCGCCACGCCACTGTTGGTGCCCGGCAAGAACGGGCCGGCCATCCAAGGTTCGCAACTCTTCACCCGCCTGACGCCGGACAAGACGGGAATCGACTTCATCAATCCGATCGATACGTCGCATCCCATGAAGTTCCTGTACTCGTCTTCGATGGCCTGCGGCGGCGTGGCGATCGGCGACGTGAACGGCGACGGCCGGCCGGACATCTTCCTCACCAGCGGACCGAAGCCGAATCGCCTGTACCTGCAATCCGGCGATTGGAAGTTCGAAGACGTCACCGAGCGAGCCGGCGTCGGCGGCGGCGAAGCCTGGGGTGTCGGCGCGGCGATCGTCGATGTCGACGGCGACGGCGACCTCGACATTTACGTCTGCAATTACCGCTCGCCCAATCAGCTATACGTCAACGACGGCAAGGGCACGTTCGTCGATCGCGCCAAGGACTTCGGACTCGACATCAACGACGCCAGCCACACCCCCGCGTTCTGCGATTACGACGCCGACGGCGACCTCGATTTGTATCTCCTGACGAATCGCATGTACCGCCGCGAAGGCGAGCCGAAACTGACCGACGCCTTCGTGACCGACGTCGCGGGCCGTTTCGTCCGCGACTCCGACGGTCGTCCCGTCGTCCGCGATGCGTTCAAGCCCTATTACGACGCGGTGCAAGCCGGCGAAAACACGTACAACCTCGACGCCGTCGGCCGGCCCGATTACCTGCTCCGGAACGACGGTAAAAGCGCGTTTACCGATGTGACTCGCGACGCGGGGATCGCCGGGCGCGGACACGGCCTGTCGGCCACCTGGTGGGATTACGACCAGGACGGCTGGACCGATCTGTACGTCGGCAACGACTTCGACGAGCCGGACAGCCTCTACCGCAATCGCGGCGACGGCACGTTCGTCGAGGTCATCAAGCAGACCGTCAGTCACACGTCCTGGTTTTCGATGGGGGCCGACTTTGGCGACCTCAACAACGACGGACACGCCGATTTTCTTATCGCCGACATGGCCGGCACGAGCCACTACAAGCAGAAAACCGCAATGGGCTCGATGGGCGACAAGTATTGGTTCATGCAGCACGCCGACCCGCCGCAACTCATGCGGAACATGCTCTACCTGGGCACCGGCTCATCGCGGTTCATGGAAGCGGCCAATCTCGCCGGGCTGGCGAAGTCCGACTGGACGTGGGCCGTGAAGCTCTGCGACCTCGACAACGACGGCCGCCTGGACGTCTACATCACCAACGGCATGACGCGGAACTTCAACGAAAAAGACGACCCGATTGCCCTGCAAAAGCGCCCCGGCGCCACGCAGTGGGATCGCTACGAACACCTGCCGCCGATGAAGGAGCGGAATCTCGCCTATCGCAATCTCGGCGATCTCAAGTTCCAGGACGTCGCCCAGGATTGGGGCCTCGACCACTTGGGCATGAGTTTCGCCGCCGCGCACGCCGATCTCGACCGCGACGGCGACCTCGATCTGATCGTGGCCAACGTCGACGAGCCGGTCGGCATGTGGCGGAACGACAGCGCGACCGGCCATCGGGTCCTGCTGAAGTTCGCCGGCGCGCGAGGCAACACGCAGGGCCTGGGCACGAAGGTCCGCCTGCGGTCGAAGTCGGACGAGCAGATCGGCGAACTGGCGCTTGCCCGCGGCTATATGAGCGCGAACGAGGCGGTGCTGCACTTCGGACTGGGCGAAGACGATCGCATCGAACGGCTGGAAGTTGCCTGGCCGAGCGGACACAAGCAGACGTTTGACGACCTGGCCGTCGATCGGCTTTACACGATCGCGGAACCGGCGGGCGATCCGCCTCCGCGCAACTCGCCGCAGGCCGCGCCGACGCTATTCGCCGAGGCGCAGGCACTCTCGGAGTTGGTTCACGAAGAGCAACCCTACGACGACTTTGCCCGAGAGCCGCTGCTGCCCAACAAGCTTTCGCAACTCGGACCGGGCATGGCGTGGGGCGACGTGGACGGCGACGGCGACGATGATTTGTTCGTCGGCGGCGCTGCGGGAAAGCCCGGACGACTCGCGATCAATTACGGCAACGGCCAGTTCCGCGCAACCTCGACGCAAGCCACCGACGACGCGGATGGCGCTCCGTGGCTCGCCGATCGCGATTGCGAAGACATGGCCCCGCTGTTCTTCGATGCCGACGGCGACGGCGACCTCGATCTATACGTCGCGAGCGGCGGCGTCGAATGCGATCCCCAAAGCGAAGTCCTTCGCGATCGGCTCTACCTCAACGACGGCAAGGGCCGGTTCGCGCGCGCTCCCGATGGCACGCTGCCGGATCTGCGCGACAGCGGTGGCGTGGTGTGCGCCGCCGATTGGGACCGCGACGGCGACCTCGACTTGTTCGTCGGCGGCCGCGTGATTCCCGGCAAGTACCCGCTGCCGGCTCGCAGTCGCTTGCTTCGCAACGACGGGGGCAAATTCATCGACGCCACGGACGACGTCGCCAAGTCGCTGGCGGAATCCGGCCTCGTCACCGCCGCCGTCTGGTCCGACGCCGACGGCGACGGCTGGCTCGATCTGCTCGTCGCGCACGAGTGGGGCCCCGTAAAGCTGTTCCAAAACGATCGGGGCCAGCAACTCGTCGACCGCACGCAAGAAGCCGGCCTGGCCGACTACAGCGGCTGGTTCAACGGTTTGGCGGCCCGCGATCTCGACAACGACGGAGACATCGACTACGTCGCGACGAACTTCGGCCTGAACACGAAGTATCACGCCTCGCGCGAGAAGCCGGCCCTGTTGTATTACGGCGATTTCGAGAACAACGGCAAAATGCACCTGGTCGAGGCCGAATACGAGGGCAAGACGCTCTTCCCGGTTCGCGGACGTGGTTGCTCCTCGGCTTCGATGCCGTTCATCAAGGAGAAGTTCGGCAACTACCACGAATTTGCGGTGGCCTCGCTGCAAGACATCTATACGCCGGACTGTTTGGAGAAGGCGCACCGGTTTGCGGCGACGGCGCTCGAGTCGGCGGTGCTCATCAACGAAGGGGGCCGCTTCAAGTGGAGCGCGTTGCCGCGGCTCGCGCAAACGTCGCCGAGTTTCGGCCTGGCGATTACGGAAGTCGACGGCGACGCAAAGCCGGACATCTACCTCGCACAGAACTTCTTTCATCCGCAGATTGAGACGGGGCGAATGGGAGGCGGCTTGAGCATGTTGCTTCGCGGCCGCGGCGACGGCGAATTCGATCCCGTACTCGCCGCACAATCCGGCCTCGTCGCCCCCGGCGACAGCAAGAGTCTCACTACCGCGGACGTGAACGGCGACGGCTTGCTCGATTTCGTCGTCGGGGTCAACGACGGACCCGTCCAGGTATTCGAACGCCGCCCGTTGGCCTCGAACCGTATCGTCGCGGTCCGGCTATCGGGGATCGGAGCGAATCCAACCGCCGTCGGCGCGCGGGTCGCGGTGCACGTGGACGACGGCTCGCGGCAAACGGCCGAGATTCAAGCCGGTTCCGGCTACCTTTCGCAATCCTCGGCGACCCTTGCATTCGGCGCTCCGCAGGGGCGCCGCGTGGCGAAAGTCGATGTCGCGTGGCCCGACGGCTCGCGATCGTCGACGACGCCGAAACCCGACGAAACGTTAATCTCCATCGAACAGCAACTCAAGTGACCGCGGCGCGACGCCTCCGTCGCGCTGCACGAGACATTCCCAGGCAACTTACGCTTTCCTCTCTGGAGTGGAACTTCCATGGCTCATTCGCCCGCCCCTCGTCGCCGCAATGCACCTTTCACTCGTCGCGACCGCGGCGGCCGCGCGGCAAAGCGCCGCGCCGCGCTCAGCCCGCGGATCGAGGCGCTCGAAGGCCGGCAAATGCTGGACGCGTCGTTCGTCATCAGCGAAATCATGGCGCTGAATACCAAGACGATTCGCGACGAAGATCTGGCGTTTTCGGACTGGATCGAGATTCGCAACGTCGGCGATGCCGCGGGCGATCTGGGCGGGCATTACCTCACCAACAATCTCGGCGACCTCGATCGCTGGCAGTTCCCCTCCGGCCAGACCCTGGCTCCCGGCGAACATTTGCTGGTTTTCGCTTCCGGCAAGGATCGGGCCAACGTCGACGAACCGCACACCAATTTCACGCTCGACCACACCGGCGGCAACGTCGCCCTCGTCGCCCCGAACGGAACGTCCATCGTTTCCCAGTTGGCGCCCTATCCGGCGCTCGTCTCGGACCAGACCTATGGCCTGGTTCGCCGCAGCGCGGACGCCGAGTACCTCGGCCCCACGTCGGCGTCGCGAATCCAAATTCCGGCCAGCAACGCTCTCGGCACGACCTGGACCGGCGGCAATGAGCCATTCGACGATTCGGCGGGCGCGGGCTGGTCGGCCGGCGTCGGTGCGATCGGATACGACACGGCCGACGGCGCCCAGAACTTCACCGTGCAAGTCTGGTATTCCACCGTCACGATTACGAATCTCGCCCAGTCCGATGCGGCAATCGCCGGGACGAGCGTTACCGCCCAGTCGCCCTTCACCGACTTTCCGCTCGTCGTCAACTACATCGACGACGACGGCTCGGGCGATGCGCATTATCCGGGAACCACGCGCTTTCCGGGCAACGTGGCCGGCGATCAGAACAACTTCGTCATGCGGGCGACCACGAGTTTCTTCATCCGGCCCGAGCAGGCCGGCATCTGGACGTTCGGATTCAACAGCGACGACGGCGGCCGCTTGCGGATCGACGGCGTCAACGTCATCGTCGACGACACCAATCACGGGCCGCTGGACCTCTTGGGAACGATCAATCTCACCTCCGGCTTGCACACGCTCGAATACGTGTACTGGGAACAAGGCGGCGGCGCCGAGGCCGAATTGTTCGCATCCCCGGGCCTCAAGACCGGCTGGGACGCCAGCTTCTCGCTCGTCGGCGATCCGAATGGCGTGTTGCCCCTGGGAAGTCTCGACGACCTGATCGACACGGACATTCAGGCTGCAATGCTCAACCAGAACGCGACCGCTTACGTGCGGTATCCCTTCAACGTCGCCAGTGCCGAAGACGTCCAGTCGCTGCAGCTCGATCTGCAATTCGACGACGGATACGCGGCGTATCTCAACGGCGTGCTCGTCGCCACGGGCAACGCTCCCGGGAGCCTCGCGTTCGATTCCGCGGCCGCAACTAACGGCGGTCTGCAATCCGTATCGGTCGATTTGACGTCGCAGACGCACTTGCTGCACGACGGCCAAAATATCCTGGCCATCCACGGTCTGAACGCGGCGGCGGACGACGGCGAGTTCTTCCTCGACGTCGATCTTTCGGCCCGCGTGCTCGGCCCCGCGGCGCTGGAAGTCATCGATTTGCCGACGCCTGGCGCCGAGAATGGGATTTTGGAACCGCTGATTACGGAATTCCAGGCGTCGAATCGCAGCACGATCGAGGACGAAGACGGCGATTCGTCCGATTGGATCGAGATTCACAATCCGGGAACCGTCGACGTGAATCTCGGCGGCTGGTTCCTGACGGACGATCCGCTCCTGCCGACGAAATGGCAATTCCCGGCGACGCGGCTCGAAGCGGACGGCTACCTGGTCGTGTTCGCCTCTGGCAAGGACCGCGCGGTGTTCGGCGAGGAACTGCACACGAACTTCGCCATCAACGCCGACGGCGAGTACCTCGCGCTCGTGCGCCCCAACGGCACTCCGGCATGGGAATTCGAACCCGGCGGCCAGCCATTCACGCCCCAGTTCGAGGACGTGTCGTATGGTCTCCGCGGCAACGCCGTCGGCGGGCCGGACGACGACGAAAATTTCGTCGGGCTGCTCGCGTACTACGACTTCGAGGACGGACCGGGTTCGAGCATGCTCACCGATCGCACCGGCAACGGTTGGCACGGCACGCTCGTCAACATGGACCCCGCGACAGACTGGATCGCCGGCCGCATTGGCGCCAGGGCGCTCGATTTCGACGGCGTGAACGATCGCGTAAACACCCTGGCCACGGCTGCCGATTTCGACATTACGGGCAACTCGCGGCGGACCATTTCGGCTTGGGTCCGCGGCGCCGCCTTGACTCAGGCCCGCAACGGCGCCGTGTTCGAAATCGGCACGGGCACGGGCGAGTTCGCGCTGCGCAACGTCGGCACGTTCGGCACGACGTGGGTCGTCGAACAGGGGAACGCAAGTCTCTCGTACTCGCAATCGTCGGCCAACATCTGGCACCACGTGGCCATCGTCTACGACGGCTCGAATACGATCGTCTATATCAACGGCGTCGAGCGAACGCGCGTCGAGAACCTCGGACTGAACACCGACGGTGCGGGGACATTCAACTTGGGCGTCCGCACGGCGACCAACGCGTTCCTGCGCGGCGGAATCGACGATCTGGCCGTGTGGGACATGGCCCTCGCGCCGAGCGTCATTTCCAGCCTCGCCGCCACCACGATCACCCCGCTGCAAGTTCCGACCGTCAATCGCAACATTGGCACGACCCAAGCCGGCTTCACCGTGCGCCACGTGACGGCTTCGCCTTCGTTCCCGGGACTCATAACGGGCGAGATCGGCGGCGACGGCGGCAGCGGCGCGAATCCGCTCGCCGATGCCGACGTGCTGCTGGGGCTTCCGGCCGGCCATTCGGGAATCGCCGGCGACGTGACCTTCAACTACAACGAGATCAATTTCCGCGATCCGGACGGCGGCGGCAGCTCCGGCAGCTTCCCCGGTGACGAATCGTTCCCGCTCGACGAAGAGGAAGTCGACGAGAATCATTTTGCCGTCCGGGCGACGGCAACGCTCGTCGTTCCCGCCGGCGCCGAAGGGGAGTTCGTGTTCGGCGTCCATGCCGACGACGGAGCGCGGCTCCGCATCGATGGCGCCAATGTCGTGCTGGACAACACGGCGGACGGCGCGAATCTTTCGACCGGCACGGTCACGCTCACGGCCGGCGTGCATACGCTCGAACTCGTTCATTTCGAGCGGACCTTCGGCGCCGAACTGGAATTGTTTTACAAGTCGCGATCGGGTGGGAACGACAATGGAAACTTCGAATTGCTCACGGTCGTCAAAAGCGAGCAATTGCCCCCGCCGCCCATTACTGTGCTCGACGCGCCGAAGGTGTTCTTCCCCACGCCGACGCCGGGCACCGCGAACAACGTGGGCGTCGACGTATTCGTTGGCCCGACTAGCTTTTCCGTGCCCCGCGGCTTCTATAGCACGCCGCAGCAGGTCAACATCGTCAACATGACGGGGGGCGTGCAGATCTACTACACGACCAACGGGACCGATCCATATACCCGCAATCCGACGACGGGCGTCATCACGCCGACCGGCACGTTGTGGAACGGCCAACCGCTGAACATCTCGTCGACGACCGTGCTCCGCGCGGCCGGCCTCTTTGAGGGCGCGGAACCCTCCCGCATCGCCACCGCCACGTATTTGTTCCCCGCCGACATCGCCTTACAGCAACCGACCGGCGCGATGCCGCCGGGCTGGCTCAGTTGCAGCCCCAATACGATGATCTACGGCATGGACCCCAACATCGTGAACAATCCGACGTGGGGCCCGCAGATGGAGGCGGCGCTCACGCAGATTCCGTCGATGTCGATCGTCACCAACATCGCGAATCTCTGCGATCCGAGCACCGGCATCTACAACCACGCCGGCAACCGGGGCCGCGCTTGGGAGCGTCCGATCTCGCTCGAAATGATCGTCCCCGAAGGTTACGTCGACCCGGTCGATCCCGACACCGATCAGTCGGAGGGCTTTCAGATCGACGCCGGCTTGCGGATTCGCGGCGGTTTCAGCCGCACGAACACCAATCCCAAGCACGCGTTCCGGTTGTTCTTCCGCGGCGAATACGGCGAGTCGAAGCTCCGCTTCCCGATTTTCGGCGACGAGGGCGTGGACGAATTCGACAACCTCGATCTCCGCACGTCGCAGAACTATTCGTGGGCATTCCAGAACAGCGGCGAGAACACGATGGCCCGCGACGAGTTGACGCGGGTCCTCATGGGCGATCTCGGCCAAGAATACACCCGCGGGCGCTACTATCACCTCTACATCAACGGCATCTATTGGGGCCTGTATCAGTCGGAAGAACGGCCGGAGGCCAGCTACGCCGAGTCCTATTTGGGCGGCGATGCCGACGATTACGATGTCGTCAAGAACGACCCGCGGCTCGTCGGCGCCACCGACGGCAACACCGAAGCCTACATTCGGCTGTTCAACTACTTCTCGCAACCGGGCGGGTTGAGCGACGCGAATCTTGCCGAATATTTCGAAGCCCAGGGCATGAACCCCGACGGCACGCGGAATCCGGCGTTCGAGCGGCTCCTGGACGTCGAGAGCCTGATCGACTTCATGATCATGACGTACTACAACGGCACGACCGACGGTCCCGGTTCGAAGTTCACGCGGCCGCAACTCAACAACTGGTTCGCGATCTTCAACCGCGAGAATCCCAACGGCTTCCAGCACATCCAGCACGACGCCGAACACTCGTTCGACACCGGCGATACGCACGCGCCGGCGTTCAACATGGTGACGCCGTTCGTGAACAACTGCGGCAGCTTCACGACGTTCAATCCGCACTGCCAGCACGAAGTGCTGATGGAAACGAACAGCGTCTATGCGCAGAAGTTCGTCGATCGCGTGAACGAGGTGTTCTTCGATGACGGACCGCTGTCGACGAATCGTGTCGTTGCCCGGCTCGACGAGTTGATGTCGCGGATCGACGTAGCGATGATCGCCGAGGCGGCCCGCTGGGGAAGTTCCGCGCTCAACCCCACGACGTGGGCGAATGCCGTCGCCACGATGCGCAACTGGATCTCCACGACCCGCAGCGGCACCGGCGGCACCGGCCGCGTGTACGAAGTGATCGACCAGCTCCGCGCCGTCGGCTGGTATCCGGTGGTCGGCAACCCGATTATCACGCCCAACGGCGGGCACATCGACGAGAACACCGAAATCTCGCTGAGCGTGCCCGGGACCATCGTCTTCAACGACACGACGATCGTCAGCGGCGTCAACGGGCAGACGATCGCCAAGTATCTCATTCCCGCCGACGGTTCCGTGGACGGCGTCTGGTACACCACCGGGTTCAACGATACCTCGTGGACGAGCGGAGCGCTTGGCATTGGATACGAGGACAACAACGGCGCCCTGGACTACCCCAATATCACGTCGACCAACGTGGGCTCGCCGGCCGGCGGTGCGGACGTTCCGATTTATCTCCGCATACCGTTCACGGTGTCGGACACGGACGTCGACGCGCTCATTTTGCGGATGAACTACGACGACGGCTTCGTGGCCTACCTCAACGGCACGGAAGTGGCTCGCCGCAATTTCACCGGCACGCCGGTTTTTAGTTCAGTCGCGGGCGGCGCGCATAACGCGGACGCAACCGGTGGCTTCGAGGATATCGACATTTCCAGCTTCAAGAATCTCTTGGTCGCCGGAAACAATCTGCTGGCGGTTCATGCGCTGAACTCCAATGCCAGTTCCGACTTGTTTATGCAGCCCGCGCTCGTTTCCCGTACGCAGTCGATGCTCGACGGCGCCGGGCAGATTTATTACACGACCGACGGCAGTGATCCGCGTTCCGCGAATGGCACTCCGAGCCCCACGGCCGTGTCCTACAATGCGGTGCAAGACTTCCTCACCGGATCGAGCCCAGGCAAGTACCTCGTGCCGACCGGCGCCGGTTCGGAGTCCGGCTGGCAAAATCGCGTTTACAACGACGCGGCTTGGAACAACGCCGTCGGGTCGGTCGGTTTCGACACGGGCGCGGGCGAAACGATCGGCGGATTCGAAGTCCGCGTCGTGGACACCACGGCGGGAACCTTCGCCAACGTCGATCAAGCAACCAACGTGCTCAACGGCAACACGGCCGGCTTTACGATCGGCAACACCGAAACCCGTTCGCAGCCGTACGTCAACCACGGCGACCCGGGCAACCTGACGACCCCGGCCGATCTGGCGTTGTTTGCCACGCCCGACCGCGAGCAATACGCCATCCGAGCGACGGCGAACGTGATCATCCCCGTCGGCACGTGGTCCGTGGCCGTAGGGAGCGACGACGGCTTCCGGTTGACGATTCCCGGCGTGTCGTTCACCTCGAAGTTCAATACGAACGGCGATCCGGGCAACGGCACGAATACGCTGGTGTACAGCGCTCCGCGCGGGCACGCTCAAACCGGCGGCACGTTCACCGTCAGCGGGTCGCCGCTTATCACGACGATCACGCTCGACTTCTACGAGGCGGGTGGTGGCGACTCCGTCGAGTTGTCGCTGGCTACGGGCCAGCAGAACGCGTTCGGCGCCGCGTTCGCAGTTCTTCAGGACGGCCTGAACGGCTGGTCGGTCAAGACGACCGGCACGAACGTGAACTACGGTCCGTTGATCACGACGAACGTGCAAGCGGCGATGCTCAACCAGAGCAGCTCACTCTACCTCCGGTATCCGTTCGACGTGTCCGACGCGGCGTCGATGCAGAACCTCACGATGTCGATTGCCTACGACGACGGCTTCGTCGCGTATCTCAATGGCATGCAAGTCGCGTCGCGTGCGGCGCCGGCAAGTCTCGATCATACATCCGCGGCCACGTCCGTGCGGTCGGACGCCGAGTCGACCGTCCGCATCTTCTTCGATCTCAGCGCGTTCCTCGGCCAACTGGTCGACGGGCAAAACGTCCTCGCCGTACACGCGCTCAATGCGAGTGCGAACAACCCCGACCTGCTCGCGAGCGTCGAGCTCGAAGGCACGTTCGGCGGCCAGCCGTTCACGCTCACCGACAACGCGCTCGTCAAGGCCCGCGCGTTTCTCAACGGCGAATGGTCGCCGATCTCGCAGGCGCAGTTCATCCTGGGCGAAACGACGCTGGCCGTGAGCGAGATCCACTACAGTCCCGCGCCGGCGACGCCCGCCGAAATCTCGGCCGGCGTGTCCAACGCCAACGACTTCGAGTTCATCGAGCTCATCAACACGGGCACGCGGAACGTCAACCTGGCCGGCGTGGCGTTCACGGCCGGCATTACGTTCAACTTCAACTCGTCGCCGGTACAGGTCCTTTCGCCGGGCGAACGCGTCGTCGTCGTCGGCGACGTGCCGGGCTTCTCGCTGCGGTACGGTTCGACGCTGCCCAGCGGCGCCAAGATCGCCGGGGCGTTCGCCGGCAACTTGAACAACGGCGGCGAAACGTTGACCCTCGTCGACGGTCTCGGCGGCGTCATCCAGAGCTTTGCCTACGACAACGATTGGTACGGCAACACCAACGACGTTGGGTTCAGCTTGACGGCCCGCGACACGGATGCCGATCCGGCGACCTGGGGCAACCGCACGGCGTGGCGGCCGAGCAGCGTCCTGGGCGGCACGCCCGCCGCGGGAGATTCGTTCACGGGCGTGTTGCCGCCGGGCGCCTTGCTCGCCAATGAAATGCTGGCGGCGGCGATCACCCCCGCCGACAAGCGGATCGAGCTGCTCAACGCGTCGCTGGCCCCGATCGACATCAGCGGCTGGTACATGTCGGACGATCCGGACAACGTGAAGCAGTATCGCTTGCCGACGCTGCCGCCGATCGCCCCGGGCGAGTTCCGCGTGCTCAACGAGCAAGGCTTGTGGGGTTCGAGCTTCGCCCTGGCGAACACCGGCGGCACGCTGATTCTTCATGCGGCCGATGCGGGCGGAACGCTGGTCGGCTTTGCGATCTATCGTGACTACGGCGCTACCGAGACCGGCACCGTGCTCGGGCGGCACGTGAACAGCGACGGCGATAGCGACTTTACGGCGCTCGTCTCCGCGACTTTCGGCGGTGCGAACTCGGCCCCGATCGTCGGTCCGATCGTCATCAACGAAGTGCATTACCACCCGCAGGATGACGGCGGAATGCCCCCGGTCGCGGCCGGCGACGAGTTCATCGAACTCGTCAATATCTCGGCCGCGCCGGTGTCGCTGGCCGGCTGGGAGTTTGCGACGGGCATCGACTATGCGTTCGGAAACGTGACGCTCGCGCCGGGAGAGTTCCTGGTGCTCACGAACGTCACGCCGGCGGAATTTGCCGCTAACCCGGAGAATGCCGCGATTCCCGTGGGCGTCCAGGTTCTCGGCCCGTTCACGGGTTCGCTCGACAACGCGGGCGAGAACGTCGAGTTGTTCCGCCCCGGCCCAGCGGCGTCGATGATCCTGGCCGATCGCGTCGAATATGACGACGAACCCGCATGGCCGGTTGCAGCGGACGGCACGGGACCGTCGCTTAGTAAGCTGGCCGCTTCGGCTTACGGCAACGATCCGATCAACTGGACGGCCGGACCGACCGACGGCACACCCGGTGCGACGAACGGTTCGTCGGCGCCCGGCGACTTCAACGGCGATGGCACGATCAACGCGGTCGACATCGACACGCTGCACGCCGCGATCAACGCCGGTTCGACGAATCCGATCTACGATCTCGACGGCAATTCGGCCGTGAATTCGGCCGACGCGACGTACCTGATCGAGACGATTCTCGGCACTCGTCGCGGCGACGCCAACCTCGACGGCGCGGTGAACCGAGCCGACGCCGCGACGGTGGGCCGCAACTACGGTTACAGCGGCGCCCCGGCGTGGGCCAAGGGAGATTTCAACGGCGACGGCATCGTCGGCGTTGCCGATGTCGCCTTGGCGCAGTCGAACCTGGGTTTCCTGGCGCCGCCTTCGCCGGCGGCGAGCCCATCCGCGCCGGCCGCGGTCATCGCCGCGGCGTCGGAGAATGCGCCCCGCGTCGTTACCCGCCGCGACAGTTCCGCCGTTCGGGTCGTGGCCCCCAGGGCGAGCGGCGTCGACCGCGTTCTGGCCGAAAGCCAGCAGCAAAGCGGCGACAACTCGACCGGAACGACCGGCCTGCGACTGCGGGGAGCGCGGCATCGTGCGGCCCTCGATCGATCGGCCGTCGCCAACGTCGACCTTTCCGAGATAGCCACGGAAGTGCGTCGAATTCGGCGGGCCTAGGGCCAATACCGTTCAATTAACCATAACTACCGACTGCGGAAAGGTTTTCTGCAACGGCGTGCGCCACACGGCGGCAACGCTGATCCTGGCGGCGGGCGAACACGTCAAGGTTGTGAGAGAACGACTCGGGTACACGAACGTCCAGACGACGTTGACCG
>QEVJ01000155.1 GCA_003576845.1 Planctomycetota bacterium
CGAGCACTCGCGAAACTACGCTGACCGTAGTTGCGCTCACCGTATGCGCGCAATCAGAAATGCAAATTCAGCCATGACAGTGCTTTTTCAACAGGCTGCTAACCGCGCCCCAATCGCCGCCCCGCCGCTTCGCGCAGACGCCCCGCGGCTAGCAACCTCTGCCCGTCGCCGGCCCCGGCCGCGACCGAAAGCTCGGCGCCCAAGAGCGACTCGCTCGCCCCCGCCCCCCGCCGCGCACGTGCCACCGTCCGAACGTCGAGCCGCTCGAACGCACGGTCCACCGCGGCAGGGCTTGCCTCAAGTCGTTTCGCCACAACCGCCGCCGCTGCGCTCGCTTCCGCCGGCCCGGTCGTCATCCCGTTCCGCAATTGAATCGCGTCGGTCAGCGAAACGCGCCCGTCAAAGTCGACGTCGCCAACCGCATTGTTCGCTCCCGCCGCCGTGCCGAAATGGCCCACCAGAATGCTCAAGTCCCCCAAGTCGACGACCGTGTCGCCGTTGAGATCCAGGCGTAAGTCGCTCTCGACACGAATCGTCACCGTCCCCGGCTGCGATGTCCCGCCCGCCGTGCTCGCCGTGTACTCGAACGTATCCACGCCGACAAAACCCGGCGGTGGCACATACACGAACGTCCCGTCCGGGCGAAACTCGACCAGCGTCCCCAACGGCCCCGAACCCGGCACGACCGCCGCGCCGAAAATCGCGTCCCCTTCGACGTCGAAATCGTTGAACAACACGCCCGCCCCCGGCGCGACCGAGAGCGACATATCGAAGCCGGCGTCGCTGCTCGTATTGCTGTTCTGGTGCAACTCCACGGCGATCGTATTCACCCCGTCGTGCAACACGCCCGGACCCACGGGCAAGATCTGCGACGAATAGCTCGCCTCGTTTCCCGCCACGCCGTTCGCCCCGCCCGGCCCGTTGCGCGACGCCGGCGTCAGCGTCCCGACGTCGGCCGCGAAGTTGTACCGCCCGACTTCGATCCCGTTGATATAGAACACCGCCGCATCATCGGCCAGGAATTCCGCAGCCAGCGCCGAAATCCCGGCCGCCGTGCCCGCCGCCAGCTCGAACGTCCGCCGGAAAAGGTACGTGTGGTGCGTATACGCCGAGCCGGCCAGATTCGTCACGGCCGCTCCGGCGAATTCGAACCCACGAACCTCGCCCAGCTCGAACGGAGCACGCGCCGTCTTCCAAGCGCCGATCGCCGGATCGCTCGTCGCGGCGTCGAATGCCGCCGCGTTCCACGCATTCTCCGCGCCGTCCAGCGGATACGGTTCCGTCGCCTCCAACTCGTCGAGATAGTTCCACGTCGCACCGCGCGGAATCAAACCCAAGCCGCTCGCGTTCAACGTGCCCCCCGCAACGACCGAATAGCGATCCACGATCGCCACCGGCGGATCGTCCACCGGCAACACGACGATGTCCACCGTCGCCGCATTGCTATCGTTGAATCCGTCGTTGGCCACATACTGAAACGAATCAATCCCCGCGAAATCCTTGCCCGGCGCGTACGTGAAACCGCCGTCCAACGAAAACACGACCGTCCCGCCACTCGTCGGCTGCGAAACGACGCGCGCGGTCACGGGCGACCAATAAAACGTCGTATCGTTCGCGAGCACGCCGACGCCTGCCGAGCCGACCGGCCCGCTCGACGCGTCGATCACCAGAACTTGATCTTCGTGAATGATGAATTGTGGTATCCCAATATCGTCGTAAGCCAACACGGGAAAACAATCGCAGCCCTGAATCCGAACCGTCGCCGTGGCGACGTTGGACACCTGCGGCGGATCGCCCGCATCGACCACGCGATAGGTGAAGCTGAATTGACCGTTGGTCGTGTGACTCCGCGGCATGAACGCCACCGTCCCGTCCGGCGAAACATCGAGCGTGCCATACGTCGACGCCTGGCCCGTGCTCACGACCTCGACCGTCAACGCGTCCCGCGCGCCGTCCGGATCGTAGTCGTTCGCGAGCAACCCCAACCCGCCGCTCTGCAATCGCAAATCGAATCGCACGTCGCTGCTCTGAAGCGATACCTGATGAACTTCGACGGCGATCGTGTTGCCGCTTGGCTGTAAGTTGAGCGCCGCGGTGTCAATGAACGACTCGAAAAACGTCGTCTCGGAAGGCGTGCCCGTCGCACACAGCCTATCGTGCGAAATGGGACCGGACCCGAAGTTGGCCGTGCGATGAACTTCAAGGCCGTTGATGTAAATCGCCGCACAATCGTCCACCTGCACCCCGAGGAACAACGCTTCGGGAACTGGATCTACGTTGAATGGGCGATAAAAATAATACGCCGAGTGCCCGCTTCGAAGGGTGGTGCTAACGGGGTCGCCGAAGCCGAGCGGCGCCGCGCCCGATGCCGCCCATCCCGGCTCGTTTCCCGATACGGGATCGAACCCCGCTTCCGGCCCCGCATTCCATTCGGGATTGAGCGTCCGCTGATCCGAGCCATCGTCGCTGTAAAACCAAGTCGATCCCGCCTCGATGTACGTCACCGGCTCGATCCCGGCAGCCACATTGCGCTGCACGGCGCCGTCGAAGAAGTACGTGTCGTTCACCGCCACCGGCGCCGCGTTCGCCAACATCGCCCGCGGTTCGAGCAGCTCATGAGCCAGCCGCATCCCGGCTTCGCCCCGCGCTCGCGACGCGCCAGCCCCGCGCCAAGCGCGATCTGCCCGCCGTCGCCAAAATGAAACACCAGGCCACCGCATATCTCTCCTCCGCGATGGGCAAGAAGCCGCAAGCCACGCCACGAAAAAAGTTACCGCCCTGCCGTTATACCAGACACTTGTCGATTCGCCGAACGTAGGGGCCGCGACATTTTCCGCGGCGAAGCGTTCGGATTGTCCGTCCCGCCCCGCCGCCATTAGAATGCCGGCCCAACCGCGCGAACTCGCCGTATCGCCCCCGGTGTCTTCACCGGGGGCCAAAGGACGCTTCCCCGAATCCCGACCCCCGAATCCTGAACCCTGACCCCCGACCCCCGATTTCATGGCCAAACAGCAAACCGCCATCAGCCCCACCCGCAGCGAAGACTATCCCGAGTGGTATCAGCAGGTCATCAAGGCCGCCGACTTGGCCGAGGCCTCGCCGGTCCGCGGCTGCATGGTGATCAAGCCCTGGGGATACGCCCTGTGGGAGAACATCCAGCGCGTCCTCGACGGCATGTTCAAGGCCACCGGCCACGAGAACGCCTACTTCCCGCTGTTTATCCCCAAGAGCTTCTTGGAAAAGGAAGCCGAGCACGTCGAAGGCTTCGCCAAAGAATGCGCCGTCGTCACGCACCATCGGCTCGAAGCCGGTCCCGAAGGCGGACTCGTCCCCGCCGCGCCGCTCGAAGAACCGCTCGTCGTCCGTCCCACCAGCGAAACGATCATCGGCGCCATGTACGCCCGCTGGGTCCAAAGTTGGCGCGATTTGCCGATCCTCATCAACCAATGGGCGAATGTCGTCCGCTGGGAGATGCGGACCCGCATGTTCCTCCGCACGACCGAGTTCCTCTGGCAAGAAGGCCACACCTGCCACGCCACGGCCGAAGAGGCGATGGAAGAGACCCGGCGGATGCTCGACGTTTACGCCGACTTCGCCGAGAACTACATGGCCATGCCCGTCATCAAGGGAGAAAAAACCGCCGGCGAGCGTTTCCCGGGCGCGGTCACGACGCTCTCAATCGAAGCCCTGATGCAAGACCGCAAAGCGCTGCAAGCCGGCACGTCGCACTTTTTGGGTCAGAACTTCGCCAAGGCCCAGGAGATCAAGTTTCAAGATCAGGAAGGCAAAGAAGCATTCGCCTGGACGACATCGTGGGGCGTGTCGACGCGGCTCGTCGGCGGCCTCTTGATGACCCACAGCGACGACGACGGACTCGTGCTCCCGCCGCGCCTCGCACCCGTGCACGTTGTCATCCTGCCGATCTATCGCAACGACGACGAGAAGCGCGTCGTCCTCGAGTTCGCCGAGCGCGTCAAACGCGAAGTCGCCGCCCAGCAATACGACGACCGCCCTGTGCAAGTCAAAATCGACGACCGCGATCTCCGCGGCGGCGAAAAGGCCTGGCAGCACATCAAGCGCGGCGTCCCCATTCGCCTCGAAATCGGTCCCCGCGACGTGCAGGGCGACGCCGTGTTTGTCGGCCGCCGCGACCGCGCGCCGAAAGAGAAAGCCGGCGTCGGCCGCAGCGAGTTCGTCGCCACGGTCAGCCAAACGCTCGCCGAAATGCAACAGGGCCTCTTCGACCGCGCGCTCGCGTTCCGCAAAGAACACACCCGCACGATCGACGACTTGAACGAGTTCAAGGCGTTCTTCACGCCCAAGAACGCGGAAGAGCCCGAAATCCACGGCGGCATCGCCCTATGCCACTTCCACGACGGCCCCGAACTAAAAGCCGCGCTCGACGAACTCAAAGTCACCGTCCGCTGCATCCCAACGGATGCGCCCGAAGAACCCGGCAAGTGCATCGTCACGGGCCAGCCCAGCACAAAGCGGGCGGCATTCGCGAAGGCGTATTGAATCGAAGGGGTTGAGTTGCTTTCGAACCTTCGCTTGACGATGCTATAATTACGATGCTCAAACACAACGGACGGCAGGCCATGTCGGGCGATCTCCAGCGCACACTTGCAGAGTTTCACGACGTGCTTCTTCCCGCGGGAAGCATTGAACTTGCGCCGACCGACCCGTCGTCGCCAGATGCCGAAACTGCCTATAAACGGCGCCTTCTGGCGGCCGGCGTCATTTCCAAGATCAACGATCCGCGTAGAGCATCCTTTGCCCGCGACGATTTCAAGCCGTTCAAGATCGAGGGCAAACCGCTGTCGGAAACCATCATTGAGGAGCGCGGGTAGTTGAGCGCGTTTTTTGTCGACAGCAGCGCGATCGTCAAATGCTACATGGACGAGCGCGGCAGCGAATGGATGAGAGCCGCGGCTTTGCCCGACTCCGGCAATGACGTTTTCATCTCTCGCCTTGCCTCCGTCGAAATCGTTTCGTCGATCGCCCGCCGCTCGCGTTCGCTGACCGACCAAGATGCGGCCGCGCTATACGACGCCGTGAAGTTCGACGTGGACAACCTCTTCTCCATCGTCGAATTCAACGAAGGACTTGCAACCTCCGCAATGGCCATTGCACGAACCTACGGTTTGCGTGCGCTCGACGCAATTCAACTATCGTCCGCCCTTAAGCTTCAATCTTTGCGATCGGCGCCGGGTCTGCCGACATTGACGTTCATTACCGCGGACGGCGAACTTGCGGCCGCGGCCGTCGCCGTCGGGTTCAAGGTGATCGACCCGAGCCAACAGGAGCCTTGACCGCGATTCCGCTGGACTATCCGAGAACGCGAACCGTCAACCAGGCTTTCTCATCGGCCACGTTGACTTCCATCGCATCGCGCG
Source organism: Planctomycetota bacterium (assembly GCA_003576845.1). Taxonomy (GTDB): domain Bacteria; phylum Planctomycetota; class Planctomycetia; order Pirellulales; family PLA5; genus PLA5. The sequence continues at coordinate 5,397 of QEVJ01000155.1, forward strand.
ACGGCGCGGTCGAAACCGTGAGTCTCACCGCCAGCGTCTCGCCCTTGATCTGCTCCGCAAACGCCGTCACCGCCTTGCGCACGGCTTCGCTCGCGCTCGCGATCGCCACTTCGATCCGCGCCGTGTACTCGCAAGCGATCTCCTTCCGCCGATCCTGAATCGCCCGGATCATGTCCTTGGCGATGCCTTCTTGGATCAGCTCGTCGGTCAGTTCGGTGCTCAGCACCACGACACACTGCTTGCCCTGCGCCGCCGCCCAGCCGGGCTTGGCTTGCAAACGAACTTGAATATCCTCGCCGTCGAGTTCGATCGTCTCGCCGCCGACCGCCAGCGAAATCTTGCCCGCCGCGTTCATCTCGGCCAGCAGCTTCGCGCCGTCCGCGTCGGCGAGTGCTTGCTTGAGCGCCGGCAGGTGCTTGCCGACCCGCGGTCCGAGCCGCTTGAAGTTCGGCAGCACCTGATACGTAATGTACTCTTCGCCGTGCGTCGTGTATTCGACTTTCTTGACGTTCAGCTCGTCGCGCACTTCCGCGTCCGCCAATTCGAGCCACGCCCGATGCTTGTCGTCGGCCAGCACGATCTCGACCTTAGAGAGCGGCTGCCGGACTTTGAGCTTCGCAGCCATCCGCGCGGCGCGCCCGAGCGACGCGATCTCGCGCCCCAGGCTCATCCGTTCGAGCAGCACGGCGTCGATGGCCGATTTGTCCGCCGCCGGATAATCGCACAAATGCACGCTCTCCGCCGCCCGCTCGCCGAATACGTCGGCCACCAGATTCCGCCACATCGTCTCGGCCAAAAACGGCACGAACGGAGCGACGAGCTTGGCCGTCGTCACCAGGCACTCGTACAGCGTCCAATAAGCGTCCAACTTGTCCGGATCGCGCTTGTCCTCCGCCCAAAACCGATCCCGCGCCCGCCGCACGTACCAGTTCGACAACCCATCGACGTACTCGATGATCCGCTGACAAGCCGAATAGTTGTCGTAAGCATCCATCGCCGCGGTCACGTGTTCGATCGTCCGATTCAGTTCGCTAATGATCCACTGATCCAGCGGCCGCCGCGATCTGTAAGGCCGATAGTCCGCGCCCTTCGCCAGCACGTCCGGCGTGAGTTGGAGAGGGGCGTGGGGCGCGGGGCGCGGGGCGAGGGAAGATTGAGGCTGAGGACTCGTCGTTGACGCGGTGTCCGAATCCCGCGCCTCGCGCCCCGCGCCCCGCGCCCCGATCTTCTCCGCCGGATCAAACCCATCGATATTCGCGTAAATCACAAAGAACGAATAACAATTCCACAACCGCAGCAAGAACTCCGGCACGCTGTCTTTGATCGCCTGCTCGCTATACCGGATCGACGTCCACGGTGGCTGGTTCGCAAAAAAATACCACCGCAGCGCATCGGCGCCGTATCTATCAAAAATCTCCGCCGGCTCGCGGTAGTTCCGCTTGCTCTTTGACATCTTCTGCCCGTCCTCGCCCAGCATCAGGCCGAGGACGATGCAGTTGCGGAAGGGATGCGGAAAAGGGGTCAGGGGTCGGGGGTCAGGAGTCGGGGATGCGAGGTTCGAGGTTCGAGGTTGGAGGTTGGAAGCTTGCTGCTTCGCAGCCGCGTGTCCGCTGGCTTCCCCTGACCCCTGACCCCCGACACCTGACCCCTGGCCAAACAACATCGTGCTAATCGCCAACTGGCTATAAAACCACCCGCGTGTCTGATCGATCGCTTCGCTGATGAAATCGGCCGGAAACTGCTCGCGAAACTCCGCCGCCGCTTCCTTCGGCCCTTCCTCGCCGCGATAGCCCCATTGCGCAAACGGCATTGCGCCGCTGTCGTACCAGCAGTCGATCACCTCGCTCACCCGCCGCATCCGGCCTTCTTCCGCAAACGGCGAATCGTACGTGATCGCGTCGATGTACGGCTTGTGTACCCGCAAATCGTCGGGCAGCTCCGGGTTCTTCGCCTTCGCCTCCTCCCACGCGGCCAATCCCGCCACGCCCGGCTTGTTGATCAGCTCGTCGTAACTCGCCACCGCTTCCATCTTGCCCGTAATGTCGCAAACCCAAATCGGCAGCGGCGTGCCCCAATACCGCTCGCGCGACAACGCCCAATCGACGTTCGACTCCAAGAAATTCCCAAACCGCCCGTCGCGAATATGCTCGGGCAGCCAGTTGATCTTCGCGTTGTTCGCCAACATCGCGTCCTTGAACGCGGTGGTTTTGATGAACCAACACTTACGCGGATACTGGATCAAAGGATCCTGCTCCGCTCGCCAACAGAATGGATAATCGTGTTTGATCTGATCTCGATGAAAAAGCAGGCCGGCATCCTTCAATGAACGAATAAGCTCATTCTCGCACTCTTTCTCCTTTACCCAACGGCCTTCGAAATCAGGAACTTCGCTCGTGAATCGTCCGTTCGGTGCGACAGGGCAGATCAACTTGGGTTTGTACCAGTAAGCCGGCAGCCTAGTCCCAGTAAGTTGCTTAAGAACTTCAAAGTCATCTTGACCAAATGCGGGGGCGACGTGGACGAGTCCTGTTCCACTTTCCGTCGAAACGAAGTCGGCACAAACAATTCGCCAGGCTCGCAGCCATTCGCATGGTCCTTGCGATCGGAACTCTTCTTCGTTTCGCTTGTTCACGTGCTCCTTCAGCCACGATTTAACCGCATCAGGATCGTCCGGCATGTCGTTGGCCGGAACAAAGCAAGTCGCCCCTTTCGTCGCAGCGTCTTTATAAAAATACTCAAATGGAGGCCGATAACGGCGTCCTTCAAGTTCTTTTCCGCTGTATGTCTTGGACACTGTAAAGGACGGGGCCGGGGTATATGGTCCGGTCGTTTTTGGATTTTTTAAACGAATCACATGGTCCATGCGATCCGACGCTACGATGAGTGGCCGCTCCTGCTCCGGGCTCTCTAGCACTACGTAGCTCAAATCGCGATGGACGGCTACGAATTGATTGCTTGGAAGAGTCCAAGGCGTCGTGGTCCAAACCAGCAAATCCTCGCCTGAATCCTTTCCACTTTCGTCTAGTAACGGAAATCGAACATAGACGCTTGGATCGTCGACTTGACGATAGCCTTGTCCTACTTCACCCGCCGAAAGCGCCGTGCCGCCTTGAGCCCACCACCAGACAATCTTAGAGTCGTGGTAAAGCAGTCGTTCACTGAATACGCGAAGTTTGTCAATTTGTTCCTGCGCATCGTCGTCGAGGATGTGAATAAAATCTCGCGATACCTCTCCTTGTGAATCTCCGATGCGATCAAACAGTGTTTTTAGCGACCACCAAACGCTCTCGACGTAGCTTTGGTGATAGGTCACATACGCCCGGTCGAGGTGAATCCAAAATCCGATCCGCTCGGTCAGCCGTTCCCATTCTTGCATGTAGCGCCAGACGCTTTGCTGGCATTTTTGGATGAACGGCTCGATGCCGAACGCTTCGATTTCTTCCTTGGCGTGGATGCCGAGTTCCTTGCAGACTTCGACCTCGACCGGCAGCCCGTGGGTGTCCCAGCCGGCCTTCCGCTCGCAATACTCGCCGCGCATCGTCCGATACCGCGGAAACAAATCCTTGATCGCCCGCGTGAGGCAATGCCCCGGATGCGGCATCCCATTGGCCGTCGGCGGACCTTCATAAAACACGAACCGCGGATGCGCCGCCGGATCGCGCTCGTGCTGTTTCCGCCGCTGCTCGAGCGACTTGTCGTAAATCTTCCGCGATCGCCAAAACGCGATCACGTCATTCTCAAGCTGCGGAAAACTGACGTTCGGGGGGACGTTGCGGAACATAGATAGCTGGCGTGCGATGAATCATGAATTTGAGCAACTGCGCTAAAGCTCTAAGCCGTTGCGAAAAATAAGACCTGCCATTTTTTAACGCAGAGGGCGCAGAGGTTTCGCAGAGGGCGCAGAGAGGAATGCCAGATTGATCCACAGATTGCGCAGATTCTCGCAGATAAGAGGATGGCTGTTCCGATCTGTGAAATCTGCGACATCTGTGGATGATTGTCTTCTCCGCGTCCTCTGCGCCCTCTGTGTTAAAAAACTAACCAACTCTCCATCTCGATTGACTCAGAATTCCGCGTTCCCCGGCGTTCGCGGGAACGGAATCACGTCGCGGATATTTTGCATGCCCGTGATGAACTGAATCACCCGCTCCAGCCCCAGCCCAAACCCGCTGTGCGGCACGGTGCCGTAGCGGCGGAGTTCCGTGTACCACCAGTAATCCGCCGCCTTGAGGTGCTGCTCGTCCATCCGCGTTTGCAACACGTCGAGCCGCTCTTCGCGCTGGCTGCCGCCGATGATCTCGCCGACCTTCGGCACGAGCACGTCCATCGCCCGCACCGTTTTCTCGTCGTCGTTCACCCGCATGTAGAACGGCTTGATCGACCGCGGGTAGTTATAGAGCACCACCGGGCGTTTGAAGTGCTCCTCGGTCAGGAACCGCTCGTGCTCGGCCTGCAAATCCGTGCCCCAAGCGACCGGAAACTCGAACTTCCGGCCGCTCTTGGCGAGAATGTCGATCGCGTCGGTGTACGACACGCGCTCGAAGCTGCTCGTGATAATCGCGTCGAGCGTCGAAATCACCGTGTCGTCGATCCGGTCGTTGAAAAACTGCATGTCCTCGCCGCACTGGTCGAGCGCGTCGCGAAACACGCGCTTCAAGAACCGCTCGGCCAGGTCCATGTTGTCGGTCAGTTCATAAAACGCCATCTCCGGCTCGATCATCCAAAACTCGGCCAGATGCCGCGAGGTGTTCGAGTTCTCCGCGCGAAACGTCGGCCCGAACGTGTAGACCTTGCCCAAGGCACACGCAAAAATCTCGGCGTTGAGCTGGCCGCTCACCGTCAGATACGCGGGCCGACCGAAGAAGTCCTGCGTGTAGTCGATCTGCCCCTCTTTGAGCGGCGGCTTGGCCGGGTCGATCGTTGACACGCGAAACATTGCCCCGGCGCCTTCGCAATCGCTGGCCGTGATGATCGGCGTGTGGATGTAAAGAAAGCCTTCTTCCTGGAAGAAGTTGTGGATCGACCGGCTCACGCAGTTCCGCACGCGGGCGATCGCCCCGAACGTGTTGGTCCGCGGCCGCAAGTGGGCCCATTCGCGGAGCTTCTCGAAAGAGTGCTGCTTTTTTTGCAGCGGGTAATTCTCGGCGTCGGCCCAGCCGTGGACGATCACTTCGCTCGCCAGCACTTCCGTCGCTTGCCCCTTCCCGCCGGACGGCTTCACCTCGCCGCGAACCGTCACGGAGCACGCGGCGGAAAGATGCTTGATCTCGCTCTCGTAGTTGGCGAGGCTCGCGTCGGCGATGACTTGGATGTTCCCCTGCGACGAGCCGTCGTTGAGTTCCAGGAAGCTAAACCCGCCCTTGGAATCGCGGCGCGTGCGAATCCAACCCTGAAGCGTAACCTGGCGGCCGATAGCCTCGGCCTGGCGAGCAGCGGCGACGGAGATCTTGTCCATGACGATTGGAGTATTCGATGATTGATTGATTCTCGGCTTTCGCGGCAGTTCTCGGCGGCACTCAAAAACGAGTTGGTTAGTTTTCCAACGCGGAGGGCGCAGAGGATGCGCAGGGGTCGCAGAGAGGACGACGAGTCGTGCCGCGACAATTGTCGTTCAATACTTGCACTGAGTGAATTCCTCCGCGCCCTCTGCGAGTCCTCTGCGCCCTCTGCGTTAAAAAACGAACCAGCTTGGTTTCGCGTAAGCGCGCGAGTCGCTTTCGTGCCTCGTTGAAGGACAGATTCTATCCGGCGCACCGACGACCGCATATTGAAGCTGCATTTCCCCGATCCCTGACCCCCGATCCCCGTCCCCTGACCTCACGCATACCAAGCTCGCTCCGCCGGGTCGCGCGGCTCGCGCATTTCCGTCGTCTCGTCGAACTGCCGAAATCCGCGGGCGAGATAGTTCGCCAGCGCCGCCGGATGGTCGAGCGTGCAGGTGTGCAGCCACACCCGCCGCGTGCCGTCCTCCCACGCCCGCTCGATCGCGCGATTCAAAAGCGCCCCGCCAAAGCCGCGGCCCGTGAAATCCGGCAGCAACCCGAAATACGCAACTTCGACATTGGCCTCCGGTTGCCGCTCCAGCTCGAAATATCCCACCGGCGTCCCCCGGCAATACGCGACCCAAGTTTCGAGTTCCGCACGATCGACCCAGGCGAGCCACTTTTCCCGCGGCCAGGGCAACCGATCGCCCCAATGCCATAGCCGACCTACGGCGACGTAAAAAAACCGATTCAACTCCGGCAGCGGCAGCTCCACGCGGTCGAAATCGAGCGGTTCGCTCGCGGCCCGCGCAGGCCGATAGTCCCCCGGCGACGTCATTTCAAGGTAGCGAATCGTGACTTCGTGCTTCATGGATAAGACGGTCGTTCGGACGGCGTGGTTCGCCTTGTAAATCACCAGTGGGCCGGTACGATTGTAGTGAAATTCACCCCCGTCCGACAGGAACCTCGCCCCGCGGCGAGCACGAGAAGACCGCCCATGACGTCTGCCACGATGCTGCCGCCGGCTGCTAGCAAGTCCGCTTACTTCGCCCCCCGGCCCGACGCCACGATGCTGGCGATCAAGAAGCTCGAAGCGGCCCCGGGTCTCACCTGGTCGCCGCAGACGCCGGTCCCCCAAATCGGCCCCCGCGACGCTCTGGTTGCGGTCACGCACGCCGGCATCTGCGGCACCGACCGCCACATTTACGAATGGGACGCCTGGAGCCAGTCCCGCATCCCCATCGGCATCACCACCGGCCACGAGTTCGTCGGCCGCGTCGTCGCCGTCGGTAGCGCGGTCACGAGAACCGCCGTCGGCCAGCGGGTCAGCGCCGAAGGACACGTCGGTTGCGGAATCTGCGAACCGTGCCGCACGGGCAACGGCCACATTTGTGAGAAAGTCGATATCCTCGGCATCGACCGCGACGGCTGCTTCGCCCAATACGTCAGCGTGCCGGAAGAGAACATCTGGCCGGTCGACGACGCGATTCCCGACCACATCGCGGCGATCTTCGATCCACTCGGCAACGCGATGCACACGGTCATGTCCGCCGGCGTGAGCGGTCGCAGCGTCGTCATCACGGGCGTGGGCACGATCGGGCTGATGGCCGTGACGATCGCCCGCGCGGCCGGCGCGGGCACGATCATCGTCACCGATCCGTTCGAGCGGCGGCTCGAAATCGCCAAGGAACTCGGCGCCGACCACACGTTCAACGCCCGCGACGAAAGCTGGCCCGAAGCCGCCCGCCGCCTCACGCACAACCAAGGCCCGCAAGTCTGGCTCGAAATGAGCGGCCATCCCAACGGCATCCGCGATGGGTTCAAAGCTCTCCGGAACGGCGGCACCGTCGCCCTCTTGGGCCTGCCGTCGAAGGAAGTCACGCTCAACCTGGCCGAAGACATCATCTTCAAAGGCGCCACAGTCCTCGGCATCAACGGCCGCCGCATGTTTGAAACCTGGTATCAGGTCGAAAGCTTTTTATTGTCGGGACGGCTGAACCTCGCGCCGATCGTGACCCATCAGATCGAAATGAGCGACTTCGACCGCGGCCTAAAACTGATGCAAGCGGGCGACGCGATTAAAGTCGTGATGCGCGTGCCGCATTGAGTTAAACATGCCCACGATAACTGAACGAATCGAAGTGCTCGAAGCCCAAGTCGCAAGCCTGCGTGAATTGCTGGTTGAGGCTACAAGCGATCGGGGTAAACGCTGGCAGCGAACCATCGGCGCATCTACCGACGATCCCGGAATGCAACAAATCCTAAAGGACGCCATGAAGCTTCGAGAGGCAAATCGAAGGCAATCCAAACCCAAGACAACACGCCGGCGTAAGCCAAGCCGATAACCGCATCGTCATCGACGCGAACGACGCCGATTGCCCTTCGCAGCATTGTGCGCACGGCACATCAGCGCGGCGTTCTCAAGCGAGCTCCGGCCGCCCTTGCTGTGCGGGTTGATATGATCGATTGTGAAGTCTTCCCACGTTAGCTTGCACCCACATGCTGAACAGGCGCGATTGGCCGCCGTGTTCCAGATGATTCGACGCTGTTCGGACGTAAAGCCGCGCTGCGAATCTTTGGTTGCAAATAAACTGCCCAGAATTCCTGCCAATATCTGCTCGCGCTTCCGCCGTTGGGCGACATCGTCGGTCATCTGCCGAACGGTCAGCAAGTAATCTCGGTAAAGCTCTTGGTCTGGACGAGCTCCTTTCGCCCTTCGTTGAAGTTCACCTACTTCGTCAACTCGAACGGAAAAGGCTTGGAGCAGATCCCAAGCCAATCGATTTCGCCTCTTGTCCGTGAGGATCATGCCCTGTTGTTAGAATTTACCGATTAGTACCGCTAAAGTATAAAAGTCAGTGACTTGGCGCAGTCTGATGGGTTTCAGCTGCGGAAACATCCGCTTCACTCGGTTTAGAGTAGTCGTAACCAAGCGCGATGCCTTGGCAAGTTGGCGTCCATCGACCGACTTTGTCGCCATCACACGGTCCAAAGCGGTTTTCTTATTTAGCCCGACTTATTCACCCTTTTGCGGCGGTGAGTTGAAAAACATCGCGTGAGTCTCGTGGTTTCATGGGTTGTTGAACCACTTCCATGAACCGACGGGA
>QEVJ01000283.1 GCA_003576845.1 Planctomycetota bacterium
CCTCATCTCCGACGCCGTCGATCGCGCGGTGAGCGACATCAACTTTCGAGTTCTAGCCGGTCGAAGGGTGTTCTTCGATCCGCAGTACCTGAAGGTCGCCAACGCCGACGACAACCAATACCTCACCAGCACGCTCCGCCAGCACCTGCTTTCCTGCGGCTGCGTTCTGGCGGAAAAACGCGAGGACGCGGAGTACATCGTCGAAGCTCGCAGCGGGGCGGTCGGTACCGACCGCCACGACTTGCTATACGGCCTCCCCGCCACGAACCTCGGTTCGTTCGCGCCCGTTCCCGGAGTGCCCGCCGCCATACCCGAAATCCCGCTGGCGAAACGCACCTCGCAACGCGGCGTCGCCAAGCTTGCGGTCTTTGCATACGAACGCGAATCGGGCGAGCCGGTCTGGCAATCGGGCGTGAGCCAATACACCAGCAACTCGCGAAACGTCTGGGTGCTGGGTGTCGGGCCGTTCCAAAGCGGCACGATCTATCGCGGCACCAATTTCGCCGGACGCGAGATTCCCAATCCGCTCGCCGAAGGCCACGCGCCGAGCAACGATCCGGTTTGGGTCACGAAGGAGGCACGATTCCAAGACGACGTCGTCGAACGGCTCGCGTCGTCGCCACACGATCGGTCGGACGCGCATCCACCGGTTGCCGCCGCAACGCCACGGCCGTCCGCGCCGCCCACTGTCTCGTCGGCGCCGCCAGCGCCGGCGCCATCCCGTCCAGAAACGACGGCGGGGTTCACTCAGCCCGAGACGCAAGGACGAATTACCGGCGTCCAGCCCGGCGGTCCGCCGATTCGCGGCCACGGCCAATAGCCAGATCGCCGCAGGGAGAACTCGGCGACCTACGCCGCCGCGATTACCCGAAGTAGTCCGGTTCGTTGCCCGGCTTCCATTTGATGTTGCAGCCGAGGCTCGGCTTCTGCGGCTCTGGGACGGGCTTGCCCGCCAGAACCGCGTCGAGCGCCGCGCGCAAATCCCGACCGGTGACGGGAATGCCCGAATCCGGCCGGCTGTCGTCCATCTGGCCGCGATAGACGAGCCGCTGTTCGGCGTCGAAGACGTAGAAGTCCGGCGTGCAGGCGGCGCGATACAGCCTGGCCGTCTCCTGCGCATCGTCGTAAAGGTATGGAAAGTGGTAACCGCGATCTTCCGCTTCGGCGACCATCCGTTCCGGCGAGTCGGCCGGATAGGCCGCTGCGTCGTTCGTGTTGATCGCGACCACCGCCACACCCCGCCGCTGATACTCGTTGCCGAGCCTGGCCAATTCGTCGGCCACGTGCTTCACGTAAGGGCAATGATTGCAGATGAACATCACCAGGAGCGCGGGCGCGCCTTGCATACTTTCCAATGCCACCGTGCGGCCGTCGACGTTGATGAGCGAAAAATCCGGGGCCTTCGTCCCAAGCGGAAGCATCGTGCTGGGCGTGCGTACCATGCGAGCCTTTCGAAAACTGCGAACTGTCATCTGTAGAACGAACCGGGTTGCGTGCCCGGCTCGCGTGAGGCATCAAATCATAGCGCGCGATTGCGGGCATCGTAAGGGCCAGCGGCCGACCCTAGGGCGCTGCACCCCGCCATGCGACGCCGGCGGTGCGGAAAATATTCCCTGCAAACGGCCCGATTTCGTGGAACTTTTGGGTGCGTCGCGGCGTCCGAAGGGCTAGATTTGCGGTACGTGCGCGGAGGTTGCGCTTTTCCGGCACGCTTCGATCTCCCTGCTCGCCGGTCACTCGTTTTTCCCGCGGAGGCTTGCCATGTTGCTTCGCACGCTTGTTGTTTCGATCGCGATTGCCTTCGCGGCGTTCGCGCAGCTCGTTCCGATGGTGCGCGCAGCCGATGAGAAAGCGCCCGACCTGCCGCTGAAGAAGGTCGTGATGTTCAG
>QEVJ01000156.1 GCA_003576845.1 Planctomycetota bacterium
TCGACGCGGAGATCGTGCAAGACGCCGCGCTCCGCGCGAGCGGCTTGTTGAGCGCGAAGATGGGCGGGCCGGGCGTGCGGCCGCCGCAACCGGTCGGAGTGACCGAGGTGGCCTACGGAAGCCCTGCTTGGACCGCGAGCACCGGCGAGGATCGCTATCGCCGCGGGGTCTACACATTTATCAAGCGGACGGCGCCGTTCGCGGCGTTTCAGACGTTCGACGCCGCCAGCCCCACGGCCTGCACGGCGCGCCGCGACGTTTCCAACACGCCGCTGCAATCGCTTACGCTGCTCAACAACATTGTGTACCAAGAAGCAGCGCAGAATCTCGGACGGATGCTGGCCCAGCGCCGCGAGCCGGACGCGGCGCGGATCGAGTACGCCGTGCGTCGCGTGTTGGCGCGCCGGCCGAGCGACGCCGAACGCGACGATCTAGCGCAGTTTCTTGCGACGCAACGCAAGCGGCTGGCGGCGGGCGAACTGAATGCGGTCCAAATTGCGGGCGACGACGCGAAACGCGTTACGCCGGAAAAGTTGGCCGAGCGCGCCGCTTGGACGACGCTCGCCCGCGCACTCTTGGCTCTCGACGAGGCGATTACCCGGAACTAACCATGAATGCAACGATCGACGACGCACTGACCGTTTCGCGGCGGTTCTTTTTGCGCGACTGCGGCATCGGATTGGGCAAGATTGCCCTGGCGGGGTTGCTCGCGGGCTCTTCGCGGACGAGTTCCGCCGCGACGGTCGCCAATCCGCTCGCGCCGCGGCCGCCGCACTTTCCCGGCAAGGCAAAGCGCGTGATCCACCTGTTCATGGCCGGCGCCCCGAGCCAGCTCGAACTGTTCGACCACAAGCCGCTGCTCGCGGAATACGAGGGCAAGCCGCTGCCCAAGTCGATTATCGGCGATCAGCGGTACGCGTTCATTCGGCCCGACGCGGCGGTGCTCGGTCCGCGGTTCAGGTTCGCGCGGCAAGGCAAGTGCGGTGCGGAGATTTCGTCGGCCGTGCCCCATCTCTCGAAGGTCGTCGATCGACTGGCCATCGTCCGGACCGTGCACACCGACCAGTTCAACCACGCACCGGCGCAAACGTTCTTGAGCACCGGGTTCCAGCAGCCGGGCCGCCCGTCGATCGGTTCATGGGTGTTGTACGGCTTGGGCGCGGAGACGGAGAACTTGCCCGCGTATGTCGTGATGAGCACGGGCAGCGGTTTAAGCGGCGGGGCGGCGTTGTGGTCGAGCGGTTTTCTGCCGACAACGTATGCCGGCGTTCGCTTCCGCACGCAGGGCGACGCGATTCTCGACGTCGCAAGTCCGGCCGGCGTCGACGCCCAATTGCAGCGTGAAACGGTCGATCTCGTCAACCGCCTGAACCGACGGCAGCTCGACGCGACGCACGACGGCGAGATTGCCACGAGGATCGCTTCCTTCGAAATGGCGATGCGGCTGCAAGTTTCCGCGCCGGAGCTGAGCGACCTGGGCAGCGAGTCGCAGGGGACGCTCGATCTGTATGGTTGCGATCCAGCCAAGCCGTCGTTTGCGCGGGCCTGTCTGCTCGCGCGGCGGATGATCGAGCGCGGCGTGCGGTTCGTGACCATCTTTCACGAGGGTTGGGACGCACACAGCGACGTGGAAGGAAACGTGCGCGGCAATTGTCAGGCGACGGATCGAGCCAGCGCGGCGCTGGTGGCCGATTTGGCCAGGCGCGGATTGCTCGACGAAACGCTCATCATCTGGGGTGGCGAATTCGGGCGAACGCCGATGGTCGAGTCGAATCCGGCGCTCGGACGCAAGCTCGGCCGCGACCACCACCCGCAGGCGTTCTCGATGTGGCTCGCCGGCGGCGGCATCAAGCCGGGCGTTTCGCTCGGCGCGACCGACGACTTCGGGTTCCATCCCGTCGAAAATCCGGTCCACGTCCAAGACATGCACGCGACGATTCTGCACTGCTTGGGATTCGACCACGAGCGGCTTTCGTTCAGCCGGCAGGGACTGGATTTCCGGCTTACTGGGGTAGAGCCTCGGCAAGTGGTTCTCGAGATCGTGTCGTGACGAGGACTTTAAGGAGATTCGCTATGGTCGGCAGGACGACCGCGGTATTGGTCACAGTTCTCGTAGCGTTGAACCACGCTTGGACCGCAGCGCCAGGATATGCCAGCGAGCCTCCCTCGGAACCGTCGGCGAAACCGACTGGCATCGCCGCGAAGTATCCCGGCGACACGAACATTGCCAAGGACGCGAACGTTCTGTTCGTCGAGAACTTCGAGTCGGACTCCGTGATCGCGGTCGCCAAGCGGTGGGACGAAGTCCGCGATGCCGAGGGACTTTCCTTCGCGGCCGACGTGCCCGAGGGAAGCAGCGGCAAGCAATCGCTGCTCTTCACGCACGTGGGCGGCAAGGGGACCGGTTCGCATCTGTACCGGCGTCTCGAAAAGGGGCACGATCGAGTATTCGCGCGGTTCTATGTCAAGTTCGGCGAGGCCTGCGCGCCCGTTCATCATTTCGGCACGTGCCTGGGCGGGAACAATCCGCCGACGCGCTGGCCGAGCGTGAAGGCCGGCGTACCGACCGCGGGCGACAAGGCGTTTTGGACAGGCGTCGAACCCTTCGGCGACGAGTGGCGCTGGGATTTCTACACGTACTGGTGCGAGATGCGCGGCAGTCCTCCCCGCGGCCAAACCTGGGGCAATAGCTTCGTGCGCGACGACAAGCTCAACGTCGAGCGCGGCCGCTGGATTTGCGTCGAGATGATGGTCAAGCTCAACGACGTCGGCGACACGAACGGCGAGCAGGCCATGTGGATCGACGGCAAACAAGTGAGTCACCTGGGCAAGGGCTTTCCCAAAGGGAAGTGGACCTACGACAAGTTTACGCCGAACGCCGGCGGCGAGGGCATCCGTTGGGATCGCGACGCCGGCGGGCCGAAGCGGTTCGAGGTCGCCGAGGGCGGCGAACCCTTCGAGGGCTTTCGCTGGCGAACGGCCAAGGAACTCAACGTCAACTTCGTTTGGGCCTACGTCTACATCACCAAAGCGCCCGCCGGGCACGTCAGCAAGGTCTGGTTCGACGACATCGTCGTGGCCACCGAGTATATTGGGCCGATCGCGAAATGAGCATCTCGGCCAGGCGTCGCGGTCGTTTCCGCGGAATAGGCCTCAAGAGGAAGAATGCAAAATGAAGAATGGAGAATAGAGCCGATTGCCGTTGCGAAAGTTGCGTCATTCTTCACTTTGCATTTTGCATTCCAAAAACAAAACGTTGATGCACGATGGAACAGTCCGAAGCCGGATTGCCGCAGTCGATCGCCGACGTCGATCGACTCGACGCGCTGTTGAGCGAACCATCGCCGCGGGCAATCGAGGTCGTGGCGCAGCTCGACGGCGACTTGATGTTGCTCGGCGCGGGCGGAAAGATGGGCCCGACGCTCACGTGGATGGCTCGGCGAGCGAGCGACGCCGCCGGAGTCAAACGGCGCGTGATCGGCGTTTCGCGGTTCGGCAAGGCGGCGCACGAATCGTGGTTGCAGGCTCGCGGAATCGAAACGATCCGCTGCGATGTGGCCGACGAGGCGCAATTGGAGCGGTTGCCCGACGTGCCGAACGTCGTGTTCATGACCGGGATGAAGTTCGGCGCGACCGGCAACGAACCGCAGACGTGGATGACGAACGTCTTCGCGCCCGGCATCGCGTGTCGGAAGTTTGCGCGGAGCCGGATCGTGGCATTTTCGACGGGCAACGTGTATCCGCTCACGCCGGTTTCGCGCGGCGGGTCGGTGGAGAGCGACGCATTGCGGCCGGTCGGCGAATATGCGATGACGGCGGTGGGCCGCGAGCGGATTCTCGCGCACTTCAGCCAATCGCTCGGCATCGCGATGGCGATCTTGCGGCTCAATTATGCCCAAGATTTGCGGTACGGCGTGCTCTCCGACATTGCCCGCGCCGTGTGGGAAGAGCGGCCGATCGACCTGACGATGGGGCACTTCAACGCGCTCTGGCAGGGCGACGCGAACGCGATGGCGCTTGCGGCGTTCGACCGTGTCGCGACGCCGCCGCGGGTGGCCAACCTTGCCGGTCCAGTAGTTCTCAGCGTGCGCCATGTCGCCGAGCAATTTGGACGCTTGTTGGACAAGTTGCCTGAGTTTACGGGCCGCGAGGCGGCCGACGCCCTATTGAGCAACGGCACGCTCGGTTATGAGCTTTGCGGCCGCCCGCGCGTTGCTGTGGACGAGATGATCGCCTGGATCGCCGATTGGATTCGCCGCGGCGGGACATCGCTCGGAAAACCGACGCATTTCGAGGTCCGCAACGGGACGTATTGACGTTTTCGCCTGACGACGCGATGCGTAGGCGACGGTAGCGCGAGAAGCGCGTGGGAAGCTAGAAATGGACCAGGTCACGCGCGATTTGCTTGTCCGGGGCGTCGTGATTCCGGCGTGCCCTCTTGCACTCGATGAGCGGCGTTCGTTCGACGAGCGCCGCCAGCGGGCGCTAGTGCGTTACTATCTCGCGGCGGGAGCGGGCGGGCTGGCGGTCGGCGTGCATACGACGCAGTTCGCGATCCGCGATCCGAAGCACGGCCTGTTCCATCCGGTGTTGGCCCTTGCCGCGGAAGAGTTGCGACGCGCTGCGAGTCCGGTGGTAAAGATCGCCGGAGCCTGCGGAAAAACCCCGCAAGCCGTCGCCGAAGCCGAAACCGCGCGGCGACTTCGTTACGACGCGGTGCTACTGAGTCTCGCGGCGCTCGCCGATGCCGACGACGACGCGCTCGTGGCCCACTGTCGCGCGGTGGCCGACGTCCTGCCGCTGGTCGGTTTCTATCTCCAGCCAGCCGTGGGCGGGAGCATGCTTTCGTACGCGTTCTGGCGGCGGCTCTTGGAAATCGAGAACGTCGCAGCGATCAAGATCGCGCCGTTCAACCGGTATCAAACGCTCGACGTGGTGCGGGCCGTCGCCGAATCGCAGCGGCGCGACGTGGCGCTCTATACGGGCAACGACGATCAAATCGTACTGGACCTCCTGACGCCGTTTCGTTTCGGGCCGAATGCGAGCGACGTGCGGATCGTCGGCGGGTTGCTCGGGCATTGGGCCGTCTGGACGCGGGGGGCCGTCGAATTGCTCGACGAATGCCACGCCGCGGCGCGGGCGGGGCACGTCTTGGAGGCGCTGCTCCGCCGCGCGGTCGAAACCACCGACTGCAATGCGGCATTCTTCGACGCGGCGAACGGTTATAAAGGGTGCATCGCCGGGCTGCACGAAGTGCTGCGGCGGCAAGGCTTGCTTGCCGGGACGTGGTGCCTCGATCCGAGCGAAACGCTTAGCCCAGGACAGGCGGCCGAGATCGATCGGGTTTATCGCGCCTACCCTCATTTGAACGACGACGCGTTCGTGGCCGAACATCGCGACGCCTGGCTTCGGCCCTGAGCAAGAAGCATCTTAACCCTCCGCTCGATTTGCAACCGGAACCGCGCATGGCAAAACCGCCGACGCTTGCCGACGTGAATGCCGAGATCGCGGCCGAGCGTTGGGAGTCCGCGCGGGCGCTGTGCGAGCGGATCGTGCGCGGCGATCCCAAGAACGGCGAGGCATGTGCGCTCGCCGGCATGTTGGCCGCGCAATGCGGCGGCGATGCGGCCGCCGTCGAGCATCTCGGCAAGGCGATCAAGCAATTGCCGCGGCGGTGGGACCTGTATCACAACGTCGGCGTCGTGTTGCGGCGGCTGGGACGGCTCGACGAAGCGGCACTGCGATTCGGCAAGGCCGTCGCCCTCAACCCGGACGCGGCAACGAGCCATGCGCAGCTTGGGCACGTGCTCGCGGCGCAGGGCCAGCGTGTTGCGGCGATCGCAGCGTTCGAGCGGGCCGCGGCGCTCGCGCCGGACGATGCGGCAATGCACTTGGCGCTCGCGGAAACGCTGCACGAGGGGCAACGGATCGCCGAGGCGCGGGCGGCGTACGAGCGGGCGCTCGCCCTCGACGACTCGCTCGCCGCGGCATGGTTCGGCCTGGGGCACATTCAGCTTTCGGCGAACGACGCGGCCGGCGCGGCGGAGAGTTTTGCACGGTGCGTTGGGCTCGATCCGGAAATGTTGCGAGGTTGGTTTGGCCTGGGCTGCGCGGAGTTGGCTCGCGAGGACAACGTCGCGGCCGCGCGGGCGTTCGAGCAGTGCCTTGCCCTCAAACCCGACTACGGCGAGGCGCATCAAAACCTCGGCAACGCGCGGTTCAAACTCGGCGACCTGGACGCGGCGATGGCGCACTACGAAGCGGCGCTTTCGTTGGCGGACGACGATGCCGACGGCGCGCGGTTCGCGGAACTCGCGCGGCGGTCGATCGCGGTGGCGATTCCCGGCTGGTCGAGTGCGGATCACGCGGCGGTTCGCGACGCCCGAGCGGCGTGGGGCGCGATGCAGCGCGCGGCGCCCGTCGGGCTTCAAGACGCTCCTCGAGGCGACGGTCGCTTGCGGATCGGCTACGTGTCGGCATTCTTCGGCCGCGACAACTGGATGAAGCCCGTGTGGGGACTCGTTAACCAGCACGATCGCGCGCGGTTCCACGTACACTTGTTCCACGATGGCCCGTTCTATCGGCAGTCCGCAAGCGGCGGCGACGCTTCTAAACCGCCGACGGCTTATCGTCCCGCGGTGGACGACGTGGTGTGCGACCTCAGCGGCTTGTCGAACGACGCCGCGGCGGCGCGGATCGCCGAATGCGAGATCGACATTCTCGTGGACCTCAACGGCTACAGCCGGATGGAGCGGTTTGCGGTGTTTGCGCGTCGGCCCGCGCCGGTGATCGCGGCGTGGTTCAACATGTTCGCGACGATGGGCGTGCCTTGGTTCGACTATCTGATCGGCGACCAGCACGTGATTCGGCCCGAGGAAGAGGCGTTCTACACCGAGCGCGTCGTGCGAGTCGACGGGTCGTATTTGACGTTCGCGGTCGACTATCCCGTGCCCGAGGTCGCGCCGCCGCCGTGCGTGGAGCGCGGGTACGTGACGTTCGGGTGTTTTGCATCGCAGTACAAGTTGACCGACGACGTGCTCGCGGCGTTCGCCGAGATTCTGCGTTGCGCGCCGAACGCGCGGTTATTTTTCAAGAACGCGGATTTGGGCGTGGCGTCGCACCGCGCGTATCTGCTCGAAAAACTCGCGCGGCTCGGCGTGGCGAGCGACCGCGCGACGCTCTCGGGACCCGACGCCCACTACTCCTTTCTCGACGCTTACCGTGACGTCGACGTCGCACTCGACACGTTTCCGTACAACGGCGGAACGACGACGACGGAGGCGATCTGGCAGGGCCTGCCCGTCGTCGCGTTCGACGGAGACCGCTGGGCGTCGCGGACGAGCGCGACGATTCTGCGCGAGGCGGGCTTGGGCGATTGGGTCGCCGCGGACTTGCCGGGATTCGTGCAACGGGCCGCTGCGTGGGGCGAGGCGGCGCGGGTCGCGGAGGCGCTCGCCAACCTGCGGCGGTCGATGCGAGCGCGGCTACGGGCCTCGTCCGTCTGCAATACGCGCGGGTTCGCGCGGTCGATGGAACGGTTGTACGAGCGGATGTGGGCCGAGCACTCTCAAGGGCGCGATCGGAAGGACGGGCGCGCCTGACGCGGCGGCTCAATCGCTCGTATAATTGGGCCGCTTCGGTGCCGCAAAACGCCGCGACGAGATCGCCGGCGGCGCGGCACACTCCTCGCAGGAATTCCGCGATGGCCCGCTGGCCCCGACGAACCCGGACGACGATCGTCACGTACGCGTTGATATTCATCGGGTTTCCGGTGTTGTGTTATCTGGCGTATGTTTGGGTGCGGTACGGATTCTGATGCGGCGCGGGGGCCGCGAGACGTTTCTTCGTTGAGATGGATGCTTCGCATGATGCCGAACGACGCGACCTATGAACGGCTCCACGCACGCCTCGCCGCAGCAAAGCAAGAACACGTTCTGAGGTTTTGGCACGCGCTATCCACCAGCGAGCGGATGCGGCTGGCGGCTCAGGTCGAGCAAGTTGACCCTGCCTTGGTCGCACAGCTCTACGCGAAGCGCGATGCGGCCCAAGATTTTCGCGCGCTGGCTGCGAGGGCGGAGGGCCCGCCGGCGTTTCGGCTTGGCGACGATCGCCCGGTCATCTCGCGAGAGGCGGCCCAGCGTCGCGGGGCGGAAGCGCTAGCCGCGGGCAAGGTCGGCGCGATCCTCGTCGCCGGAGGACAAGGCTCGCGGCTCGGCTTCGAGCATGCCAAGGGCATGTTTCCGATCGGTCCCGTGAGCGGGCATTCTTTGTTTCAGATCTTGTTTGAGAAGCTGCTGGCGACGCGGCGGCGGTACGGCGCGGCGATTCCACTGTACGTCATGACCAGCGACGCGACGCACGACGAGACGGCCGCGTATCTGGCCGAGCACGATTATTTCGGTTTACCGGCGGCGGACGTGCGGCTGTTCAAACAGGGCAACTTGCCAGCGGTCGACGCGGCGACGGGGCAATTGCTCCTGGAACAGCGCGGCTCGCTCGCGCTGAGCCCCGACGGGCACGGCGGAATGCTTCAGGCGCTCGTCGCGTCCGGCTCGCTCGCCGATATGCAGGCCCGCGGACTTGCGCAGCTCTTCTACTTTCAGGTCGACAACCCGCTCGTCGTGATGTGCGATCCGACGTTCATCGGCTATCACCTGGCAAGCGGCTCGGAGATGTCGACGCAGGTCGTGGCGAAGACCGCGCCGGACGATCGCGTGGGGAACGTCGTGTCGATCGACGGCAAGGTGCAGATCATCGAGTACAGCGACTTGCCGAGCGAATGTGCCGCGCGGCGGAACGCGGATGGCGCGCTCGCGCTTTGGGCTGGGAGCATCGCCGTGCACGTGTTCGACACAGCGTTTCTCGCGCGCGTGGCGGGAACGCCGGAGGGCCTGCCGTATCACGTCGCCCGCAAGGCGGCCGCGTATATCGACGCGGAAGGCAACCGGGTCGAGCCGCAAGGCGACGAGAAGAACGCAATCAAGTTCGAACGGTTTATCTTCGATTTGCTGCCGGCGGCCCGAAAGTCGATCGTAATGGAGGTCGACGTGGCGGAAGCTTTCGCCCCGGTGAAGAATGCGGACGGACCCGCGAAAGACTCGCCGACGACCGTGAAGCGGCAGATGGTCGCGCTCCATCGGCGGTGGCTCGAAGCGGCGGGGGCAAGCGTCGCGGCGGACGCGGACGTTGAAATCCGGCCGACGTTCGCCCTCGACGCAGAGGAAGCGGCGAGGCGCGTCAGCTTGCCGCTCGAAGTGCAAACGGCGACCTTATTCGAATAGATTAAAAATACAGAGCCATCTGAAACCTGCGATTTTGATGACCCGCGACGACGCCTAAGACGGACTTCCATGAGCCTAAAAGCGCTCTCCGCCGACGAACGCCAAGTCGTCTTCGCCTGCCTCGCCGCGGCCGCGCACGGTCCATTCTTCGACGACGAGGAGTTTCACACGCTCATCGGTCTCGACCGCCATGAAGTCGCCGCCATCGCCGCTGCTGCGCCGGATATCGACGACGCCGACGAGGCCGTTCTTCTCGCTATCAACAACTCGCTGAATAACTTGCTCTGGTATCCACACCGGGAAGAAGAAGCTTGGGAGTCGCTGATCCCGGCTTCTCCGGAGGAAGTCTGGCGTATCTTTAACAAGTGGCGCGGCGGCGATGGTCCCGCTGGCGATCGTGCCTATTGGCAAGCCCTGATGTGAGTGCCCCAACGAGGACGTTTGTGGTACGATGACGGCAATCGCCGCCGACTGTCCTCGACTCCGCCCCGCCGTCATGCCGCTCGATCCCGTCCAAACTCTCCGCGAGCTCGTCCGTATCCCGAGCGTCAACCCGATGGGTCGCGCGGTCGATGGTCCGGCGTTCTTCGAGCATCGCGTGACGGATTACCTACAAGCGCTCTTCACGCGGCTCGGCCTTCCGTGGCAGCGGCAGCAAGTCGAGCCTCGCCGCGAGAATATCGTCGCCCGGCTCGACGGCGCGACGCCTCCGGACCAAGGCGGCGCGGTCCTGATGCTCGAAGCCCATCAGGACACCGTTCCGATCGATGGGATGACGATCGACCCGTTCGCCGCGGCGCAGCGTGACGGTCGCCTGTACGGCCGCGGCGCCTGCGACATCAAAGGGGGCATGGCGGCCATGCTCGCCGCCGCCTCCCGACTCGTCGAAGACCGCCCGCCGAACCTGCCGACGATCTTGATCGCTTGCACGGTCAACGAGGAGCAGGGTTTCACCGGAGCCAAGGCCATCACCCAACTCTGGCAATCCGCCGACAGTATCTTCCCCCGCAAACCGGACGCCGCCATCGTCGCCGAGCCGACGTCGCTCGACGTGGTCGTCGCGCACAAGGGCTGCGTTCGCTGGGAATGCCGCGTTCGCGGTCGGGCCGTCCACAGCAGTCGCCCCGAGCTTGGCGACAACGCGATTTACAAGATGGCCCGTGTTCTCCGCGTGTTCGAACGCTATCAGCGCGAAGTCGCGCCGACGCTCGGCGAGCATCCGCGCTGCGGCCGCCCGAGCTTGAGCGTCGGTACGATCGCCGGCGGCTTGAGCGTGAACACCGTGCCGGACGAGTGCGTCATCAAGATCGACCGCCGCCTGCTTCCAGGCGAAGAACCCGCCGCCGCGATGCGGCACATTGTCGACTATCTCGCCCACGATACGTCGATCGACTTTCCTGTCGAACACGACCCGCCGTTTCTCCCGAGCCGCGGCTTGCCCGACGACCATAACACGCTTCTCGGCGAACGATTGCGAACCGCGGCCGAATCCGTGTCCCCCAGCCGCAAACTCGTCGGCGTCCCCTACGGCACCGACGCCTCGACGTTTCAAGCGGCCGGCGTCCCGTCGGTCGTCTTCGGCCCCGGCTCGATCGATCAAGCCCACACCGCCGACGAGTGGATCGAACTCCACCAACTCCACCAGGCCACCGATATCCTCTACCGATTCGCCCGCGAATTCCAAGCATTACCGTAGCGTCAGCGTCCCTGACCCCCGACCCCTGATCCCCGACCCCTGCTCCATGGACGCCTTCCACATGCTCGTCGCCCTCGGCCCCTTGGCCGCCTACCTGCTGGGCCTTGCGGCGATCAATCTCCGCGGCCGGCCGCTCGCGACGTCGGGCTTGCGCGATCTGGTCGTCCTCGCGGCTGCGGTCGGCGGGTTCGTCGTCGTCGGCCCGATGGAGCTCTTTCTTCCCGATGCCGCCGTCGCCGTCTTCGGCGTCTGGACCTGGGCGATCATGTTCGGGTTTTACGCGGCGTGCGCCCTGTTTCTCGCCCTCTCGTTGCGGCCGAGGATCGTCGTCTACAACATCGCGCCGGAACGCCTCCACGCCATCCTCGCTCCCGTCGCGCTCGCGCTCGACGGCGAAGCCCGCTGGGCCGGCGCAAGCCTCCTCCTTCCGGAACTCGGCGTCCATCTCCAACTCGAACCGTTCCGCTCCATGCGCTGCGTCTCGCTCGTCTCGGTTGGGCCGCGGCAGAGCATCGACGGCTGGTCCGCGCTCCATGATCAACTCGTCGCCGCCCTAGCCCAAGAACGCTGCGGCCCCAACCCCCGCGCCTACAGCCTGCTCTCCTTCGCCCTCGTCATGATCGCCATGATGACCTGGAAAGTCTGGGACGACCCGGTGGCGCTCGTCGACCAGTTTCGCGACTTCCTGCGGATGTAAAAAGGGCGGTAACGAACGAACCGGGAGTCTTCTTTCTGTCCTTTACGTCCTCCCGCAAAGCCGCTCGAACATCTCCCGCTGCTCGACGAGCGCCTTCGCTCGATCCGCCGGCTTGGTCGACGCTTCCAACAGCACGTGCCCGTCGTATTTCGTTTCGCGCAATAGCCGGAACAGTTCCGCGTAAGGGTAGTTCTTCGCTTCGAGCTCGTGAACGTGCAGCGTCGCGCCGAAGCGCGCCCGCACAAGATGGAAATTGTGCTCGAGTCCTTTGCCGGCCAGGTCCTCGGCGTTGCTGTTCCAGCAAACCGCCACGCTCTTGTGATCGGCGATGTCTATGATCTGTTTGATGATCGGCAACTTCGCGCATTGCCCGTGCACCTCCAGCCGCACTTGCTGCCCAAGCTCCGCGGCAAACGCTCCCAGCTCATTGAGTGCCGCGCCGATTTGAGCGATCGTTCGCTCGACGGGCACGCCCTTGGGCAAGTCGTTCGGTTTCACCTTTACGCCGCTCGACCCCACGTCGCGCGAGAGCTTCAGAAACTCCTTCGTGCCCGCGACGTTCTTCGCGAGCACTTCCTTGTCCAGACTGTCGAAGCGAAAATCGCTCCCCAGACCGATCAACGTCACCGGGCTATCGGCAAACCGCTTGGCCACTTCCTTCCGCCCCGCCATCTCGAGCGCAGGTTCGACGCCGTGCTTGTGCGTCGTTCGCAACTCGACGCTCGCGAGTTTCGCCGCCGCACACCACTCGATGAGCGTCGGCAAATCCCAGTCCGCGCCCCACATGTACGTGACCAGGCCGAACGAAAACGTCGCTCGCGGCAGGTCGTCGCCTGCTTCCGCCGCCGAACGGCGCGAAGCCACACCCGCCGCGATCGCCACAATCGCGCTTGCCCGGGCAAAAAACTCTCGGCGGCTGCCTCGGCAGTCTGAATTGTTCATTTTTCGTCGCCTCCGCCGTGGTGATCCTTGTTTCGCCCGCGCCCGCGAACCTACCAGACGATTCACCTGTTTTCCAGCAGCAGCGAGGCCGCCCCCGCGGAACTCCTGCCAACGGCGCGCGACTGCCAGCAAACGCCGGCGGCATGCGCCCAGAATCGCCGCGATTCAGCTTGCCAGCGTCCGCCCGCTTTGGTCTAGTAGACTACACTTTTTCAGCGACTCGGCTGAGGGCCGTTCCCGGAAAATCCCGTCCCGTTTCCGGATGTACTTTCAGCCCGCTCGCTACGTCCCCCTCGTTCTGCCAATCATCCGCGCCGCCGCCCCGACGGCGCGTCTTCGGCCATAATCTCGCACACCGTGCGTGGGAGCTAACGATGCCAAACGACGGACCACGTTCCGGCGGTAATCGCCCAGCCCGCGGCGACTGGCGCGGCGCCGCCGGCGCCGCTCGGCCGCGCCCCGGGGGCAAAGTGGCGGACGCCGGCAAGGGCCACGATTGGGCCCGCCACAAAACCGACGACAGCACGAAGTTGCTGTGGATCTTCCGCGCCAAAGTCGCCCTCGGCGTCGTCGCCATCGTCGGCCTCTTCGCCGCGATCGTGTGGATGCTCCCGCGACCAACGACCACGCCGTTCATCTCGCTCGTCATCAGCGAATACCAATACCCCGTCGCGCCGAATGCTTGGGCCTACGACGACGTTGAGAACATCCGCCGCCTCCTCGCCCGCGAAGGCGAAAACCGGACCGGCGGCGAACCGCTCGCCGTCACCGACGAACGCCAAATCCACTGGCGCGCCGACAAAGACGAATGGCTCGGCAACCTCCGCCGCGAAGTCGATAAAGCCGCCAACATCAAGTGGTATCAAACCCTCGGTCGCGGACCCGGCAAGGGTTGCGTCATTATTTACCTCAGTGGACTGGGCGTCGTAGACGACGACGGCCACGCCTGCCTGCTGCTCCCCAGCCTGTCCGAAAACGACTCACTCTTCGATCCCGCTCGCCGCATATCCATGCGCGAACTCTTCGACGAGTTGTTCTACGACCGCGACGACCAGCGCGAACGCCTCCCGCGCGACGTCCTCAAGCTCGTCGTGCTCGACGCCGGGCGCATCGACCAGGATTGGGAACTCGGCCTGCCCTACAACCCGTTTGTCGAAAGTCTCAAGGCGATCGTCGAATCGGAACTTCCCGTCACCAACCTGTTTGTGCTCAATTCCAACGACGCCGGCCAGAAAGCCTGG
>QEVJ01000157.1 GCA_003576845.1 Planctomycetota bacterium
AGTTAACGTCGGTGTGCGATTCTTTGATGAGTACGAGGAAATCGCCAAGTGGTTGCCCGCGGCCGGCCAATCCTACTCGACGCCGCAGTGGTTCCTGCTTAAGGATGGTAAGTTGATTAAGGAACGTTTTGGACCATTGCCCGTCGAGCAAATCGTACGATTCATCGAGGAACCACCGATAGAATCCTGCAGATGCCGATTGTGGTCGCGATTCCTTCGAGGCTTTCGACGTTACAACAATGATGAAACGTGAATTCCGAAAAATCGAACGATCGGCTGCCGACAAAGAGCGGCTTCGCAAACGTCGCAACAAGCTCGACGCCCTGCGTCCGTCACTCGAATCGCTTTCCAAGAGCGGTGAGTTTCAGATCGTCGAGCAAGGCGACTATCAAGAACAGATGAGACTCGCAGCTAAGGTGCGCGAGAAACGCGAGGGAACTTCATAACGCAGTCGTGCCCCCAGTCCCAAGCGCCTGCTAAAACATTGCGGGCCGCCCCATGGCGCGTCGCCATGCCGACAGTTGGCCCAAGTGCTGCGCCACGTGCGTCGTGAGGAGCATCGCGATCAGATCGCCTTTGGTCGGCAGGCCGCGCTGGAGCATTTCGACGTGGTGGGGGCCGGCGAGTTGCGATTCACTCGCTTCCGACGCGGCGGCCGCAGCGCAGTCGAACACGGTTTCGAGCGCCGCGAGCAGCTCCTCCTTGCTAGGATACGCCGAACGCTCGGACGACACCGTCGAGCCGCGGCCGAAGAGCGGTTGCCACTCGGGCGGCGCGGTCGGTTTGTGGCCGAGCAGCTTGAGCACGCCGTCGGTCGAAACGATGATATGCCCCAGGATCCACGCCGGATGATTCGCGCCCTCGAACGGCTGCCGAGCCATGTCGGCGTCGTCGACGTCCTTGACGAGCGACTTGGCGAAGTGCCGCATCAGGTTGTTGAGCGTTCGTTCGCGGGCGAACATGCTGAGAAGAGTCGAGGATTAAGGATCGAGGATCAAGGATTGAGGGAACTACGCCTTGGCCTTCGCCAGCGCATCAAGCACGCGCTTCGGCGTTAGCGGCAGCACCGGCACGCGCACACCGAGGGCATTACAAACCGCGTTGGAGATCGCCGCACCGGGGCCGATTACCGGCGGTTCGCCCAGGCCGATGACGCCGCGGGCGCGCTCGCTTTCCGGCTCGTATAGCTCGACGACCAGTTCGCCGATGTCGCCGAGCCGCGGAAGTTTGTAGTCGGCCAGCTCCGCGTTGAGGAATTGCCCGGTCTCGGGATCGGTGATCCGTTCCTCGAACAGGGCGTAGGCGATGCCCATGATCATCGCGCCGTGGACCTGGCTTTCGGCCAGCTTGCGGTTGATGATGAGGCCCATGTCCTGGACGGCGACGAACTTCTTCATCCGGACGACGCCCGTCTCGCGATCGACGGCCACGTGGGCCATTTGCACGCCGCCGACGCCTGCGCCCGAGAGCGGAGTCCCTTCGGCCCCGCGCCTGAAGCTGGCGGTGACTTCGAGCGCCTTGTGCCCGAGCAGGCTGCACGCTTCTTTCCAGGACATGGTCTTGGCGTCGTCGTCCTTACTGCCCACGCGGCCGTTTCGGGCCACGACGGTTGCCGCGTCGATTTCGAGCTTCTTGGCGACGATCTCGGCCAGCTTGGCGAGCGCTTCTTGACCGGCGCGGCGATGCGACTCGCTCACGCCGCCGACCGTCGTGCTTCCGCCGGACGGCCCGCTCTCCGGATACTTCGAGCTGCCGATGTTGACCTTCACGCTTTCGACGGGAATACCGAACGTTTCGGCGAGCACCATCGCACAGACGGTCCGCGTGCCCGTGCCCAGGTCTTGCGTGCCGCAGAACGACTCGACGGACCCGTCGGGATGGACGCGCAACATGCAGTTCGAGTTGCCGGCGACTCCCTGCCACGTGTGAATCGCCATGCCCAAGCCTTCGACGACGGAACCCTTGGCCGGGCCTTTGCCGTGGGGATGCCACTTGGCCTTCCAGTCCATCAGCTTGGCGGCGATGTCCATTTCGGCCGCATAGACCTCGGCCTTTTGGTTCGATTCGATGTTGGCGAGGTTCTTGCGGAAGATGTCGAGGCTATCGGCGCCCATCACGCGGGCCAGGTCGTCGTAAGCCGTTTGCGAAATCGCGCAGGCCTGCGGATGATCGGGCGCCCGCCACGCCCGCGACGGGGCGCAATTCGTCTTGATTGCGGTCGCCACGCGGCGGTAGTTCTTAGGTCGATAGACGTAGGGAATGACGCCGTGGCCGACGACGCCGCCTCGCGCGCCGCCGGTGCCCCAGTGCTGCGAATCCCACACGGTCACGACGCCGTTCTCGTCGGCGCCGAGCTTGACTTTGAGATAGCCCGAGGGCCGATTGCCGCCGAGCTTGAGTTCCTGGTCGCGGGTAAGCATGAGCCGGACGGGGCGGCCGGTGGCTTTGGCGATTTCGGCACACGCGATGCCCCAGTAGTCGGCCGCGAACTTGCTGCCGAACCCACCGCCGATGTACTGGCATTGCACGTGTACGTCGCCGGCCGCGACTTTGAGCGCGTTGGCAAACTGCTCGTCCGTGCCGGAGACGTTCTGCGTCGAGAGGTGAACGTCGAGTTTGTCGCCGTCCCATGCGCAGACCGACCCGTGAGGCTCCAGGCAACAATGCGTGATCGGCCGGATGCCGTAGTAGCCCTCGACGACGTGCTTTGCCTCGCCCAAGAGTCGGTTGACTTCCTTCTCGGCGAATTCGTCTTCGTCCTCGTCGTCGCCGGGTTCCTTTTCGAGCTGGACCTTGCCGCCGCCCTTGCTCGTGCGTTTGGCCTTCTCGGCGGCTTCGAGGTCTTCGTCGTCGACGAACACGTCGAGCGGCTCGAAATCGACCTTGATCTTGGCGACGCCTTCGGCGGCCGCGGCTTCCGTTTCTGCCGCGACGATGGCGAGCAACTCGCCTTCCCATTCGATTTCGGGCTGAATCGGCTTACCGTCGTCGCCGACGCGCGGTTTTTGCAGCACGTGGACGTGGACCACGCCCGGCGCCTTTTCCGCGGCCGTGACGTCGATATCGAGAATCCGGCAATGCCCGTGCGGACAACCCAATCCGCGGGCAAAGAGCAGCTTCGCCGGCGTGTGGTCGTAAGTGTATTTGGCTGCGCCGGTGGCTTTCGCCGCGCCGTCGAGCCGATCGTGCTCCGTGCCGAGGACCTTCGCATCCGCTTTCTTGGGCCAACTGTATTCGACGGCCATCGCGTTACCCTCCTCGGACGATCGCGATCGCCCGGATGATGTTGGCGTAAGTCCCGCAACGGCAGATGTTGCCGTTGAGTCCGGAGCGGATTTCGTCGTCGGTCGCCTTGGGGTGCTCGTTCAGGAACGCGCGGACGGCGACGACGAAGCCGGGCGTGCAAAAGCCGCATTGCTCTGCGTCGGCGGATACGAACGCGGCGGGGACGGGATCGAGCTTCGTTCCGCCGAGGCTTTCGACGGTCTGGATTTTCTTGCCGGCCGCTTGGAGCACGAGCATCGACGCGGCACAGGCCGGCTTTCCGTCGACCAGCACGGTCGCGGCGCCGCTGGAAGGATCGGTGCTCACGGGCTTTGCGCCGGTCAGGTGCAACTGATTGCGCAGCGCGTCGAGGAGCGTCGTTCGCGGTTCGGCCTGGACTTCGTGCTTCGCGCCGTTGACGTCGAGCACGACGGTGATCTTGCCGCGTGCGACGCCGTCGCCTTTGTCGGCATCCTGAGCGCCGGCGGCAACTTCGCCGGCTCCGACGAGGGCGGTCGCAGCCGCGGCGGCGCCGCTTCCGCGGAGAAACTCTCGCCGCGAGAACCCAGATGCAACGCGCCCGCTAGGCGCATCGCCGGTGATACGTTTCATGGCCGCCTCCGTTGTGAGCCGCCGCGGTTTGGCAGCGGACGTGGGTCGACGCTCGGTGCGCGGGTCATGCTTGCTCGCCCGCCGGTCCGCCCGCGATTATACCGGGCGGGGCGGGGCAAACAACTGTTTCAGGGACGGAGGGTCGAGGATCGAGGATTGAGGATTGAGGATTGAGGGTTTGCTGTGTCGCGAGTCCCCATTCCTCATGCCTCAGGCCTACCCCCCGCGAGCATCCGTTCGACGGCTTCCTTGCCGGTGATGCCGATTTCGATGCCCAGGGCCTTGGCCTTTGGGGTGCAATCGACGATTTTCGCCGCGAGCAAATCCTCTGGCTCGCACAGCGGATTCGCGGGCGTCCCGCGGGCAATTGCAATCGCCTGCCCAAACTCGGTCGGCGTCTCGATGTCGTAAATCCCGCAGCCAACGATCCCGGCCCGCGTAAGAATCGAGCAATACTGCCCACCCTCCCAACGATGGCTCATGCCGATCGCCGAGCCGCCGTCGAAGTGCATGATCCGCTGCGTGGAGCGCGGAAGGTCGTCTGCCATAGTACTGCCCTCGATATTACGTCGGTTCCCGGGTGTAGCGCGAACTCGCAATCGCACCACCGCGTTTCCCGTCATCGTTCCCCGGCTCTCCGCAGCGCCTGGTTGGCCGCGTGGCGAACGGCCGGCCAATGCGCACGGGCTGCTGCCTGGCCAGCCAATTTATGAAACTCCGACGAACGGTCGTCGAGTTCGACGAGCATGTCCAAGAAGCTGGCCCGAGGCTCTGCCTCATAGGCGAACTGCGCTAACTCCCATGCGAGCGCGTCGCGCAATAGGGCGCGGGTCGATTCGTCGCCCGGAGCGATCGCTGCAATGCACTGGGCGAGGTTCACGAGACGTTCGCCGCGCTCGATGTAAACGTCGCGCGACGAAAAGGGGGAATCGTCGGGCCGCGAGGACATGAATCGCCCACGAGCGACGCTCAGCAGTACCCGCAGCCGCGGCAGAACCTCTTTTTGCCGTGTGCCGAGTGCCGCCAGTTCCTCCGCCAACGACGGCGAAATGTCCTCGGGACTTGCGAGCCGCAGCGCTTCGATAACGGCGGCGACATCCTCGGCGGTCTTTCGTCCGTCGATCCGCAGAATCGCGATCGCCGCGGCGAGTTGCGATGCCGCTTCGAAGTCACGATCGAAGGCCGTGTAGCGGAACGCATCGCGGAGCGTCGCCAGCGTTTCGGGGCGCACGTGTGGGCCAATTCGCCCCAGCGCAACGAGGCTTTCGACGGCATGCCTTCCCGATGCGATGCACCAACCTTCGCGCGGCGCGTCTTCGCGGTCAAACCACTCGACGGGGCTGCCCAAGTCCTGATCCGTTCGCTGCCTTAGCGAAAGCTTGAGCAAGAGGTCTTGTTGGCCACTGGCCGCGTTTCCATAGCGGCCAATTGCGCGAGCGTACTTCGCGATTTCCTGTTCCACGTAAGAATTCGGTGTCTCCAGGTACTCCGCGTCTGCGTAGATGGCATCCACCAACATCGGCAGCGTCGCTTTCGGTAGCGCGGCCGACATGCTCAGCGCCAACGCCGTTGCGTGCCGCTCGCGTTCCTCCTCGTGCTTAAGTCCTCGAGCGAGCTTACGTGCGATTCGCTCGTCGATCGGGCCGGCGTGGGCAATGACTCGCAAGAACTCCAGTTGATTGGAACTCAGCTCGCCATCGCCGCCGATTGTCGCCGCCAACTCGCGTAATTGAGGCAGCGCTGCCTCGATTGCTCGTCCGTGATTCCTTATCGCGCGGAGCGCGAACGCTTTATCGGACTCGGAATTTGGGTCGCGCTGGTCGGCAGGTGTGGCGGCGAATTTCGCGAGCGCCGCGATGAGTTCCGGGGAATACCCGCCACATTCGGCCAGCGCCGTGAAGACCATATAGCGTTCGTCGGCGTCGCCACTTTCCAGCGCCGCGACGGCTCGTGTAATCGTTGCCGGTGAATCCGGCTCCATAAGCGTCAACACGTATAACGCCTTGCGCCGCGATTCGCCGTGCTCGTCGAGCATTTGCAGCAATTCGGGCTTGTACTTTTCGGGCGCGGCGAGCGCGACCGGCGCGAGGTCCTTGAGATTCGGCCAGGCCCGACAGCCCGGCTCGTCGACCAGTGCGTTCCCTTCTCGGAGCATCGCGAAGTATCGCTCGCGAAGCCGTTCGTCGTTCGGGGTCACGCGGCTCCAAGCGAGCGCCAGGTCCTGCCGATACTTGTAGTCCTCGTAACTTGCCCGGCGGCGAATCTCCGACGGGGGCTGGTCGCGGTAGTATTCGTCGACCGCGAGTTTCGCGCAGGCGGCGCTTATCCGTTCGCTGGTGGCTTCGGCCGACAGGTCGTGTGCCAAGAGCGGCACGAATTCCGACCCCTTCGGACCGAACGCCC
This sequence comes from Planctomycetota bacterium, assembly GCA_003576845.1. Classification (GTDB taxonomy): domain Bacteria; phylum Planctomycetota; class Planctomycetia; order Pirellulales; family PLA5; genus PLA5. The sequence goes on from QEVJ01000157.1 coordinate 6,280, forward strand.
GGGCCCACCGCGCGGCGAACTCCATCGACGCGGGTTTCGCGGCCAGTTCCCGCCGCAGAATATCTTTGGCCGCCGGCGCAGCCGCCGGACCGATCGCCGCGAGCGCATCGAGCACCAGGTCGCTCACTCGCAGCGGCGGCAAGTCGTCGCGTTCGATCGCGAACTCGGAGATATCCGTTCGCTTGACTACATCATCGCAGTCCAGCAGTCGCCGCAAAGGCTCGACCGCGTCCGCCGCTTCCGGACCCAATTGCCGAAGCGCCGACAGCGCCAGCGGCCGGCGGTTTGCGTCCTTCGTCGCTTCGACGAGGGCAGGAACGGCCGTTCGGCCGATTCTGGCGAGCGCTTCGGCCGCTTGTATCCGCCGAGCGAAGTTCGTACTGCCGAACTGTTTGACCAGACCCGGTACGAGCGACGCGGCTCCGCGAGCGCTAAGGCGATACGCCGCGTCGAAGAGCCAGTTCGATCGCGGCTTCTCATCGAGCGCCTTGCCAATTGCGGCGGCACTCTGCTGCGCGCCGATCGCATAGAGGAGGTCGATCCGCGGGTCGCGGCTGAGCCACAAGGGGTCGACTTCTTGCTCCTCCTCTTCGCGGACGTCGCCGATTTCGTCCGTGTCCGAAGGTGCATCGCGGGCGAGCACTTCGAGCACCGCGGCAGAAGCGGCCGTGTCGGCGGGGTCGAGTAGTGCGAGGCACAAGCCGTAGTCTTGCTTTTCCGTTGCGGCGGGCAGCGCAATGCTTCCCACTCGTACCAAGGCCCGCCAGCAATAGGTTTGCCGTTCGACGTTGTAGTTGGTGTCTTCCAGTTCGCGGACCAGCATCTGCGCAGTCTTGGCGTCCCGCGGCGCGACGGCCAAGAGGGCCTCGCCCGCCTTCACGCGCCGATCGAAGTCGTCGCCATCGAGCGCTTTGAGAAGTGCTGCCACGGCTTCGTGCGGTTTTCGCTTCAATCGCTCGATCGCCACCGATCGGGCTTCGGCATCATCGGCAAACAACGCTTCGGGAAGGTTCTCGATTGCGTCGCCGACGGTCGCGGCGTCGTCCGCGGAATCGAGCGCCAAGACCGCGCCCGGAAGGCCGCCGAGCAACACGGCGATCCACGCTGCTCGGCAAATCGAATTTCGCCCGAAGTCGAATCGTCTCATGCGAGCGTTCCTAACGTTCGGCGCTTACCCCGCGTGTGGCCGCGCTTCGGTTTGGGGATGCCGCGCCGACTTGCGTATTGTACGACGGCCGCAGCCCGTTACCAACTCGGCGGCAGATCCGGGAGAAACGCTGGTCCGCAACGCGGCGCGTGCATCGCGAGGCGCTGGTTGAAGATGTGACCGTTATCGTCGCGGGCTCTTGGCTTTCGCCGTCAGCCGGTCGATGTAGCGGTCGGTGTCGTCGATGGCGCCTTGGCCCGGTTTGTAGGCGAACATTTCCAGCGGCAGATTGCGGCCGAAGCGGACTTCGTAGAATTCGAGCGTCATGACGGGCTTCGTGGCGGCGGCCGTCGGTGGAGAGGCGTCGGTGGTCGCGCTGTCCGCGGTGCCTGGCGTGTTGCTTCCGTTGTTGCCGTTTTCTTCCTGCGGCAGTGTGCGGCGGTAATCGAAGCGGTACGGGAACAGGTCGTCACGCCCCAAGTAGATCGTCACGCGGTCGCCGAGGTGCTGTGGAAGTCGGCTCGCGTCGATCGTTCCGCCGGCGGCTACGCGCTGGCGTTCGGCTTCGGGCAAGAGGGACAGGAGCTTTTCCGTGCGCCATTGGCCGTGGACGACGAAGACGTCCAACTCGGCGAGCTTTGCCGATTGCACGTCGTTGAAGTCGCAGTATTGACGCAGCCCATCGAGCATCCACGACAACCCGCCAAGCCCGATCGTCCCGGTCGGCGTGCGGGCAATCGGTTCGTCGCCCCTCTCGCTTCGCAAGGCGTCCTGGACGCGGTCGACGTCGACGCGCCGCAGCGTATGCAAGCCGTCGACGGCGTTGAACGTCCAGAGCGTTTCGCCGTTGGCGACTTGCAGCAGGTCCATTGCCGATTCGTTGGCTCGCATCCGCATTTCCAGCCGGAGCCGCGTGGTGAGTCCCGCGCCTTGTTGGGCGTAGGTACCGGAGCCGATCAGTTCGCGGTCGAAGAGATCGATACGCTGGCGGACTTTGGCTTCGATGCTGCCCGTGGCGCTGAGTTGAACCACCGCTTGCCGCAGTAGCGCGTCGATGTTCGGGACGACGACTTCGCCGGCGGGTTCGGCGGGAGGTTGCTTTGCGTCGGCCGAGTAGCGCGTCGGTTCTGCGTCGGCTGTTGGCCCATCGTCCGCGTTCGATCCGCGGTGGGCGGCCGCCCAACCGATGCCGGCCGCCAGCAAGACGGAGAGTGCGAAGATGGGCAACCTGGTTCTCATCTGTCGGTTTTGCCGGTTTGTCCAAAGAATCGGGTTGTACCGCGCCGAGTTTACACCAAAGAGGCACGGTATCGGCCGGACCGCATGGCTACGCCCACGCGAATCCGACGGGTGCCGCGCTTTGCAGCCGCGAGCCGCAACTCGGGCTGGGGCCGGATTTTACGGCGAGGGGAATCTTGGGTCCACGCCGATTGTCAGCCGTGGCAGCACGGTCCGGGACCGTGCCACAACGAGTGCTTGTAGGGTGGGCTTTGCCCACCGGACGCACTTGGGGTCGAAACGCTAGGAACGAGCGGTGGGCACAGCCCCACCCTACGTGGAAGTTGTCGGTTCAGCACGCGTTGCAGGGAGGGAGCGCGTCGCTTGGAAATACCTCTTGGGGGAACCGTCGGGCCGCTGGCTCGAAAGCGGACCCAGCGTGTTTTCAGTACTTTGGGGGGAAAACGATGAAGTACCAGATGGCAAGGATCGCGGTCTTGTTAGCCGCCGTGAGTAGCACGGTCGGCTGTTTCAAGATGCCGGGGAAACACAATCTTCCCCCGGCGCCAATGCTCATGGAACCCGGTCCCGGCGTCGGCGGCCCAGGTCCCGGCGTCATCGGCGGCCATAGTGGCATGATGCTCGGCGGGCCGGGCGGCGGGGGCTATGGACCCGGCTGCTACGGTGGCGACGGCGGGATGGGAATGTACGATCCGTCGATGATGATGGCGATGATGCCCCGCAGCTCGCAGGTCTATTTCGTCGGTCCCGACGGAACGCAAGTGAACTGGGACATCGGCGGCGGCGCCGGCTTCGAGTCGGAACCGCTCGTCGCTCCCGGCCGGCAGAACTTCCCGCAAGGGGCGATCTACCGGCTCAAGCTGAGCAAGATTCCGGGCCGGCAGGGCGTCGAGTTGTATCCGACGATCGAAATCGCTCCGGCGAATCCACGCACGGAAGCGTTCCTGTCGCACAACCCGATTCCCGTGCAGTTCACGGAAGAAGACTTCGATCAGGTTGCGACGAGCAACTTCGTGACGAAGGTGATCTACGTGCCGGATGCGGAATTTCAGGAACTGGCCGTGGCGGGCGTGCAGACGCTCGTCAGCACGCGGCTCGATCCAGGCGCCGATCCGATTGCCGAAGCCGATCGCCGCGGTTCGATCCTGGCGATCGTCCGCTTGGGCAACATCGACCTCGAAGTTCCGTCGGGCGAAGGCGCGCAAGTCATGGACGGCGTGATCCAGCAAGCCGGCTACTACCCCGGCGGCGGACAATGCCTGGGCGGTCCGACGTACGACGGTTCGGCCACGTATGCGGGCAGCTACGGCGGCCCGATGCCGATGGCGATGGGCGCGCCGCCGATTTCCGGTGTCAACGTTCCGGATTGGGGTTTGGCCTACAGCGGGACGCCGATCGGCTTGCCCGGACCTCCGCACGTGCCGTTGGGAGTTCCGGCTGGCTTGACGAAGCACGTGATCAAGAACAACACGCACGTTCATCTGCCGAAGCCGGTCGACAAGATGCACATCACGGTCAAGCAGTCGCCCGGCATGAGCTATCCGACTCCGCCGAGCCACATGCGGATCGTCGAACGGAGCTATGCCCCCGGTCTGCGGCTGTGGAATCCGTTCGCCAACAAGTTGCAGCAAGCCCCGGGCGGATCGAACGTTCCGCCGGGCGTGCCCTGCGACTGAGAAGTAGCACGTAAGACGCCGACGCGGCCGACCGGCAGAGCAATCGCCGGTCGGCCGTGAAAGGCGGGGAAAAGTGGACAGTGGGCAGTGGGCAGTGGACAGAAGGAACACGGAACGAAGCTCTGTCCACTGCCAACTATCCACTTCCCCGACCCCTGACCCCCGATCCCCGACCCCTATTCCCCGTTCTCCGTCCACCGCAATGACCTCTTCGCCATCTAGTCCGACGATTTCGCTCGCGATGCGTCGGATCCGAGTTGCCTGCGTGCCGGCGATTGCGGCGCTTGCCTGTTTGGCGGCTGACACCCTGCCCGCTCAGCAGCCGCAAGTGCACTACGATCATGCCGGCACGTTGTCACCGGGAGCGATTGGCCAAGGGCGACTCCGGCGAGAAGGTCCGTTGCGTGGGTATGTCCAGCCGGTGGAAATCAAGGCTCCGCAAGGCGCCTTGATTTCCCTGGCTATGGACGGGCAGTTCGACGACGGCGACAGCTCGACGCGATTGGTCGGGCTGCAAATCTCGCCCGTCTATCGACTCAAGGTCACGAACATTCCGCGCAACGCGGGCTACGAGGTCTTCCCGACCATCGAGATCATCGACCGGCTCTACGCCCCGCGCGGCAAGGAGACGCGGTTTCCGATTCCGATCGAGCTCACGCAAGAAGAGCTTGAAATGGCGCTCGCCGGCAAGTTCGTCACCCGCGTGATTTACGTCGAAGACACCGACACTGCATTGCCGGTCGCACAGGACCCCAACGAACAACATTGGCTCGAGGTCCACGGCAGCGACGACGTGCTGGCGGAAGCCGACAAGCTCGGCCGGCCGGTGGCGATTCTTCGCATCGGCGGCCGCTTGCCCGACGCGGACGGCCCGAGCCCGGAGTTCCTGTTCGGCTCGCCGGGTTGGATGCCGCTTTCGCCGCCGGCGGAGGTTGTTGAACCGGCGGCGGCGGTGAATGTATTGCCGAGGAGAGGTTAGAGGTTGGAGGTTGGAGGTTTGGTTGCATTGCGACTCTCCAACCGCGTTGCCTAACCTCAAACCTCCAATCTCCAACCTCTTTGCACGCCATGCCCCACTCCGACACAACGCCGCACCTCTGGCCGCGCTGGTTCCGCTTCGTGGTCGTTGCGCTCTCGACGCTCGTGCTGTCGGCGTGTCGCAGCAACGCGCCCTGCAAACCGTCGCCGGTCGCCGCACCGCAAACGTACCAGACCATGCCGCCGCAGGCCTACGCCGGGCAATACGCCGATCCGTATGCAACGGCCTACGGGTGTGCCGACGGCAACTGCGGTTACGGCGCTGACTACGGCGAGTACGCGTGCACCGATTGCGTCGCCGACGAAGATTGCCCGCCGGGGTTCACTCCGCCGGGCATCGCCGGTCCCTGGCCGCGGAGCGAATACCTTTGCGACGGCGGCGATCACTTGCCGAACGTCAAGGTCGGAAGCGACTGGCGCGTTCACGGTCTCGACGGCGAGGACACGATCGTGCACTACGACACGATCGGCGGCGGCACGCAGGTCGAGGCGAGTAACAAAGTTTGCATCTACGCCCCGCGGTTCGGCGCGGTGCGGCAGGTGACCCACTTCGACGAGTTCGCGAGCATCGAGCAGGCCGGCCGGGTGCATCTGCCGCTCGAAGCGAACGCCGCAACGGAACTCGTTCCGCCCAGCACGACGCTGCAACAGGACGTACCGGTGGCCGACATTGCGGTCAAGCAGCTCACGACGATTCGCGATCAAGACCCGATCGCGATTGCGATTCGCGACGTGAAGGCGGCCGAGTTTGCCAAGGGTTTCCTGGCTTACGAAGACTTCCAGATCATCCGCTGGGGCGAGTTCGACAACAGCGAAAAGGCGCGGCTCGCCGAACGGATCGACGCCGCGGTTGCCTGGACCGCCGACGTAGCTGTGCAAGTGGTCATCGATGGTCACGAAGCCCGCGTCGTCACCGGCGACCAGAAGGCGCAAGCGACGTTCCAGGTCGACGCGCCCGCCAAGGGCAAGCTCCGTGTGGTCAAGGTCGCTTCGGCCTGCGACGCGAAGCCGGGCGAGACGGTCGATTTCACGATCCGCTTCGACAATGTGGGCGAATCGACGATCGGCAATGTCACGGTGGTCGACAATCTCACCACGCGGCTCGAATTCGTGCCCGGCAGCAACCAGTCGAACCTCCCGGCCGACTTCCACACGCAAGCGAACGACTTGGGTTCGCTCGTTTTGCGGTGGGAGATCAAAGAACCGATCGAGCCGGGTGAAGGCGGGATCGTGCGGTTTAAGACGAAGGTGCGGTAGTCGTCGCCCAACCGACGACCCGCCAATCCATCCAGCACCGGTCGGGATCGGCGCCGCGGCGGGCGATGAAGCCTAGATGGCCACCATGCTCGGTTTCGACGAACCGCACTGCAGCCGGCCAGGCGACGCCGGCGAAGATCGACGGTGGGACGACGGGATCGTCTCGGGCCGCTAGGATCGTCGTCGGAACTCGGATCGACCCCAGGTACGCCGCTGCGCTCGACTCGCGGTAATAGTGCTCGGCACCGCGAAATCCGCTCACCGGCGCAGTGTAGCAGTCGTCGAACTCATAAAGCGTCCGCGGGCGAGCGAGCTTACCGCCATTCTGCTCGGCGAGTCGCCGCAACTCCGCCTGCGCCTTCTTGCTCAAGAGCGCGACGAAGTGCCGGTCGTACCAGCGTGCCAAGCCGCGTTCGAGCGAACGGCAACACACGGCCAGGTCGATCGGCGGGCAGATTGCCGCGGCGCGATCGACGCCGGCCGGGGCTCCTGCGGTTTCGCCGAGAAGCTTGAGCACCAAATTGCCGCCGAGCGAAAACCCGACGAGGGCGATGGACGAGCGGGGGCATTGCCGCGCGACTTCCGCCAGCGCCACGCGGAGGTCAGCCGTCAGGCCGGCGTGATACGGAAGCCTCGCCAGGCCCTCGCCCGCTCCGCAGCCGCGCAGATCGAGCCGAAAGGTGCGCACGCCGGCGCGGGCAAGCTTGTGGGCGATGCGACGCATGTAGGGGCTGAGGTGACAGCCCGCCAGACCGTGGACGAGCATCGCCGCGCGATCTCCGTCGCGCCACGACGGCGGCCGGTCCTCGGTCAACACGAGGGTGTCGCCGTCGTCGAGCCGCACGCGATGCCGCACCGGCGTCTTCGGTGGTCGGGGACCGACGAGTGCCAGCGCCGCCAGCGTTTGCATGTGTCCGCTTCGCAGCCAGGCCGGCGGACGAAACGGCGGAAACGAGTCGTTCATGGCCCGGGCGAGGGAAACTCGGCAAACAAGCGGAACGGGCGGCGAAAGACGAGACGCTGCGATTTTAACGAATCGGCGGAAGCGGATCGAGGCAGTCCGTCGTCGTTGACGCATGTCCGGACAATTCGCGATTCGGCGATTCGGGGTGCAGGACAGGGTTTGCTATCCTGTGGAATGCGGTTTGCCGGGCTTGCGGAAGCCGGTTTGGCGGGTGGCGCGGCGGCGGCGAGAAGTCATCGAGC
>QEVJ01000284.1 GCA_003576845.1 Planctomycetota bacterium
ACGGCTGCCAAGACCCATGCAGTAAAATAAAACCGCCCACGCCAGCACTTGACGAGTCCAACCATATCAGGAGGCGAATCCCTTCGCCGATAGAATCGCGTCATTCCTTCTTCCACGGCACATCGCGCACGCCCGCCGACGCCGACGCCGCGCGGGCAAGCACGAACAACAAATCGCCGAGCCGATTCAAATACACGATCACCTCGTCCGACACGGCGTCGGGTTCCGTGTTCCGCAGCGTAACCACACGCCGCTCGGCCCGCCGACAGATCGTCCGCGCCAGATGCAACGCCGCTCCCGCCGGATCGCCGCCGGGCAGGATGAACTCTTTGAGCGGCGCGAGCCGCTCGTCGAACCTGTCGATCGCCGCTTCCAGCCGCGCAATGTGCCCCTCGCCGAGCCGGCTGCTCCGCTGATCGAGCATCGCCAGGCCCTCCGCCGGCGTGGCCAGTTCCGCTCCCGCTGCGAACAAATCGTTCTGCGCCGCTGCGAGCACCGCGTCGATCTCCGCCGGAACGCGACTGGCCCGCGCAACCCCAATCGCCGCATTCAACTCGTCGACCGTCCCATAAGCCTCGATCCGCGGATCATCCTTACCAACCCGCCCGCCGCCAAACAGCCCGGTCTTTCCGTCGTCGCCAGTCTTACTGTAAATCTTCATCGAGACACGCGATCGTGGATAGAAACGGAGCACGCTTTGCGACGTGCTTGGTAGCAACCGGGCGCAATCGATCCGCCGTCGCCGGCCGTGCCGCGGGCTGCGCAGCGTAGCAAGCAGCCCGCGGCACGGCCGGCGTTGCCTTACGGATAGCCTTGGAATTGTCCCTTTGATCGGTGTTTCCGCAACATACAAGACGCAGAGACGCACTGGTACGGCAAATGAAACATATTCGGGGTGCTCCCTCTGCGTCGTTGCGGTTCATCGGGAGTTTGGTTACGGCCAACGGCTGCGCTGGGTTCCTCCGTGTTCCTCCTCGTGGCCTCTGTGGTAAAGCGCTGGGCCAACGCCGTTAACCGACGGCCGGCGGTTCGATCGCAAAATCGCGGATCGTCAATAAACTCTCAAACGGAATATCGAGCTTCGCGAACGCCTCCCGCCCACCTTCCATGCGGTCGATGATCGCAATCACGCGGTCGACGACCAGGCCGAACTCGCGGCAGCGCTCGATTGCCAGGATCGACGACCCGCCCGTCGTCACCACGTCTTCGACGATCGCCACGCGGTCGCCGGGCTTTACCGGGCCTTCGATGAACTGGTTCGTGCCGTGGCCCTTGGCCTCTTTGCGGACCATGAAGCCCTTGAGCGGCACGCCCCGCACGCCGGCCAGCGTCACGACCGCCGCCGTGATCGGATCGGCGCCGATCGACATCCCGCCGACCGCCGCGGGCATGTTCGCCGCGAGCAAGTCGAGAATTCCCTCGCCGATCAGCCGCGCCCCCGCCGCATCCAGCGTCACCTGCTTGCCGTCGAGGTAATACGTCGCCTTCTTGCCCGAAGCGAGCGTAAAGTCGCCAAACTTCAGGGCGTTGTGGCGGACCTGGTCGATGAGTGCGTCGCGGTCGTACATCGGAGAGGGGCGCGGGGTTCGGGGCGCGGGGCGCGGGGATTAAAGCCGATACGTTCATACCACATGAACCGCGGGCGCATCAACCGGCCGATGGCCAATACGGGCGTCGTTCCATCTCGCGCAGAGGCGCGATGCCGGTTCAATCGAGCGCAGCGAGCGTCTGCCCCGAATCCCAAATCCTGAATCCCGGACCTAACGGCCTGTTGATAAAGCACTGTCATGGCTGAATTTGCATTTCTGATTGCGCGCATACGGTGAGCGCAACTACGGTCAGCGTAGTTTCGCGAGTGCTCGTTGTCTACCGA
>QEVJ01000158.1 GCA_003576845.1 Planctomycetota bacterium
GCCGTCCTTGGTGAGCAGCAGGGTCTGGTCGGGCACGAAGATGCAGCTATGCGGATTGCCGACGATGTCGCTGGAGACGATCGGGTCCTCGTTGTATTCGAGAACGCCCTTGAGGCCGCCCTGCTCGCGCGGCGTTTCGGCGGCCTTCTTGAAAGCGTCGTTGATCTCCTTCTTCGTCACCTTCTTCGACAAGATGGCGGTGAGATCGGTCACGCTGCCGTCCGGCGTCGGCACGCGGAGGGCGGTGCCCGTCAGCTTGCCCTTGAGGGCCGGAATCGCGAGGCCGACCGCCTTCGCCGCGCCGGTGGTCGTCGGCACGATGTTCACGGCCGCCGCCCGAGCGCGATACAGGTTGTCGTGGGGCAGGTCCAAGAGCCGCTGGTCGTTCGTGTAGCTGTGGATCGTGGTCATCAAGCCTTTGACGATGCCGAAGTTGTCGTTGAGCACCTTGGCCATCGGCGCGAGACAGTTCGTCGTGCAGCTCGCGTTCGAGACGCACTTCATGTCGGCGGTGAGCTTGTCGTCGTTTACGCCGAGGACGCACGTGAGGTCCGGTTCGTCCTTGGCGGGAGCGCTGAGCACGACCTTGCGGGCGCCGGCGGCCAGATGCGTGTCGTAGCCGGCCTTGCCCTTCGCCGCGTCGGCTTTGCCCGTGAAGATGCCCGTGCTTTCGAGGGCCACGTCGACCCGCATGTCCTTCCAGGGCAGCTTGGCGGGGTCGCGTTCCTTGAGAATCGGAATCCGCTTGCCGTCAACGATGATGCTCGATTCGTCGTAGCCCACGGTTCCCTTGAAGCGGCAGTGGGTGCTGTCGTACTTGAGCAGCATGGCGAGCGTTTTGGTGTACGTCAGGTCGTTGATCGCCACGACCTCGAAGTCGCTCGCCCGGGCGGCCATGTTGCGAAACACCAACCGCCCGATGCGGCCGAACCCGTTGATTGCGACGCGAATTGCCATGTTTTTCTCCTTTATCTTCTTGCCATGATTCTGGTTGTGATCGGTGGATGCCGGATTATAGCGGCGGCGGGGACGCGGTTGAAAGGGGCCGGGGCGAGGCGGGATTCGGGAGTCGGGGGCCGGGGTTCGGATTCGGGATTCGGGGAATGGACGCGACCGCTCAGGTGACGGTACGTTGGCGCGCGGCTTACAATCTTCGGCATGGCGAAACGTGAGATTGCTGGTAGCCGTGCGCTCGTGACCGGGGCTTCGTCCGGCATCGGGCGGGAGATTGCGCTCGAACTCGGTCGCCGCGGGGCCGACGTCGTCGTGCTCGCACGTTCCGCGGATAAGCTCGAAACGCTTGCCGCCGAGTTTGCCGATCTTCCTGGGCGCTGTGCCGTTCATGCCGGTGACGTTGTCGACGACGCCGTGCGGCACGCGGCCGTACGCCGAGCGACGGAAGCCTTCGGCGGGCTCGACATTCTCGTCAACAACGCCGGCATCGGCGCGCTCGGCCCGTTCGAGACGGCGACCGCCGAACGCCTCCGCCGCATTATGGAGGTCAACTTCTTCGCCGCCGCCGAGCTGATCCGCGTCGCTTTGCCCACGCTCAAGCACGGCCGCAAGCCGATCGTCGCGAACGTCACGTCGATCTTGGGCCGCGTCGGCATTCCGCACTCGTCGGAATACTGCGCGAGCAAGTTCGCGCTGGAAGCCCTGAGCCAATCGCTGCGGGCGGAGCTTTACAAGCACGGCGTCGATGTGCTGGCGGTCGCGCCCGGCTCGACCGAGACCGAATTCTTCGACCACACGATCGAAATGGCGAGCCGCCCGCCGTGGGTTGGCCGCAACGGCGTTCCCGCCGCCGCGGTCGCCCGTGCCGCCGTCGACGCCATTGCGAGCGGCAAACGGGCGATCGTGCCCAACTTTCGCGGTTGGCTCATGTGTGTGGCGCAACGGATTTGGCCCGGCGGCGTGGACTTGGTGCTGCGGAAGTATGCGTAGCGCTGCTGAAACTCCGCCCTACTCGCTCGCCGCCCGGGCAGTATGATTGAAGTATCGAAACGCTGCCCGCCCACCTTCGCAGCAGGGTACGTCGCCATGCCGCTCGCCACTGCACCCGCTCCGACTTATCCGCTGGCCGACTACAAGCCGCTCTCGAACGAGGCGCTGCACGAGCGAATCGCCGCCGTCCGCCGCGACTGGGGCAAGCGGCTGTTGATTTTGGGCCACCACTATCAGCAGGACGAAGTGATCGCGCTTGCCGACCTGCGAGGCGACAGTTTGCAGCTCAGCCAGATGGCGGCCGCGAGCGAGGATTGTCAGGCGATCGTGTTTTGCGGCGTCCACTTCATGGCGGAGACGGCCGACATTCTCGCCAACCGCCCGGAGAAAGTCGCCGAGCGGGGCGGCGAGCGGATTCCGGTCATTCTGCCGGACATGGCGGCGGGTTGTTCGATGGCCGACATGGCGGCGATCGAGCAGGTCGAGTCGTGCTGGGACGAGTTGGGCGAAGTAATCGACACGGCCGACATCACGCCGGTGACGTACATCAACTCGGCCGCGAGTCTCAAGGCGTTCTGCGGCAAGCACGACGGCATCGTCTGCACGAGCAGCAACGCGAAAGCCGTGCTCGATTGGGCGTTCGCCCGCACGAAGCGCGTGCTGTTCTTTCCGGATCAGCATCTGGGGCGCAACACGGCGCGGGCGATGGGCGTGCCGCTTGCGCAAATGCCGGTGTGGAATCCTCACGGCGACGAACTCGGCGGCAATACGGAAGAACAGATACGCGACAGCCGCGTGCTGTTGTGGCAAGGCCATTGCAGCGTGCATCAGATGTTCACGCGGGCGCACGTCGATCTGTTCCGCGAAAAGCATCCCGGCATCAAGATTCTCGTGCATCCCGAATGCCCGATGGAAGTGTTCGACGCGGCGGACCTCAGCGGTTCGACGGGCAAGATTATCCGGATCATCGACGAAGCGCCGCCCGGCTCGAAATGGGCGATCGGCACGGAGTTGCACTTAGTCAATCGCCTCAAGCACGAACACCCGGAGCAGGAGATTCACTTCCTGTCGCCGGTGGTGTGCATGTGCGCGACGATGTACCGGATCGACCTCGCGCACCTCTGCTGGAGCCTAGAAAACCTCGCCGCCGGGACGCCGGTGAACATCATCGAAGTCGATCCCGACACGGCGCATTGGGCGACGGTGGCGCTGGAGCGGATGCTGGCGATGAAGGCCAATTGACGCTTGTCGATGCCGCGCCGGCACGGCGAATGTGTCGCTGACCGGCCCGATTCGGCCGCCCTGACTCGCTCGCCGGAGCGATTAGACTGTCCGGCAGACTCTTATTGTGCCTGGACCGGCTTTGAGCCGGAGTTGCCAGTGACTTTCTAGGACCGCCCGGGCTTTCGCCGCGAGTTGCCCGTTGGGCTGCTCGGCAAACGGCGCGAGCGTTCTGCTTACGGCGGTACTCATTCGACGGTGCTCATTCGACGGTGCTCATTCGGCAGGTTCGCGTGCGCGCGTCGTTCGCCTAGCAGCGCTCGCGATGTGGAAATGCGCGCCAACTCCGCCGTTTGCGCGGGTGCGTCGCAATCGGTATGCGAACGTCTCCGACGCACAACCAACAGAACAAACTGCAACGACTCAACCAGACACGACTCAACGAGAGGATTCAATGAACTCGGAAACATCGAAACGCACGCGCGGCTGGATTGGACTTCTTGTGCTCGTCGCGGCCGGTCTGATGGCGCGGCCGGCTTCCGGCCAACTGCTGTACGCCATCGACAACGTCGCCAACACGCTCGCCCGGATCGATCCTACGACCGGCGCGGTGACGACCGTTGGCCCGGTGGGGCATCAGTTCTTCACCACCGACTTGACGTACTACAACAACTCGATCTATGCGATTACCGCGAATTCGACGGCCGTGTTCGACGATCCCGGTTGGACGCTGGTCGAAATCAATCGGCAAACGGGCGCGAAAGTCCGGTCGATTCCCGCGCTGCTAGCGAACGGCCAGAGACCGCGGCTGATCGAAGGCATTGCCACGATCGGCGATCGGCTGGTCCTCGGGATGCAAGCCGACGGCACCGTGAGCCAGCAACTCGGCGACATCGATCCCGTCACCGGCACGATCACCAACATCGTCGGGTACGCCGGGCAGCCGGGCTGCAATGCGTTCGGGCAAGGCGGCTTCAGTCCCGACTTCGACGGCTTGGGCGCCGATCCCGAAGGCCGCATTCTGGCCTCGGATAGCGACTCGGGCCTCAACACGCTTGGCCGGATTACCGAAAGCCCGCGGTCCTGCACGATCCTCGGGCAGTTCAACAACTTCTCGGGGTTCGACGACGTCGCGTCGGCGGACGGATCGACGTTCGGCATCGGCCGGGGCGTTTTGTATCAATTCAATTTGACCGGCACGCCGTTCGTCGCCCGATCGCTCAATCTGGGTGAGGCGAACGTGAACCTGACGGGTCTTGCCGCCGCTCCGGCCGAGGGCGTCACGTATCTGAACACCGGTTCGATTTGGCGGTATCTCGACAATGGATCGAATCAGGGCGTCGCGTGGCGACAACCGGGGTTCAACGACTCGACGTGGCGTTCGGGGCCGTCGCAGCTCGGTTACGGCGACGGCGACGAAGCGACCGTCGTGGGTTGCACGGCCGCGGGACCGCCCTGTCCGGGGGCCGCGAATAAGTTCATCACGACGTATTTCCGCGCGGAGTTCGAGGTCGAAAATCCCGCCCTCGTCGAAAGCCTCTTGCTCGAACTGGTCCGCGACGACGGCGCTGCGGTGTACCTCAATGGCGTGGAGATCGCGCGGGACATGCTCGCGCCGAATGCGGCCTTCAACACGCTGGCCGATTCGCCCGCGGTCGGCGGCGACGACGAAAGCCGCTTCTTTTCGTATAGCGTCGATCCGGCGCTGCTCGTGGCGGGGCGCAACGTGTTGGCGGCCGAGGTGCATCAGCAGTCGGTGAACAGTAGCGACATCAGTTTCGATGTGCGGCTGCGCGGACAGGTCGTGCCCGTGCCGGAACCGGCGGGGTGGGCGTTGGCGGCTACGCTGATGGGCGCGGCGATCGTTGTGCGGCGAGGGCGTTGTGTGGATTCGGCGAGGTCGCGGTCGATAGATGGGGCGGCATCGCTCGTCGAGGGTCGGGCATGAAGCAATGGTTGGGCCGTAATGCGATTCGCGAATTGGAAGAGATTACGGTGATCGGTTCGCGATCGTGTATGCGGGCGTGATCGCGGGTCTTGGCGTTTTCTTGTTGTGTTGGAGCGTATTGCCCCCGGTGTATTCACCGGGGGCTAAATGGTGCGTATACTTGGGTCGTTTTGCGCGCAAAAAAAGAGGGTTCTTGCTCGCCGTGACAAGAACCCTCAAGTTTGGCTGTCCGAATTCGTCGGGCTTTCGCCTGACGATCCGGAGACCCACAGCCGTAAGGTGGATATCGGGCCGTCGCCGCGCGTCGCTTGACGAAGGCTCGATCTGCCCGCAAAGTTTGCCTAGCCCGGCCGCAAGAACCGCCTTCGCCCCCCGAATCCTGAATCCCGAGTTCCGAATCCCATGAGTTCGCCCGCCAAACTCGCACTGGAAGACGGAACCGTGTTCACGGGACGGTCGTTCGGCGCTGCCGGCGAGGTCGATGGCGAGGTGTGCTTCAACACGTCGATGACGGGATATCAAGAGATACTCACCGACCCCAGCTATCGGGGGCAGATCGTCACGATGACGTACCCGGAGATCGGCAACTACGGCGTCAACGACGAAGACCGCGAGAGCGAGAGACCGCATCTGGCGGGGTTCGTGGTGCGCGAGGCGAGCCGAATCACGAGCAACTTCCGCGCGGGCGGGGGGCTCACCGAGTACCTGCGGCGTTGGAACGTCGTGGCCATCGAAGGGATCGACACGCGGGCGCTGGTGCGGCGAACGCGGACGCAAGGCGCGCTGCGCGGCATTCTCAGCACGACTGACCTCGACGATGCGCGCCTTGTCGCGAAAGCCAAGGCCAGCCCGGGTCTCGTCGGGCGCGACCTCGTGCGCGAAGTCATGCCAAAGGAAGTCAAGGCCTGGGACGAGGGCTTGAGCGAATGGGTCGTTCTCGGCGCGGATGCCGCCGCTGCCCGCGCTGCTACGAGCGACAAGCCGCACGTGGTCGCCATCGACTATGGCATGAAGTGGAACATCCCGCGGTATCTGACGACGACCGGTTGCCGCGTGACGGTCGTTCCCGGCACGTTCTCGGCCGACGAGGTGCTGGCCCTCAAGCCGAATGGCGTGTTCCTCTCGAACGGTCCCGGCGATCCGGAGCCGCTCGATTACGCGATCGGCGCGATCCGCGGTATACTCGGCAAGGCGCCCGTGTTCGGCATTTGCCTGGGACATCAGTTGCTGTCGCTGGCCTGCGGGGCCAAAACGTTCAAGCTCAAGTTCGGCCATCGCGGCGCGAATCAGCCGGTGATGAACCTCGACAACAACCGGGTCGAGATTACGTCGCAGAACCACGGCTTCGCGGTCGACGAGAATTCGCTGCCGGGCGATCTCGAAGTGACGCACCGCAATCTCAACGACGGCACGATCGAGGGCTTGCGCCATAAGGCGCTGCCGGCGTTCTGCGTTCAGTATCACCCGGAAGCATCGGCCGGGCCGCACGACAGCGATTATCTGTTCGCGCGGTTTCGAGAGATGATGTAGGGCCCATTTGACGCGGCCGTTCGTCGCAACCAAGGATGCGTTGGTCCCTTAAACACAGAGGGCCCAGCGCGGCCGGTGGCCGCAGCCAAAAACAAGCGGGTTCGTTTTTTAACGCAGTGGTCGCAGAGGGATGCGCAGAGGTCGCAGAGGCAGAACGACCTTATGAGACTACCGCTGCGTGGCGCTATCTCTTCTGCGTCCATTGACTAGCCCTGCAACCGTTGCGGCAAAATGAGCCAGTCAAAATTTTCGCAAGCGAGCAAGGTTTCAGGGAATAGTAACGGAGGGTTTCACGGAAGCTCACAGAGTCGTCTTTTCTTGCGGCGTCTGAGTTGCGTGTCGGTGAGAAGTGGGCTACTTTCGCGGTTCTGGCTTTGATGCTGCGGGTTTGTCGGTGGAGCCTTTTTCGGGCTCGGGCTGCTTTGGGGGCGGCTCTTCTTTTGCCGATTTCTTTTCGCCGTCGTTTTTGGCGGCCTTTGGGATCAGGATCAACCGCACCGGCGTACCTTCCGGCGGAATCCGCTCGGTGAAGGCCTCGAACAGCAGGCCTTCGGTCGATTGGCTGCTTTCGACCGGCAGATCGAGCATCGCGCTCGAGAAGTTCGACACGCAGATCAATTCGCCGCCCTCGGCCATGTAATAGCGCTTGCCGGTTTCTTCGTCCGTCCAGAAACCGCTGCCGGCGAACACGAACGGATGGGTCATCGGTTTCTTGGTGGCTTTTTCGCGAATCCAATCCTGGGCCCGCACCTGATGCTCCTGGCCCTTGGCGTCCTTCCAAGTTGCGCGGACCTCGATTTCCTGACCGGTCGCGGCTTTGTATTCGGGGGAGAACTGCACGGGCTTGCCTTGTTTGGCGTCGATGGCGAGCAAGGCCGCGTGAACTTGATACGCCTTGACGGGCACGGCGACGACCGACTCGTGTTCCTTCGTCCCTTTAAGGCAAGCGAACATCTCGAGCGGCGGCCCTTCGCGCATCGCCACGACGCCGTCGATCACGACCCACTTGTTCTTCGCGTCGATAAACAGGTTATCCGTCAGTTTCTTGAGTTCCTTGGAAACCTCGACCGGCTTGGCGTCGCTCTTGAACTGGGCGGCAATCGCGGCTGCCTTTGCGTTGGCGGCTTCGATCTCCTCCCGAGCGGCTCGGGCTTCGCGCTCGACGGCGGCGGGGTCGTCTTCCGGTGCACCGGGAGGCGGCGCAAGTTGGGCCGACGCCGCAGGCGCGAACGCCAGCGCGAGCGTCGCCAGGCACGCGAGTCGAGCGTTTCGCCAGCTAGGACGCCCGATTCCCAAACCGATCCGGCACAAGCACATGACGATACTCCTCGACGCTCCGTCGCAAACGGGTCGAACTCGAATTCACAAATGCCGCACGGACAACACCGGCATTGCCGGACGCCGGCGACGCTGCTGCCGCGTCGCGGGGATAGCATGGCGGTTTGCCCTTGAATAAGATACTCCCTTTCCTAGGTGACGGACAATCGAACGGCGGTTCACAGGTGGCCAGGATCCGCCGTGCCCGGCCAAAAGCTGGCCAAAAAATGGCCGACAGGGATGCAGATTATGGATTCGAGCGTATCCCGCCCTCGGCCGCGTCGCGCTGCGGCGATGACGAACGGCAGCCGCGCGGCGTCGGAGGACATTTCGTGCGGCGATCGTGCTTCGGCCCTTTCGGCGGCGGCCGCGAAGGCGATCCGGCGCCTGGATTGGCATCCTTCCGCGCCGCACGCCGTGCTTGTGGCGGCGGAAGCGAACGAGCCGGCTCGGACGTGGAAAGCCTGGCGCCGGCATCTTGCGCAATGCTCGGGCCGGCCTCTCGCGAGGCTGCTCGGCGTCGAGCGTTCGCCGCTGTTTTGGGCGCTTCCGTCGCCGGGCCTCGCGAATAGTCCCGAGAGCCGAGCGGCCGTGCTCGTCGAGTTGCTCGCGCACAACGACCGCGCGGCCCGCAAACGCCTCGCTGGCGGCGCGAGCTGGAACGACATCGCCAACCGCTGGCTGGCCGAATCGCGCGACGCGGCGGCGAGCGCGGCGCACGCGATCGAGTCGCTCGCGTGGTGCCATGCGCTTGCGTGGCTGGCCGAAGAGCTTTCGCCGGAGACCTGGTGCGCGTTGTTCGAGCGGTTGGTCTCGGTCGCGACGGACTCGGCCGCGCTCGCGCTGCATTCGACGCCGCTGTTGCATCAACTCTACGCCGGCGAGTTGTCGCTCGCGCTCGCGTATCGCTTTGGGCAGCTCAAGAACACGCGGGCGATGCGCAAACCGGCGCGGAAGGCGCTCTCGCGCGGCCTGGCGGACTTGCTCAATGGCGAAGGTTTGCCGAGTTGGGCCGATCTGGCGATCGCGCGGCCGCTGTTGGCGTCGTGGACGCGGTGCGCCGCGATTGGCCGGGAAATGCAGTCGCGGCGCGGCGACGGACGCGACTGTTGGGACGCGGCGGCGGCCGACCAGTATCGCTGGTTCGTGTTGGCATCGTTGCGGCTCGCGCGCCGCGACGGCTTGCAGATGTTCCTGCCGAGTGCGGCGAGCGGGGCCAACGCATTCGACGCGGACCTGTTTGCCGCAGCCCTGCGTCTGTCGGGAAGCAAATCGCTCAGGACGCTGGCGACCGTGTTGCTCCCCGCGGCGGGCGAGAAACGGCGACGCGCCCAGCGCAGCCGCCGCAGCGCACGCGAGGCCGTCGCGCGCGACAAAAAGAAATTCCCCAAGCCGTCGTATCATTGCGAATGGTCCGGCGTCTCGGTGTTGCGCCCGGCCTGGCGGCGCGGGGGCGTCCGGGTCGCGCTCGCGTTCGGCGCGCAACACGTCCAGCTCGAACTCTGCTGTGGCCCCGACGTTGTTCTTTCCGGCGAATGGACGGCCGAGGTTACGCTCGACGGCCGCCGGCTCGAACCGGTCGGAACGTGGGAGGAATCGTGCTGGCTCACGAATCGCTGGGTCGATTACGTCGAGTTGCAGCTTCCGCTCGCCGAGAACGTCGTCTTGCAGCGGCATATCGTTTTGCCGCGCGAGGACGGCTTCCTGATGCTCGCGGATTCGATCGTCGGCCACGCCTGGCGAGCGCCGCGCCCGGATGACGAAGCACGATCGAACGGCCGCCATGCTTCCGGCAACGGGACCGGCGCGGTCGCGGCGACGAATGGCGAGCCGTACGATGCGCATTCGCGCACGATCGCCTATCGCGGCGGGATTCCGCTCGGCACAGGCATCGCGTTCGAGCCGCAAGTGGAAACCCGGGAAGCCGTGCTTCGGGGCACCCGCGACCGGGCGCTCGTTCTGCCGCTCGCCTTGCCCGAATGGCGCACCGATCACCGAGTGGGCACGTTCGCGTGCGTCGACGGGTCGCTCGAATTGCGGCAGTCGAATCCGGGCACGTCGCTCGTCGCTCCGCTGTGGTTGGATCTCGAGCCGAAGCGGTTCCGCGGCGAGCGGACGTGGCGGCAGCTCACGGTCGCGGAAGATCGGGTGATCCAACCGCCGGATCGCGCCGCCGGCTTTCGCGTGCAAGTCGGCGAGCGGCAGTGGATTGCTTACCGCTCGCTCACGCCCCGCGGCAACCGCACGCTGTTGAGCCACAATCTCTCGACGGAGTTCTTGGTTGCGCGGTTCGAGGTTCACGACGGCGCGGGGGCGGTCGATCCGCTGGTCGAGATCGAGTAACCGGCACGGATTCTCGGACCGGCAAGGTATGCGGTCGGCGGGGTGTTGGCGACGCTGCGAAGTTGACGCAGCCCGCCGATTCGAGGAATAATGCACCTATTGCGGCCGCTGGGCGAGAATGCCGGCGGTCGTCCCGCCGCTCGATTGCCCACCCCGCAACCCGTTTGCGTTGTTTCGTCGAGAGACACGAGCATGCGCCGACCGGTTTTCACGCTGTGGCTCTTGCCCGTCGCGATCGTGGGCGTGGTCGTTGGCTCTTCCGCGTTCGGCGAATTACCGGTGGTGAATGGCAAGGTCGACCGGTTACTAGTCGAGCGCTGGCAGGCGGCGTCGGTCGAGCCTTCGCCCAGGTGCGACGACGCTGCGTTTGTTCGCCGCCTGTATCTCGATCTCGTGGGTCGGATTCCCACGGTCGCCGAACGTGCAGAGTTCCTTGCCGACGCGAGCCTCGACAAGCGCGAACGGCTCGTCGATCGGCTGCTGGCGAGTCCCGAGTACGGCCGCTATCACCGCGAAGTGTTCGACGTGGTGTTCATGGGCCGACCCGAGCGATCGCGGAAGCTCGAACAGCGTCGCCGCAACGGTTGGCACGAGTATTTGGAGACGGCGTTCAATGGGAATCGTGCGTGGGATCAGGTTTGTCGCGAAGTGGTTCTCGCGCGGCCCGCGTCGCGCGACGATCGCGGCGCGGCGTGGTTTCTCTACGAGCGAGAGAACCGGTATCAGGAAATTGCGGAAGCGGTGTCGCCGGCGATTTTCGGCGTGCAGATTCAGTGCGCCCAGTGCCACGACCATCCGCTCACCGACGCGATCGAGCAGCGGCACTATTGGGGTCTGGTCGCGTTCTTCAATCGCGGGCAAAACGTGATGGCCGCCGGCGGGCCGCAAGTCGCCGAGTCGGCCGTCGGCGGCTGGAACAAGTTCGCCGACCTCACCGGCGCGAGCAGCGACGCGGCGCTGGCGTATCTCGGCGCGAAGACGATCGAGGAGCCGCGGCCCGCTGACGGCGAGAAGGAGAGCGACGCGGCGGAGAAGTATCGCGAGCCGACCGCCGAACAGAAAGCCAGCGGCGCACCGCGCGTGCCGGTGTTCTCGCGGCGCGAAAGGTTTGCCGACGAAGTGCTCAAGGATCATCCGCTCGTCGCGCGGGCGGTGGCCAATCGGCTGTGGGGGCTGTACATGGGGCGCGGGATTTCGCATCCGGCCGATAAGCTCGACTTCGAGCACGAGCCGAGTCATCCGGCGCTGTTGGACTACCTCGCCGCGGAGTTTCGTGCGGACGGGTACGATGTGAAGCGGCTTGCGCGGCGGATCGTAACGAGCGGGGCGTATCAGCTCACGGCGATACCCACGGCCAGCGGCGTCGATCCCGCGCTGTTCGCTCATGCGATCGAGCGGCCGCTGATTGCCGAAGCGTACTATCGGTCGATGCGCGTGGCGCTCGGCCAGGATACGCCGATCGTGCACGACGACGAGTTGCAGGCGGCGTTTTGCGAGACGTTTCCGGACGTGCTGGCGGAACAGAGCGTGGGGAATCTCAAGCAGTCGCTGTTTCTGGCGAACCACGAAGGCGTGCAGGTGATGTTCGCGAATTCGTGGGACCTCGTGGTGATGTACGAGCGAACTCGCGGCGAGCATCCGCGAAGCGTTCTAAACGAATTATTCGTCCGCTGCCTGGGACGCGATGCCGACGAGCAGGAGTTAGACCAAGCACTGCGCGTGTTCGACAACCACGAGAACAAACCCCGCGAGATCATGGCCAACATTGCCTGGGCGTTATGTACAGGTGCTGAATTCAGATGGAATCACTAAAACCCCAGACCGCGCCTCCGCGAATCCTGAATGCCGAATCCTCGTATGCCGCAACGCCCTTACAAAAACTCGCTCACGTGCGGCAGCCCGGATCATGCGATCCATCGGCGGTTGTTTTTGGAGGGCGCGGTTGCGGGGGCGTGTTCGGTTGCCAGCTTTAGCGGCTTATTCACCGCGCCGGCGATGGCGGCGCAGGCGACGAAGCGCGGCAAGAAGTGCATCTTGCTGTGGCTGTGCGGGGCGCCGAGCCAGTTCGAAACTTGGGACCCCAAGCCGGGGCGGCCGACGAGCGGTCCGTTCGGCGCGATCCAGACGAATCTGCCCGGCGTGCTGGTGAGCGAGCTGATGCCGAAGTGCTCGCGGAAGCTGGACCAGCTTGCGATCGTCCGCTCGATGAAGACGGACCAGAGCGAGCATTTTCAGGGGATCGACTTGCTCACCCGCGGCGATGCTCCGCGGCCGCCGTTCACGCGGCCGCTGTTGGGTTCGGTCGTGGCCAAGGAGCTCGGCGACGCGGAATGTGCGGTGCCGCAGTTCGTGCTGCTCGATCCGTGCCCGGAGGGGAACGAGTTCAAGCGGTTCAAGACGGTGGATTGGGCGGGCTGGCTCGGTAGCGAATATGCCCAGGTTCGCGCGGGCGGCGAGTTCAAGATCGCCAATACGAAGCGGGCCGAGGTTGTCGATGAACTCGATTTCGCGGACCGCGAGGCGCTGCGGCGGTTTTTGAGCAAGAAATACGAAATCGAACGGAAGAGCGCCGCGGCCGGTTCGCACAATGCCGCGTTCGAGCGCGTCGAGGGCTTGATGAAGAGCGCGCCGCTGTTCGATCTCGAACGGCTGCCGGCGCGCGACCGCGAGCGGTACGGACCCGGGGCGTTCGCTCGGCACTGTTTGCTCGCCCGGCATTTGATCGAGCACGGCTCGACGTTCGTCATGGTGGCGAACGGAATGCCGTGGGATTGCCACGTGCTCAATCATGAGATTCACCAGATGCTGGTGCCGGAACTGGATCACGTGCTGGCGACGCTCGTCGACGACTTGCGCGAGCGGGGGCTGTGGGACGACACGCTGGTGATCGCGATGGGCGAGTTCGGCCGCACGCCGTGGATCAACGACGCCCGGGGGCGGGACCATTTCACGCCGGCGTGGAGCCTGGCACTCGGCGGGTGCGGGATTCGCGGAGGGACGGTGTTTGGGGCGACGGATCGCGACGGCATGGACGTGTCGGACAAGCCGGTCGATCAGCGGCGGCTGTTCGCGACGATTTTCACGGCGCTGGGCATCGATCCGCACGCGGAATACGATCTGCCGGGGTTGCCGACGTTTCACCGGGTGGAAGGGGAGGCGCCGGCGATTAGGGAGGTGTTGGCGTGAGGAGAGGTTGGAGGTTGGAGGTTGGAGGTTAGAGGTTAGAGGTTAGAGGTTGGAGGTTAGAGGTTGGAGGTTAGAGGTTGGAGGTTAGAGGTTGGA
>QEVJ01000159.1 GCA_003576845.1 Planctomycetota bacterium
GATCGAGGATTAAATAACATCCCAAATTGAGATGCCGTATTTGCTGCACAGGTCGTGCTAGCACCGGCGGGTTCGGGAGGTTATTTCGTCCTCGACCCTGATACGCTCATACGTGGAACCGGACATGATGCAACCTCGCTAACAGGTTGTGTCGTTAGGCCACGTTCGATGTTTGCAGCATCGGGCGTGGCCGCTTTTGTTTGCGGACGATCCGCAAACGACTAATCGGCATCGTAGTCAGATTTACATAATCCGTCAAGCAACTTGCCGAAAAGTTTTTGAAAGTCGCTCGATCTTCGCCACGTTCGCGCGGCTATATGCGATCTGGCATAAATGATGTTGCGACGTTGCTTGCACGCTGTTTCGTCGTTCTTTGACCCTTGCTTGCGATACGCCGAAAGCCCCGCCACGCTGTCCCCGCTCACGTCGCATCACATCACGACGGCAAGCGGCTGGAGCGCGGACGACGGCGAGCAACGCGCTGGGGCATGGCATCCGGCAGAGGGTAGGCCACCGGGGGTCTGGCCCCCCAAAGGCCGCCGCTTTCTGTGTATGTACCTCCCCGCTTGGGCGCACAACGAATTTCGGCCTGTGAACCGAGTCCGTTCGGGTACTGCGATTCGCGTGGGGCGGTCGTGTCTTGAAAGGGCGTGTGCGGCAGCAGAGAATTGCCGAAGCAAAACCGCCCTCGTCCACGCATTGCTTGGCGGCGAGGTGGACAAGGGCAGTAATGAAAGGCGTTGCCGTCGATGCAATCTCGCTATCCGGTTAAAAAGCTCGCATTCGGCCCACCAACATTTGGCGGAGGGCAGCTTGTCGAAATGCTAGTCGTTGGCGACGACGGGATAGATCGCACGATAACGATGACCCGAGAGCAATACCGGAATTTTTTCGAAGTTCTTCGTGTGTTTCGCGAACAGGCGAACTGCCACATGGAGATCAGCGAATCAATTCCTCCCGGGGAGGCGGCGCGTCGATGGGAGGCTCATGCGGTTGAGGAGCTTCGTAAGCTCGATCAGGCGAACTGAAAGTGCATAGTTCGGCCAGAAGCCGATTCATTTCGCTCGTATCGTAGTCTCCTTGCATGTCGCCAATTCTATCGGTCGCCGTCTAATCCGGCAAACGGCGAACGTGTCAAGACTGGGGCGGCTCGGTGTTGGTGGGCGGCTCGGGTTCCGGCTTTGAAGTTGGAATCTCGTTTTCGAGTTTGCCTTCCGGGACCTGATTGAGCACGTGGACGAAGAGGTCGTCGTCGACGTGGATTTTCCATTCGCGGATGGGTGTCTCCCCGTTGTACGCCAGGATGGTGGCTTCGTTGCCGTGGTCGAACCAGACGCCGAAGTCGGTGCGGTCCCGGATCAGGCCGGAGAGGACCAAGCCGATGGCGTGGGCCATTCGCACGTCGAGCATCACTTCGAGGTTCGCGGCTTTCATTCAAGTTTCCGTGGGACAGTCCGGTGCAAAAAACGTCGCCTGGATACGATGGCTCAGGCGCCAACGGCTTCTGCCTTGCGGTCCGGTCTGAGCACTTCGCCGCAGACACGGCATTCCGTGCGGATGTATTTGTCGTGGGTCAGCCGCTCATGCGGCTCGTGGGAGCATTCGCCAGTGGTTTCGGGCGTTGCGGGGTTTGAGGGGTTTGGCGGGGTTTGTTTTGATCGGTCCCGTGTGCGCGTGCGCGTGTGCGCGTGCGCGTGTGTGCGCGCCCGCGGGGGATTAGGAGAAACCCCGCAATACCCCGCAAACCCCGCAGAGTCAGTTACCACGAGCCATTCCTGAATGCCGTTTCGGTCTGGCTTGCAGTCGAACATTCGCCCGCCGATGACGCGGCGACGGAAGCTCGAAAGCCGCTTACCGATGGCGCGGGTCGATGCCGCCTTCGCCTTGCCGTGTGCGAATTGTTCGATGAACACCTCGCGGGCCATCGTGTATTTGTCGGGGAAGTCGTCCAACAGCCGCAGAGCATGAGCGGCGGTCAAGCCTTCGTTCTCCGGGTCCAGTTGCTCCCAAGCGGCAAGCAGTCCTTTGAGTGCGTTCGCTTCCAAATCGCTTCGCTCGGCAAGCTCGACGCGCGTCTCGCCAGGGTCCGCTTGACCGGCCCACACGATCGCGCCGCGGACGAGTCGCGACCACTTTTCGTAGCTGCCCCACTCCCGCAAACCTTGGTCGGGCAGGCCAGCGTCGAAGTACGCTTTGAGGATCGTGCAACAGGCGATAGCAAGCTCTCCGCGGTGCGCCGTGACGTAGCCGAGCAAGTCGCGGTGCCGGAAGTCCGTGCGCTCTTCGGGCTTTTCGAGGGGCGTTTCGAGCCGGATATGTAGCACCCGCCGCGACGTGTCCGCGCCGATCGCGACGTTATTCCCCGTTCCGTACCACGTCACCAACAGCGGCAACGATACGGTCATCTTGGACTGACCCAACACGCGGCCGGTCCAGCTTGTTGCGGTCAAGGCTGCGTCGAACGCCGCGGACCCAAGCACGCCGGAGATGTTGTCGATCAACACGGAGGTCAGTCCGGCGATAGCGACACTGGTGATCGTCTTGGAGAACTCCACGTCATCGTGCGGCAAGCTCATGCAGGCGATGCCGCGGCCAGAGATGATAGTGGTCGTAACGGCCTGCAACAATCCCTTGCCCACGCCTCGCGTGTTCGCGTCGGCGAGCATGAGCGGTGCCGGCCCGTAGTAGCTGAACCGGCTGAACGGCGTGAGTACGCTCGCCAGCCAGGCGGACCGATGGGCTTCGCTGGCAAAAGGAAAGTCGCCGACAACCGCCAACAGTTTGTCGACCGCGGTAATCGCATCGTCAATCGACGGCCGCTCGGGGACGCGCGGGAATTCGCCTTGCCGCCAAAATACAATGCCTGTCTTCGCGTCGTATCCGAAGTCCTGCAATACACTCCCATCGCTGCGAACTATCGGCGTCTCGACAACCGCCGTGATCTTCGGGATTCCATCCCAATAGCCCCGAGCCGCAAGCGCCTTCGTAACCTTGTCGGGCACGCTGGCCCGGACGTGCTTATCATCCGCGCCCAGCTTCACCCATTCGGCCGCGAGCGGCAGCAGTTCGTCGAGGGTTTCGCGGCCGATGTCGATGATCCGCGGCGCGTCCTCTGGTCTGTCGATACCCGGCGGGTTCGCGCCGCCCTCGACTACGCGAGATAGTGAGCCGGCGCGTTGATAGACGTTCGGCAGTTGTCGCAGCGCCGCCACGCCTTCATCGACCATGCGGGCGATCTCGTGATTGACGACGATTGTCGGCCGGCCGCCGGACGGGGTGACGGTTTCCGGTTCGGATTTCGCATTGCCTGCCCGCCGGGCGCGTGGTTTTGCTTTTGGATTCGGCTTGTCTCGCAAATAGCCGCGCTCGCCCGGTTCGGCGTTGGCGTCGTCCAGTTTGTGGTGCAAATCGGCTTCGCTCCACGATGGCTGGCACTTCTCGTTCCACTCGACTAGCAACGGATAAGCTTGCTCTGGCGTCAGGTCGAAACCAAGGACGAGCGCGCACGCTGCGGCATAGGTCGCGTCGTGACCGCCCTGCCCACTCACAGCGCCGGGAACTTTCTCAAGATACTTCCGCGCCCGTTCGATTACGCTGCTTTCGCCGGATGAAGCTCGTGCCGGTGGCTTCGCTAGCGGTGAGTCGCGCGGGGGCCAGAATCGTTTGCAAATCGCGTCGACTTGCTCTTGCCGCGGTTCGATGTTCGGCGAGAGTTCGGCGAGCCGCTGGCTCGTGACGGCAAAGTATCGCTTGTGATCGTAGACTTCGACGGCCGGCTCTTTGTCGCACACCTTTGGCAAATCGGGCAGCGTTTTTTTCTTCCCCTTGGGCATCGGCGACTTCCCACGCACGAACACCTTGACGCCCGTTCCGCTTGGCGACACTTCGCTGTAGCTGTCAAGGGTCTGCAAAATCTCTTTGGCCCAATCGGCGATTTCGCCCGTCTCGGGATTGCGGCAACCGTCCAAGTCGATGCCGCAATACGGGTCGCACTCTTGGAACACGTAGCCCGGACCGGCGACGCCGCCGCGATTGCAACGGGCGAGTACCTTATCGAATGTCGTGAACGTGCCGGGTGAGTTGACGGCGGCCTCTTTGCCGTTGATTTGCTTGGGCAGCTTCTTGGGTTTGTCGTTCGGCTGCGGGACCCAAACCCATGTAACCCAATGATCGACCGCGCGCAGGTCCGCCGGAATCTTCTCGGCGTCGATTCGCGGCCCGTTTGCTTTCACGTGTTCGTTGCCGTTGCGATTACTCATCGACTTGTCCCTCCGCGCTCAGCGCCTTCACCCATTCCCGCGCTTCGCGCCATCGCCGACGCGCTGCCGTGTAAAGAACGCGCTTGCACAAATCTTCGCTCTGCAAGCGGTCGCCGCCGCAAATGACGTTAATGCCATCGGCGAGCAATCCAACCGCCGTGCCAAGCACACTGGCCGGCGTCGTTTGCGAACGCCATTCACCCGCGGCGAGTTGCTCCCACGTTGTTTCGACCAAGACGATCGGAATGGCGAACGCCTTCATCCGCGTCGTCTCGCGCATGAACCGCTCGCGCTCCGCGCCGCAGCACGCGACGAAATCCGAAAGCTCCTTGCGCTCGATACGAAGCAAGTCCGGCGCGCAGGCGAGGGCGTAGTCGCCGGTGTCCAGCGTGTTCAATTCGAAGGTGAGCGGCCGACCGTGGTATGGCTTTTTCTCGCGCGGGTCGACCCAAACGAGAACGTCGGCCGGGTTCAAGTCGGCGCGAAGCTTCGGGCGTTCGATGGAGGTGGTACTCATGCAACGCCTCCTTCGCCAAGGTCCAAGTCCTTCACGGTGTCGAGGACGGCCTTGCGAATCGCGGTGAGTCGCGCGACATCGCGCTTCTCCGCTTCGATCTCTGCGTTGTACGCATCAACGTCGATAACGCCGTTGATTGCCTCGCGGAGAATTTCCTGCAATTGCTCGGGGGCAAGCGCCTCTAGCTCATGCACGTCGTCGCCATATTCGCTGACGAATCGACCGTAGCGGGAAGAGGTTTTTTTTGCTTTTAAGATGGGCGGAATCTTGTACTTCGTGACTTGCTCGGCTGTGATTGCTACCTTAATCGCATGAATGTTCGCGATATCGAAGTCGTCGCGCAACGATTTCACGAACGACTCGCAAATACCTTCGCCGTCGGGGTCATGGTCGGTCAGCAAGAGCAAAACTAATTGCCGCTTACCAGATTCGCGAAAACGCTTCGCCATCGCATAGCGCGGTTCCAAGCTGCAATAGCCGCGGGCTGTGACCATCGGTATGCAGTATTCCGCCGCGATGCTTTCGACAATCGGAGCGATCGTGAGTTTTTCTGCAACGATCGCAAACTGCCGCGACTGCGATTGCATCAAGTCGCGCCAAAACGTTGTGAACATCGACTTGAACTCGCTGCCGACGAAGGACGCAACGTTTGGGAACGTTCGCCAAAGTTGCACCGGCCTTGTTTCGTCGCTGATTGCCGCCATGTCGATCAAGCCGGCAAGCCTCCCGCGAGTCACCAATTCGACGAGCGCCTTGTAGCAGCGCTGCGTATTGTCGTAGCGCGAATCTGGTTTGCCCGCGTGGATCAAGGGGGGTGGATCGCGGCTAACGATCGCATAGTGCAATCGACGCACGCTGTAGGGCCAGAACTTTATGTTCGACTCCAAGATGTCGAGGATCGCGTCGAGCATCGGCCTTTTCGCGGCGCTAATCGCCTTGCGTCGCATGATGCCGTTCACCGTCAGACCCACGGGCGCGAGGGTCGAGTTCGCGAGCCGATTGGCAACATACGCCCGCTGGTCGTCTTTGTTGGCGTCGAGCATTAGCTCGCGGATTCGCTCGTCGATTCCCTTTATTCGCTGTTCGTTATGTTCGCGCAGCAGCGCCAGCCAGCCCGCTTCGGTGTAGTCCTTGCGCCAAATATTGGCGACGCGAATAGGAACCGTGGCGAAGCCGGCTAGCTGCGCCGCCCAAAGCCGCCCGTGCCCGGAGATGACGAACCAGTCGAGGGAAACCAGGATCGGGTCGAGCACACCCTCAGTCGCAATGCTCTGCGCGAATCGCGCATCATCCGGATTGCCGATGTCGCGCTTGCGGTAGAGCAAAGAGTTTTCAGACGATGGGATCAGGTAGCCAATCGGCGTTTCGGTCGCCGATATCAAAAGTGGGTCTTGAACCGCTTTTCGCCGCGGCGATGGCTTCCGTGCAGTTTTTCCCATTACCGCCGCCCTCCTGTCCGTAAAAGGTGGCGGAGGCGGTTGGCGGCGACGGCCCAGTGCGCCGAAGTGTTCAATCGCTCGTCGGGCGCGAACCAACCGCACAAATCGCGAAGCTCGTCCCGAATGGCGATCCACGCCCGGCGGCGGTCGGGCGCGAAGCGACTGGCGTCGGCTGTGGCGGCGGCGAGCGTTCGTAAACGCGGCTCGGCCCGAAGCATGGCCGCCCAGTCGGCGGGAACATGCCGTGGTGCGAGCGCTTGCCCGCGCGATGCGGCGGCGTTAAGATGCATAGTCGTTTCCTTCTGCTGGTGGTTCTGGGTCTGGAATCGCGCCCCCGAGTTCGATTGGCGTCTGGCTCGGGGCACGCGCTGGATCAAAAAAATTCAATCACGTCCGGCGACTTACGGCGCCGCGTTCTTGTTGCTGGCAGTCGCGGCGTCGCCGCCCGTGCCGCCTCGAATTGCTCGATGGCCTCGCGGGAAATTCGCCACGACGGCCGGCCGCCGGGTTTGCGGGCCACGTTGAACGCTGCCAGTTCGCCGGTGCGAATCCAGTCGAGCACGGTGTGCTGGCTGACACCGCACTCGTCGGCGTATTCGGGAACCTTCAGCTTGGCGCGGTTGGTTGCGATCATGCCGAAGCGCCCCCAGTAATCTCCTGGCTGTGGCGAGCGAGCAGTTTCACAAGCTCGTCCATATCGAATACGCGCCGGTCGCCGATGAAGTAGGACGGCCAGTCGCCTGACTGCGCTTTCTGCTTGACCTCCCGTTGCGTGAGACCAAAGAAGTCCGCGCACTGGTCGACGGTCGCAAAGCCGATGGGGCGTTTAACCGCGATCATGGGAAACCTCCGAGGCACCGTTGTCCGTTTGCAATACAACGGGGGCAGCAACGGTTGCTTTGCGGAAGAATTCCGCAAAAAAGAGAACGACTCGCAGCAAATTGTCGCCGCAAGCCGTTAAGTCTTAAGACGTTGTGATTCCGGAAGAGAATCGCAGAATTCTTCCGTGCCGAGCAACTCTCACCCGGTTGCTTCGGTTGCTTTTAGCAACTTTCGCCGCTTTTCTACGGAGTGAACGTAGCGTTGTTATCCGCATCGTAGCCCACCACGCCAAGCGTGCATTCGATTCGCCAGCCGTCTACGTCAGCATTATTGACGGCTGGAATCGGATTCTCAATGTCGCGTTCGGAACACTTCAGCAAACGCGCCGCGTTTGTCTTGATCTTGCCGCGCAGCTTGTTGAGGGCGGCTTTCAATGGGCCGTTCACGATATCCTTGCTGGTCTTTCCGGGCTTCGCGAACTTCTTGGCGGCGATCCGCTTTGTAAGCACGCCGCTGTTTTCGAGGAACAACGACAGCAGCATCGTCTCCTTTCCCTCCGCGGCGTCAAACCTACCGCGCTCGTCCCAACGGCCATTTACATTCCGGAAAAGACGCCAGCCATCTTTCGATCGACCGATGCCGAGATGCCTTACGGAGCGGCGAGTTGGCTCGTTGATTGGGTCTCGCGCGATCGCCGTTTCGCCGTCTTGTGTCGCGTTTTTTTGCGGTTCTAGCGCGTCGATGGAGGCGGCACCTATTTCTTCAAGTTCTTGCCGTGCTGCGGCAGTCAATTCGGTCCAACGTATCAAAGTGTATGGCGGCGAATTCACTTTCTCCCACATTCGCCCTATCCAATTGTCCCCCGGCGTGGCTGACATCGCGGAAGAGTATTCCGCGAGCGGACGAACATAATGCAACAGCATAGCGCAAGCGGAGGCGTCGTGTAGTGTCCCGATTCTAACGCCGTTTGGCCAAACCCGCTGCGCCTTTGGGAGAAACGACTCAATAAGAGCCAATCGCCGCGAAAACAGTTTACCAAGCTCATTTACAGACTTGCACCAGCGTTTTGGAATCCGTTTTCCTCCGACACATACGTGGAGCGGCTGGTTGTCTACGGTGCCGTCGGGAAGCAATGTGCCTTCCGCATACTGTTCAAGAATGTTCAACAACGCCGGTCCCATTCCGTCGGTAATCGGGGCAGCAACTGTGCGTGCAACCGAAATGAGCTCCTCGACTGCGGATAGCGCGGAACTTGACTTGGCATCCAATAGCGTCATCGCTTGATCCTTGCGTTGCCGGGCCGGCTCGGTGCGGCGCGTGGGCAAGGATCGAATCCACGACGCCGCTCCGGGCCGCTTGGCCGCGCGGTTTCGAACCCGCGCCGGCCGTCCCGATGCCATGATTATATCCGCATCGCCCCCCGCGGAAAGTTGCATCGCGGCGCTGACGGAGTTACGCTGGGGACCATCGGCACCGATTCCCACCTTCGCCATCAGGTGCAATATGCATTTTCAATTTGCCCGTGCTGGCACGGTCGTGTTAGTCGTTCTCTGCGCGGCGATTGCGCACGCTGAAATGCTGCTCGATTTTGAGGACTTGCCGCGATTCACCCGCGTGACGGAACAGTATGCGTCTCGCGGCGTTCGCTTCGTACATGATGGCCCGGACGTAAACGCCCAAGGCATGATCGCCGACTTTGCTCTCGGCGACTTTGGTGGCACCGCGGACTTCGGCTCGTCGCCGAATCAGGCGATGGTCATAGGCGGCGCTGGTGGGCGAACCAGTGCCATATTCGTCAACCCAATCACGCTGGCCCCGCAGAGTACCGACTTCTTTTCTGTCCGCGTGGGAGACGGCGATCCGCTCGGCGAGTCGTTTCGCGTTGCGGCTTACGACAGCCAAGGCGCGGCGCTCTTTCAGCAAGACTACGCGACGACAAACGGTCCCCTCGGCGGCGGCGTCACGGTCGCGCTTTCCGCCGGGGACATTGCCCGCGTCGAATTCATTCACCTTCCGTCGGAGAGCGGATTCAACGTCGACGATTTCTCGTTCAATCCAACGCCAAGCCGGGTGGTTCAATGGCCAACGTCGGTCGGAGGCAATGGACACTGGTACGCTCAGGTCGTTCCGCCGAGCGGGATAAGCTGGAACGACGCTAAGACCGCTGCCGAGAATTGGATTCACATGGGCTTGCCGGGGCACCTCGCAACCATCACAAGTGCTGAGGAGGATGCGTTCATCGGGAGCATGTTCAATACACACATTTCATGGATCGGCTTAAGTGACGAACGACAGCAAGGGGCATTCGAGTGGGTAACTGGCGAACCCCTTGAATTCACGCACTGGTGGCCCAGCGAGCCAATGAATCGTCCTGGAGAGGACTACGTTCAGGTCGAGCAGGGGCAGTGGAACGATTCTTACGACGTTGCGTCCCCGCCAAGCGATTATGCAACCCAAAAGTACCTTGTGGAATGGTCGCCACCGCCTCCCGTACCGACGCACCGAATTGTCATCGACAGCATACTCGGTCGGCGGTCGCGTCCCGTGTCTGGGATAGAGAACATGTCGCAAGCTGATGTTGCGCGCGAAGCCGCTGCCTTGGCAATCGCGCCGGACGGCTGGAACCTTGCACAATGCGGCGCACGAGTCGTTCAATTCGGCCCTGGCCCAGCGACGGGGGAACCGGGAACGGGTTGGGACGGGGGCATCGAGTGGTCGGCTTATGGTGCCGCCGCGCCATGTTCTGATACGTTTGACTACCCGATTTCCGTCGGGAGCCGCCATTTGATGTTTCACACGGACGACACGATTTCGCGGGCGGGACACAACGTCGGGGAGCCAAGTCCGTTTGGTGCGATTTCTGGCTTTGCCGACGGGACTTTCCTTGTGCTTGGTGTTCAGAACTGGGGCACGTTCTCCGTCGAGCCGTTCCCGGAACCGCCGAACGTAGCCGAAGTGCGAGTCGGCGGCCTCACTTGGAGCGGCGCAGGCCATTTGATTCCGCTCGGCACTTCCGAACAGTCGTTGCCGCTGCCGTTCACCCGCATCAACCAGCTTTCGCTTACCTTCGACGAGCACGTCGCGTTTGGCGACGAGCAAGCAACACTGACCGACTCGGCCGGCCACGAGTTTACGCTTTTTGGCCCGCTCGTCGCTCCGGGCGCAGAGCCGGGCACGTACACCGCCACTTGGCAAATGGAAGAAGTCCTTCCTCTTGGCCGCTACGAATTGCGGCTTGGCGACGGCGTGGTCGATGACGACGGCAACGCGCTCGATGGCGAATGGACGAACGACGCCAGTACGATCTCGGGCGACGGCGTGCCCGGCGGAGAGTTCTCGTTCCGCTTCAACGTGTTGCCCGGCGACGTGAACCAGAATGGCATTGTCGACGTGTTCGATTGGATTGAAGTGCGGAACCTGCAAGGCACGGCCTACGGCAGCCCCGAGTACTCCCTGCTGCACGACATCGACGGCCGCAACGGCATCGGCTCGGCCGACTTCTACGCCGTCCCGCTCCGCGCATACGACATCCTGCCGTCACAACCTGCGGCCAATGCCGCCGCGGTCCCTGAACCAACGGGCGCGGAGTACGCGATTTTGCTCGGCTCGGCCGCGGGTTTGTGTGCCGTGCGCCGGTGCCGCGTCAGATCAAATTGACTCGCGCGGCGATGCCGTCGCGGTTGCGGCTGGCGATGTTGTAGAGGCTGGCGGCGATCATTTCATTCTCGCTCGTGCCCAGGTCGATCAGCTTTCCCTGCTTGCTGATTCGAGCGTACCAGCGATGCTTGCGAGACCCGTGGCGCGTGACGCCCAGAAAGCGGCTCGATCTCGGTTTTCCCCGCACACGCCTCGGCGAAATCGGCGCGTCGCGCAGCGGCTCCTCAAGCGCCCGCCGCAAACTCCAGCCTGCCGTAAGCCTAAGCAGAACAACCCCTTGATCGGCGCCGTACTCCACGATCCATTCGCGGATGGATTGCTTTCGGTCGCCCAATTGGCACTCGTGGCTGAGGATCGTGTTTACGGCCTCGTGCGCGTCACGTGCAGACATCTTCGCGTCCTTTTTTGATTCGATGATGCGACACGTCGATTATACGCCGCGGGTGAGCAAAAGACTGGTATTCGCTTGAGCGCGCGATATAATGTAGGCACCCTCCAGGTCTGTCTCAGACCAATGCCCGGCGGTTCTCGTCGCGGCCCGACTCCAAGTGCATGCGCGCATCGCCATGCCGGCTCACCAAGGAGAAGATCATGCCTGCGGTGCTTCCACCCGCGCTTGAGGCTCTCATGCGGCTCGAACGCCGCCAGCAGCCCAGCCCCGCCGAGATTTCGATGATGCGATCTCAGGGCCAATTGAATACACACACGTTGTCGCCGGCCTCGATCGACCTCTTGCGACAAGCCGAACAACGGCGCGCCGCGAATGCGCTTCAGGGATACATCCGCCCCGAAGAGAACCCAGCCTACGACCGTGAAGCGGCACTAGCTAACGCCGATGCGCTTCTTGCTCGCCGCCCAGGGAACATCGAACACCAGTTGGACCTGAATCGCTCGGGACGTTTCGTGCGCAACCTCGACGCCGCCACCGACTATGGCCAGCGCGGGATCACCGGCGCGCAGTATCACGATCTTGCCGAAATCTACCCAAACAAGCTGACGTATCCGGTCGGGATGACGATTACGGGCGGCAATAGTCTGAGCCACCCGACGACCCGCAACGTGCCGGACGGCCGGCTGAGCGCGCTGACGACGATGCTCTCGGGGCTGGGAAGTCAGGACTTCTCGATGCCCCTCCCCAACATGGCCCAAGCGCCCGGATACAACCCGATTCGCCCCGAACCGGAACCGTATTCGACTGTGATGATTAGTCCCGTGTCGCCCGGCGACCCAACCAAGCCAGTTGGGCACGGCAGCATGCGCGTGCCGCGAGGCATGGAAGATCAAGCGCTGGCTGAAATCCTGCGCCAGCTTGGCGGCCAACTGCCGTCCGCCGAAAACATCTTCAAGCGCCAAAGCCAGTATCTCCAAGGACGCCAAGGCCGCGCTCAGGGTCAGGGCGACTTCATGCTCGGCCAAGGCAACTTCGGTATTTCCGACCCTGCACGTTACAAGCAACTTCTGGATGAACGCGAGTCGTCCGAAGCGGCCCGCCGTGGCGTCGTCAATCAACGCGCCATGCAGGTCGCCCAGGCTCGCACGAACCGCCAGAGCGGCATGGACCCGCGGACTGCGGCACTCTTGGCGGTGCTCGGCGACGATGCGGACCTCGGCAACGTCGTGCTTGGCAACGCCTTGTCGCCTGGATTCGGGGCCAAAGCTTATGAGCTTGGCGTTGAGGAGCGCATTCACGACAAGGCCAATCAGGCAGCCATCGACGAGGCCACCATCCAAGCCGGCGGCACTCCCGGCGACAAACGATCGGGCAACGCGCCGACCAATGGCGAACCCGAGGCCCGCGCCATCACGGCCGGAAAGCTGGCCGACATCGAAAAGGCTAATCAATCGGCAACGAGCCAAGAGAAGGCCATTCGCGAAGAGGCATCCAAAATCTACGACCGCCATCTCACGAATGGCGCGACACCGGAGTATGCGGCGTCCTATACGGCCCGCGAACTCATGGACAAACACGGCGTGTCGCGTGCCGAAGCGGAGCGCGTCGCCGCGCTATTCAGCGGCGTTCCTCCACTGGATATCGAGCCGCTCACGCCGAAAATTGGCGGACCGCGTAACAGCCCGTACACGGCCGAAAAGACGTTTGCGGAAGACCCAGTTGGATGGATGACGCGCTGGGCCGTGGAGAATACGCCGTTGCCTAACTTTCTTGGCTATCCGTAATGCCCGTCGCATCCCTTTCGCCGCTGGTCCGCGCTTATTTGATCGCACGCTGGCGGACCATATCGGTTCGGAGACACGGCCCGCTCGGCGCGAACGCCGGCAACCATCCGAACGGTTAGTCGACAAGCAGCTTCCTTTTTTTGGCGGTCAGTTCGATGCCTCGGCGAAGCAGACGGTATACGGCGCACTCCCTCAATACGCGCTGTCCGCCCGCATGGGTCCAGAAGACGCGGGACGAGATTCTGCCGGCGCTGACGACCCACGCGCTCGCCACGGCGTTCATCAGCGACTTCGTGGCCGTTATGAACAATCCGCGTCTCGCGCTTCCGAATGCTTACGTCGGCTTGATCGAGGAGTGGTTTACCGGCTATCTCGGCGCGGCCGATATGCTGTACCATCTCGACCGGCTGCTCAAAGCCAGCAAGGCGACCATCGGCTATACGGATCGGCTGAGCGAAGCGGGCGGCGACTGGGGCGAGGCCGGGCCAACGACGCTGACCGATGCCGACCCGCTGGGGCTGGTGGCCACGTTGGAAGCCCTAAGTTGCAACGTTGCGATTATCGACCCGCAGGCGGTGGACGACGGGGACGCGACTTCACGCGACGGCCCGGTAATCGTCACGTATCAGAGCGGGAGCAACAACACTTGCACGCTTTTAGACGGGACGACGGCGAAAACCTACAATGATGGCGACGGGGCCAGCGCA
>QEVJ01000285.1 GCA_003576845.1 Planctomycetota bacterium
GACTTCCTCCGTGATCTCAAACCCCAGCGTCATGCCCCCAATGTCGCGTAAACCGGCAAATCAACACAAGACCAATTCCCCGGCCCGTGAACGGTTACCTTGAGCATTCGCACCAGCGCCGGTGCGAACCAGTACGAAGTGGACGACACACTGACGGGATTCACGGACAACTTTGCGGAGAAACCGGCGTGGGCCGGCGAGCCCGAGGACGATGACTTTACGCTGGAGGAGGACGAAATCGGGTTTCCCGAGGACATGCCGTTCACGCAAGCGCAGTCGAATGCGTGGACGCCGGATTGTTGCAAGGTTTGTCCGCGCGTGTAGGTTCTCGCGCGGCGATTAGGACCCGATTCGACATTTCCAGGTCGTCTTGGCAGAGCCGGACAATAGGCGAACGCGGCTGGAACCTCCCGCCCCCTTTTTCAATAGACGAACCGCCCGCGATTGAGCACGTCGGCCGGATCGAATTGCCTTTTGACCGACCGCATCAGATCGCCCGCGGCGCCGGTGCTGCCCCAGCGGGCTTGGCGGGTCAGGTCGATTGCGGCGTCGCACGAAAGCACGACGACGTTGCCGCCCATTGCCGCGGCGGCGGGTTGCAGGCGGCCGATCAGTTGCCGAGAGACATCGCCTGCGGTGAACTCGGCGAACCGGGCGACGACGATTCCGTTGCCGGCGTGGGCTTGGAGCGAAGCGCTCGCGTCGATCTCGCGGACGAGCGCGGCGAATTGCGTCACGCAACTCGGACGCACCGCCGCCTTGAGCACGAGCGGCGCGCCGTCGCGGGCCGGGAACATCGTCAGTTGTTCGCGAACGGTCGCCGCGCCGGCATCGTCGAGTGCGTGCGGTTCGGCGCCCAATTCCCGCAATTCGCGCTCGAGCGTGTCGCGCATCCAGCGCACTTCCGCCGCGGTGCCTTCGACGCCGACGAGCAACCGCGCAACGCCCCGCGCGGCCGCGGCCGGTCCTTGCCATGCGCTTCCCGCGGCGAGTTCTACAAACGCCGGTGTCGCCGCCGAATGGACGAGGGCGGCGAGCAATCGT
Source organism: Planctomycetota bacterium (assembly GCA_003576845.1). Taxonomy (GTDB): domain Bacteria; phylum Planctomycetota; class Planctomycetia; order Pirellulales; family PLA5; genus PLA5. The sequence continues at coordinate 1,045 of QEVJ01000285.1, forward strand.
TCGGCGTCCGCCCAATCCCCGACATCGCACGCCACGACGGCCGACGCCGGAGCGAGCGGCTTGACCTTGAGCGTCACTTGTGTAATTACGCCGAGCGTGCCGAGCGAGCCAACGAGCAGCTTGCAGAAGTCGTATCCCGCAACGTTCTTGACGACGCGCCCGCCGCCGCGGAACATCCGCCCTCGGCCGTCGACCGCCGCAATGCCGATGACGTAGTCGCGAATCGTCCCGTGCCCATACCGCAAGGGGCCGCTCTGGTTCGTGGCGATAACGCCGCCAAGCGTCGCGCGGTCGGCCAGCGGCGCGTCGATCGGCAGGCGCTGTCCGTCCGCGGCGAGCGTGCGGGCAAGCTCGGCCATCGTGATCCCGGCCTCGACTGTGATCGTCATGTCCCGCGCGGGATAGTCGACGACGCGGTTCAGGGCAGCTAGCGAAACTCCGATGCCCGGCGTTTTTGCCGGCAAACCATAGTCGAGCGCCGTCTCGCCGCCGAGCGGGTAAACGGGCGTTCCCGCGGCCGCCGCGCTGCGAACAACGTCCGCCAGAGCCTCGGCAGTTTCCGGAACAACCCGCTCGGAAAGCGAAACGGACTCGGCGACAGGCATTTTGGTCTCGCGGGACAGTTCGGCAGGCTCGGAATCTCGTGCGTCCAAGAATAGCGAACGCCCCGCGGTCTCGGCTATGGCCCCTGAGGTGTGGGCGTCAGATTTGTAGGTGGCTTGGGGTCAGGCGGCGGTTTGCCAGAGGGCTTGCCAGCACGAGGGTTCGCTGAGGTATACGCCGCGGAGGTG
>QEVJ01000160.1 GCA_003576845.1 Planctomycetota bacterium
GACAACGAGGCGTTTCACAAGAAAAGTATACCAACGTATACTATCCGCCGAGAATCGAAGAATGCCCGTACTTCGACGAACGGCTCGCATACCGGCTTCATTTTTCATTCTTCATTTTGCCTTTTGCATTTCTCCCTGGTCTCTGTGGTTGAAGAACGGCACCAATGCTCCGCTACGCCGAATTACACGCCAAGACGAACTTCTCGTTCCTCGAAGGGGCGTCGCACCCCGACGAGTTGGTCGCTCAAGCGCGGGCGCTGGGTTACTCGGCGCTGGCGATTACGGACCGCAACTCTCTGGCGGGCGTGGTGCGAGCGCATGGGGCGGCGAAGGAGGCGGGGATCAAGCTGATCGTCGGCGCGGAGATTACGCCGCTCGATGCGCCGCCGGTCGTGCTCTTGGCCACCGATCGCGCGGCGTATGGCCGGTTGTGCCGGTTGATTACCAAAGGCCGCCGCGCGGCGCCCAAGGGCGAATGCCGGTTGACGATGGAGGACGTGGCGGAGCACGCCGAGGGGTTGATTGCGTTGATAGGGGCTGGGGGCTGGGGACTGGGGGCTGGAGTCAATACAAGCAGTGCCGATCGAGCCAGCATCCTGCAATTCCCAACCTCTAACCTCCAACCTCTAACCTCTAACCTCTCTCCTCCCCAGTCCCCAGCCCCCAGCCCCCAGTCCCTATTCCCCGGCCGTTGTTATCTGCTGGCCGAACTTCACCACGGTCCCGACGACGACGGCAAGCTCGATCGCCTCGCCGCGACGGCCAAGTCGCTGGGCATTCCGCTCGTGGCGGCCGGCGACGTGCATTATCACGTGCCCGCGCGGCAGGACTTGTGCGACGTGCTTGCGGCGACGCGGCACGGCGTGACGGTCGCGGAACTCGGCGCGCGGCGGTTTGCGAATGCCGAGCGGCACTTGAAACCGCTCGACGAGCTGGCCCGGCGATATGCGAAGTATCCCGACGCGCTTGCCCGAACGATCGAAATCGCGGACCGCTGCACGTTTTCGCTCGATGAGTTGCGGTACGAGTATCCTTTGGAGCTTGCTCCGCCAGGCGAGACGCCGCTTGCATACCTCACGCGGCTCACGTGGGAAGGGGCGCGGACGCGGTATGGCGACGACGTACCGGAGCGCGTGCGGCGACTTTTGGAGCACGAGTTGCAGCTCATCGCTGAATTGCGGTATGAGCCGTACTTTCTCACGGTGTGGGATCTGGTCCGCTTCGCCCGGTCGCGCGGGATTTTGTGCCAGGGGCGCGGGTCGGCGGCGAATTCGGCCGTCTGTTTCGTGCTCGGCATCACGTCGGTCGATCCGAGCCGCATCGACGTGCTGTTCGAGCGGTTCGTGAGCCGCGAGCGGAACGAAGCGCCCGACATCGACGTCGATTTCGAGCACGAACGCCGCGAGGAAGTGCTGCAATATCTGTACGAGAAGTACGGCCGCGAGCGGGCCGGGCTGACCGCGGTGACGATCACGTATCGCCCGCGATCGGCGATCCGCGACGTGGGGCGGGCGCTCGGGTTCGGCGCGGAAATCATCGGGAAGCTGGCCAAAAGCCTCGACCGTCACGGCGGCGACGTGGCCGACGTGCTCGAACAGCGCTGCCGCGAGGTCGGCTTGTTGCCGGGGCGACTTGGCGACTGTGGCTCCAACGAAGAACGAGTCGGTACTTTTTTAACGCAGAGGGCGCAGAGGTTTCGCAGAGGACGCGGAGAAGATCGAGAGGAAGAGGAATTACTGACACCCGACGACAATTCCTCCGTGCCTCCGTGTTTCCGTGTTTCGGAAGATGGTTCCGCATTATCCTCTGCGACCTCTGCGCAACCCTCTGCGTCCTCTGCGTTAAAAAACAACCAGCTTAACTCTGCGCAAACGGCCGCCGATGTTCACCAACTGATCCGGCTCACGCTCGAATTGCTGTCGTTTCCGCGGCACTTGTCGCAGCACGTCGGCGGGATGGTGATGACTCGCGGGCCGTTGTGCGAGCTGGCGCCGATCGAGAACGCGGCGATGGCCGACCGCACCGTGATCGAGTGGAACAAGGACGACCTCGACGAACTAGGCATCCTCAAGGTCGACGTGCTGGCGCTCGGCATGTTGACGGCGATCCGCAAGTGCTTCGCGCTCGTCGAGCAATCGACGGGCCGCGCGCTGTCGCTTGCCACGGTACCCGCCGAAGATACGGCCGTGTACGACATGATTTGCCGGGCCGACACGATGGGCGTGTTCCAGATCGAAAGCCGGGCGCAGATGAGCATGTTGCCCCGCCTCAAGCCGCGGTGCTTCTACGATCTCGTGATCGAAGTGGCCATCGTGCGGCCGGGGCCGATTCAGGGCGACATGGTGCATCCCTATCTTCGCCGCCGCGCGGGCGAGGAGCCGGTCGAATATCCCAGCGACGCGATTCGCGAAGTGCTCGAAAAGACGCTCGGCGTGCCGCTGTTTCAAGAGCAGGCGATGCGGCTGGCCGTGGTGGCCGCGGGTTTCACGCCGGGCGAGGCCGATCAACTGCGCCGGGCGATGGGCGCGTGGCGGAGGACCGGCGTGATCGAGCGGTTTCGCGAGAAGCTCCTTTGCGGAATGACGGAGCGGGGCCTTTCGCCCGAGTTTGCCGAGCGGGTGTTCAAGCAGATTCAAGGCTTCGGCGAGTACGGCTTTCCCGAGTCGCACGCGGCGAGCTTTGCGCTCTTGGTATACGTGTCGGCGTGGCTGAAGTGTTACTACCCGGCGGCGTTCGCGGCGGCGGTGATCAACAGTCAGCCGATGGGATTCTACGCGCCGGCCCAACTCATCCGCGACGCGATCGGGCACGGAGTCGAAGTGCTGCCGGCGGACGTCAACAAGTCCGACTGGGACTGCACGCTCGAACCCATCAAGACTTCCAATGGCAGCGGCAAGATTGAAACACGGAGACACGGAGACACGGAGGGAGGAAATGAAGAATGCAAAATGAAGAATGAAAAATGGAATGCTGGCAACCCATCCATTTTTCATTCTTCATTTTGCATTTTGCCTTCCTCCGATTCTCTCCGTGCCTCCGTGTCTCCGCGTTTCGATTTCGAGTCGGCCATCCGGCTCGGTTTTCGGCTCGTGGTGGGCTTGCCGAGAATCGTCGTCGATGCCGTCGTGGCGGCGCGGAAATCCGGGGCGTTTCGGTCGTTCGACGATTTCGTGCGTCGTACAGGCCTCGGGCAGGCGGCGCTTAAGCGATTGGCCGAGGCGGATGCGTTCCGCTCGCTGGGCCTCGATCGGCGCGAGGCGCTGTGGCTGGCGCTCGGCAAGGAGAAGAAAGCCCGGCCGTTGCCGCTGTTCGATGCGCTCGAAGCGACGGACGTGGGCGACGGCGACCGGTCGCCCGAGGCGCTGCCGGAGATTACCGACGAAGAGCAAGTCATCGCCGATTACCTCACCGGCGGGCTGTCGCTGCGGGCGCATCCGATCTCGTTCCATCGCGAGCGGCTTGCGGCGCTCGGCGTCGTTACGGCCGCCGCACTTGCCGCGGCGGAGAACGATTCGCGCGTCCGCGTCGCGGGATTGGTGCTGCTGCGGCAGCGGCCGGCGACGGCGAAGGGCATCACGTTCGTGACGCTCGAAGACGAGACGGGCACGGCGAACCTCGTCGTCCATCCCGGCGTCTGGCAGCGGTTTCACGCAGTGGCCCATCGCTCGGCGGCGGTGATCGCGCGGGGCAAGCTCGAAAGCCGTTCCGGCGTGATTCACGTGATTGTCGAGCGGCTCGACGACCTGCCGCGGCAACTTGCCGAGCTGCGTGTGCAGTCGCGCGACTTCCGCTGATGACGCCGCACTGCAACCGCAAAGCAGCAACGACGCAAGGCCCCCGTCCCATAGGGGAGACGCCGTGCCTGCCGCGCGGAAGTTTATGCCGCCCTCGGCGATGACTTGGCGGTTGCTGAGGTCCTACGCTGCATTGCGGCTACGCTGCTCTCACGCCTGGCGGAGGGCGTTGACGATTTCGACGCGGGCTGCTGTGAATGCGGGGGCGACGCCGCCGACGAGGCCCGTGACCAGCGAGACGGCGATGCCGATCGCGGCCAAGCGCAGGGACGGCGTGAATGCGATCGTGACGGCCTCGGCGCCGACGGACAAATGGCTGACGGCGAGCGTCAGGTTCGCGAGCAATACGCCGATCGCCCCGCCCACCGCGCCGAGCACGACGCTTTCCGAGAGCACCAGGGCGAACACGCGGGCGCCGGTGAACCCGATGGTTTGCAGCACGGCGTATTCTTTGATTCGATCTTGGACGCTCATCACGGTGGTCGTGGCGACGAGGGTCAGTACGAGGGCCACGCACGCATAGCCGAGGAAGTGGGCCATGCGGATCAACTGGGCGAGATCGCCTAAGCTTTCGGCTTGAAACACGCCTTTGGGGCGGGTGTCGGTGGCGACGGGTCCGCCGCGAAACAGGTCGTCGATGCGGCGGCAGACTTCGGCGGGGTCCGTGCCGCTTTCGAGAAGGACTTCGTGCTGCGTGACGGTTCCCGCCTGGCTCTTGCCGCCGCGGCGTTGGAGGAAATCGAGGTGGGAATAGATGTAGTTTTCCTCGGCTGGGTCGCTGGCGGAGAACACGCCCGCCACTTTGACGGTCATGCCGCCGATGGAGAACTTGTCGCCGGCGCGGATTTTACGCCGGCTGGCAACGGCTTGGCCGACGACGGCGGCGTCTTGATGCGCCTCGAACTCGTCCCAACTTCCCGCGAGCAATTCGAAATCGCGGACGGCGCGGACCTTCTTCGGAGGAAGGCCGTAGAAGACGACGACGTCGAGGCTTGCGCGGCAATTGTTGGTGTAGACCTGAATCGGCACGACGTCGCGCACGCCGGCAATCCGCCGCACTTTGGCGTCGTAGTCCTGCGGCAAGTGGCTGGTCGCGGGGCAAAACTTGTTGGCTTGAAACGACACGAGCACGAGCTTGTTCGCCTGGCGGGCTTCGAGCGCGTTCATGCCTTCTTGGATCGAGCCGACGAAGCTGAACACGAATAGCGCGACGGCGGCGCCGCTCGCGGTGAGCAACGTGCGGGCGCGATGCCGCCATAAGGTCTTGAGCACGTACGGCATGAACTTCAGCATCGACCGTCTCCTAATTACGCACTGCCGGCCGCGGCGACTGGACCGACGGCGGCGAATTCCACCAGTTTGCCGCGTTCGAGCCGCAATTGTCGCGAGGCGATCGAGGCGGCGTCGGCGTCGTGCGTCACCATGAGCAGCGTAATAGCGAGCTCGCGGTTGAGCCGCACGAGCAGCTTGAGGATTTGCTCGGAGGTTTGCGCGTCGAGATCGCCGGTCGGTTCGTCGGCGACGACGACCTTGGGATGGGCTACGATCGCCCGGGCGATGCCGACGCGCTGCTCCTGGCCGCCGGAAAGCTGGCGCGGGTAATGGGACGCGCGGTCCGTCAGTCCGACGGCTTCCAGAGCAATTCCGACGCGCCGCCGCCGCTCGGTTCGCGACATCGGCAAGAGCAACAGCGGCATTTCGATGTTTTCGTACGCGGTGAGCACGGGCACGAGGTTGTGGGTCTGAAAGACGTAGCCGACGTTCGCGGCCCGCCAATTGGCGAGTCCGGATCGCGACATTCGCGTGATTTCGGTCCCGGCGACGGCGATCGTTCCTTCGCTCGCGCGGTCGATGCCGGCGATGAGATTGAGGAGCGTCGACTTGCCGGTTCCGCTGGCGCCCATGAGCGACACGAATTCGCCGCTTTCGATGTCCAGCGAAACGCCGTCGAGCGGCGTAATCGTTTCGCCGCCCTTGTGATAGTGCTTGGTGACGTTACGGATTTCGACGAGGGGCATGATTGTGATCTATGGGGTTCGCTTCATGGAATGAGAACTCGGCATCGCCGGCGCAGGCTGCGTCGGGAGCGCCCCTTCGGCTGCGACGCGAATCCGCTCGCCGTCGCGGAGCGTTTCGTGGTCTTCGGCGATCAACTGGCTGGAAAGGTCGAGCCCACGGGTGACTTCGACCATCCCGTCGGCCCGCGGCGCTGCAATTTCGATGGGTTTTCGGCGAGCGACCTTGCGAAAGCGGTCGACCAGCCACACGAACGCGCCTCCTTCGCCTTGTTGAACGAGTTGCTTGGGCACGAAGACTTTCAGTTCGTCCGTTTCTACTGCGGCTTCCTTGGGCTCGTTGGGCGAGAGGAACGTCACGTCGACGAGCATCTGCGGCTTGAACACGGGCGGCGGGTCGTCGATCGCGACTTTGGTTTCGAGCGTGTTCTTTTGGATGTCGGCTTCGCTGCTCAAGAACAGCACCTTACCCGAGAGCGGCGCGGCGAGCGCGGGGTTGTGGATCGTCACGGGCTGTCCCAGTTTTACTTTCGGAATGTCCTCGAACCGCACGTCGACGCGGACCTGCAACCGGTCGGGCTGATAGAGCGTGACGACGGTGCTGCTGTCGTAGGTTTCGGTTTTTTGCATTCCGCCGGAGAGCGTGGTGCCGGGATAGCCGATCAACTCGAACACGCGCCCATCGACGGGCGCGCGGACGGTCATGCGATCGAGGCGGAGTTTCGCTTCGGCGGCGGCGACGCGGGCGAGCTCCAGTCGGGCATGCGCCGCCGCGACCCGCGCGTCGGCTTCGCCACAGGCTTGGACTTCGTCGGCCAGCAGGTCGAGTCGCCGCTGCTGCGCGTCGCACTGGCGTTTGAGGGCGGTTCTTTCGCGTTCGAGCGAGGTCGCCCGTCGTCGGAGTTCCTCGACCGAGGCTTGGGCCGCGTCGAGCTCGCTCCGCGCTTGCTGCACGAGGCGATCCGAGATCGCACCCTTTACGGCGATCTTGCCGGCGTAGTTCGACTCGGCGTAGGCCAACTCCGCCTCTGCGCGGCGCGTCTCGAACGGGAGGTTCTCTAGCTGCGTCTCGACGTTCGCGAGCTTCGCCGCGGCGTCTGCGACCATTGCTTCGAGGTGCACGGGTTGTTCGTGCCGCACCTTTGCGGCGGCGGCGGCCGCGGACATCTGAACCAGTTCCGATTCCGCGAGCCGCACGTTGGCGAGCGCCTGTTCGTGGGCGAGGCGAGCGTCGTCCTCGACCAGTTCGGCGATGGGGTCGCCGGCTTTCACCGCTTGGTCCTCGACGACGAGCAAGCGTTCGACGACGCCCGGCGCGAGCGCGGCGACGCGGATCGGTGTGGGCCGCGGCTCGATCCAACCGGCCGCTTGAAACAACGGCGTTCCGGCCGCGACGGAGTCGGCCTGGGCCGTCATCACGGCGACGACTTTCACCTCGCGCGGCGGAAACACGGCGTCCCACGACGCCCAGGCGACGACCGTCATAAAGCCGACGAGGAGCACGCCGGGTGCGACGTAGCGCGTCAAAATGTGCCGCCGGCCGAGGGCCGCGATTTTCGGCGCGGCGCCTCGGTCGACGGCGAGTTGCGAGAGATCGACTTCGGTTGCCATGGATTGCCTCCGACAGCACTATTTCGACGGGCCGCTACGGCCTGACGTAAATGCCCTTGGCCAAGATCGAAAGGTTGCCGGCTTCATCGCGTTTGGCCTTCCCGGCGACGACGACCGTTTGCAGTTCCTTTACGCCGAGGAGTTCTTTGGCGTTTCCTTTTACGGCGTTGCCTTCGGTATCGACGAACTTCACGAGCGCCGCGCCGGTGGCGAGCTTGTCGGTCTCGCAGCAGTAGTCCCACGGCGTTTCGCAGGCATCGCCGGGAATGTCGCTGCACGCGCGCAGCGATTTGTCGACGATCCGGAATCCTGCGAATCCTTTGAGCCAGGGATCGACTTCGCCGCCGATCCGCCCGACGACGATTACGTCGTCACCGTCTTTGGCGGATTCGCGGACGGCGATCACGTCTTTGCCGTCTTTGGGCTCTTCTTTAAACATGTACTGCTTGCCGTCCGCCGATGGGCCGTTGGACGCGGCCGACGGGCCGCCATCGGACGTTCCGCATCCACTTACCGCCAACAAAAGCAGCACGAGACCGAACCAATAATTGCGTTTCATCGCGATCCTTCCTTTTCTGAATACGAGGAATGAACGACAAGTAACTTTTGGGAGAACATTTGTCACACCGCCCGCAGTCCGTCGACGACGGGCATTTTGAGGACGCGAACCGCGGGCAGGATCGCGCCGAACAGGCCGATGGCGATGCCGACGCCGCACCCGATGAGCACGGTCGTCGGATCGACACGCAAGTCGAAGGCGCCCATGGTGAATCGCACGGACGCGCCGTTGAGCGCGGCGATCGCGATTGAGGTTGCGAGCAAGCTGGCCGCGGCCGCCAAGAGCACGCCCTCTTGCATCAAGCTCACGGCGATCGCCCGGCGTGCGAAGCCGATCGTTTGCAGCATGGCCAGTTCGCTGGTTCGTCCCAGCACGGCGCCGTAGAGCGTGTTGAGTCCGGCGAAGGCGCCGGCGCCCGACACGAGCGCGACGACGAGCCAGGCGAGCCAGCGGACCGGCCCGTAGTCTTTTTGCAGCCCGGAATAGTAATCGGTCTCGCGCGCCGCTTGCAATTCAAGATCGAGGCGTTCCTTGCAGAACAGGTCGAGGTTGGCGAAGTTGTCGCGGTTTTGCAGCCGCACAAGGACGACGCTCAAATCCTGGCGCTTCATCGCCCGTTGCAACTCGTCGAGGCGACACCAGAGCTCGGATTCGATTGCTGCGCCGTCGGCGGCGAACACGCCGCTGATTTTCCAGGCGCGTCCTTCGAAGGCGATGCTCTGGCCGATGGCGAGCTGGGCGCGCGTGGCGCCGAGCTTGGCGGCGGCCAGGCGGCCGACGATCACCTCGCCCGACTTCGGCCAGGCGCCTGCGAGAATCTGCACGCGTTGGCGGACGGAGAGGACCGCGGGCAACACGCCGCGGACGAGGCCCATCTTGGGTTCATCGTCGCCGTGCGGCGTGACTTGCGTACCGAGGTACAACTCCGGCGAGACGCACTTGCGGCCGTAGCGCTCGTCGATGCCGCCGACGCTGGCCGCGACGAGGTCGCCCGTGCGCATCGGGACCGACGAGTATTCGAGGTTTTCGCCCATTCCTAGCGAGAACACGACGCCGACGAGTGGATCGCCGCTTACCGCGAGGGTGCGGTCGAGACCGCGAATGAACCCGGCGACACCGAACACGAGGACGATTACGAGCGTGAGACCGAGGAGCGTGAGCGCGGTCCGTAGCGGACGCCGGAACAGGTTCCGGACGGCGTATTCCCACGGGAGTAGTCGGGAGCGAATCATCGAGCGTGCGTCGCGGGTAGTGCGCAGCGGATCCTGGTTCAGGCATGAGTGGCGCGCGGGAAATGCGCGCGGCGCGCTAGGCGATCGAACGGTACGTTCATAGCGGCAGCCACGGCGCGGCTACGTTGCTCCGCCTCGGACGTTCCGAGGGGCGCAACGAGACTCTTAGCACCGCATCACAGAATAGAGGCGACAGGCGTCGCGTCCCGAAGAAAGCAGCGGGTCTGGCGGTTGCCAATGTGCCGCCACGATTGCCGCCGCCGAAGCGATGTCGGCGACCAGGCTCACTGCGGGGCAATCGGCGAGCGGGTTCGGCAAGAGGTCGGCGTTCGACATGGCCCGCGTGTGGACCTCGGCGCCGCCACAGATGCACGAATGCGTGCCGGCGCCGGCATCGTCACCATGGCGCGGCCCATCGGTGCTTCGGGCGATCGCCGGGGCGCGTTCGGTTTTGCCGCCGGGAAATGCCGGTTCGGAGACTGCCGGTCTGGACGGGCTTCGGCGGTGACCGCAGCAGCAGTAGGCGAGCGGGCTCTTGCGGCCCTTGGCAGCCATTTCGCCGCCGGTTGCGGAATCGAAACTCCCCAGCGCTTCGCGGAGCCAACAACTCGGCGGGCAGCCGAGCAGGCAACCGATCAAGAGCAGGTGCAGGGACCAGCGAAGCATGGCTACGGGACGGGCGATGTCCGGGGCAGCGGGGATTTAAAACGTCAACGTCCTTGCGGCGTCCTTGCGCCGCATTGTCTAGTCGATTTTAGCTCTGGGGGATTGTGGGGGCAAGGTGAGGCTGGGGACTGGAGTGGGGCAATTTGCCGTAAACCGCTAGCGCGAGTTGGATGTGGCCTAGTTTTGGGACTGCTGGCAGCGGGGGCCGGTAAGACGGCGTTCGCCGATCATTGGGGGGATTCGTGATCCGGGGCAGCGCGGCCGGGTTGCGGGGGTCGGGAATCGGGATTTGGAAAAAAAGCTGTTAGAGGTTGGAGGACGCGGAATACGAAACGCGGAGCTCGGTCGGGGGTTATTGGAGATGATCGGAGAGCGCCGGACGACGGTGGGCATCGGTTAAACCGATGTAATCCGCCAAGCTCACGTGGCTTGACGGGGATTTGGGAAAACGCATAAGCTAATGCTGATGACACGCCGACTTTGTTGGAGTACAAACGAGGTTGGGTCGGCGTTTTTGGGATTGAGGATTGGGATCGAGAATTAGAGGGTGTCAGGACGGGGCGGTTCGGGGCCTTTTTGGGAAAATTGGTCCGACGCCGCTTGTCCTGACCTACCCGTTACGCGGATTCCTGCCAACGGATGAGGTGGACGATGAGCGCCAGTTGGAGAATCAAGCGGCGGACATTCCTGCGGGGCGTGGGGACGGCGATTGCTTTGCCGATGCTCGACGCGATGCTGCCGGAGCGGTTCGCGCGGGCGGCGGAAGCGGCCGGCGCGAAAGGTCCGGCGCCGCGGCGGATGGCGTTCTGCTATATCCCCAACGGCGCGCACATGCAGGATTGGAAGCCGGACAAGGAAGGGAAGGACTTCGAGCTTCCGGCGATTCTCAAACAGTTGGAGCCGGTTCGCGGCGAAGTCGCGGTGCTGACGGGTCTGGCTTGCGACAAGGCGCGGCCGAACGGCGACGGGCCGGGCGACCACGCGCGGGCTCAGTCGGCGTTTTTGACCTGCTCGCAGCCGAAAAAAACGGCCGGCGCGGACATCAAGGTCGGCATTTCGGTCGATCAGTTGGCGGCGCAGAAACTCGGCGATCGCACGCGGTTTCCGTCGCTCGAGCTGGGCTGCGAAAAGGGTTCGCAGGCCGGCAATTGCGACTCTGGCTATAGCTGTGCCTATTCGGCAAACATGTCGTGGCGGAGCGAATCGACGCCCGTGCCGAAGGAAATCAATCCCAAGGCGGTGTTCGAGCGGCTTTTCGGCGACGGTCCGGCGGACGGCGTCGCTGCGACACGGGCGAAGCGCGACGCGCATCGCAAGAGCGTGCTCGACTTCGCGCTCGAAGACGCGAACGATCTCAAGCGGCGGTTGGGCGTGCGCGATCGGCAGAAGCTCGACGAGTATCTTTACGCGATTCGCGAAGTCGAAACGCGGATCGTGTCCGCCGATCTCGTCGATCAAGCCGGGCGGCCGAATATCGCGGTCCCCGTGGGCGTTCCGGCCGACTATGCGGAGCACTTACGGATCATGTTCGATTTGATGGCGCTGGCGTTTCAGTCGGACCAGACGCGGATCGCGACGTTCATGCTGGCGAACGACGGCAGCAACCGGCCGTACAACCAGATCGGCGTTCGCGAAGGGCATCACGACCTGTCGCACCACGGCCGCGACAAGGAAAAGCAAGAGAAGATCAGCAAGATCAATCAGTTCCACATGCAGCAATTCGGGTACTTCCTCAAACGGCTCAAGAGCGTGAAGGAAGGCGATTCGACGTTGCTCGACAACTCGATGATTCTCTACGGCAGCGGCATCGGCGACGGCAATCGCCACAACCACGACGATCTGCCGATCGTGCTCGCCGGGCGCGGCGGCGGAACGCTGTCGCCGGGACAGCACGTGCGCTATCGCCGCGACACGCCGCTGGCGAACTTATACGTGTCGCTGCTGGAGCGGATGGGCGTCGAGGTCGACGAGTTCGGCGACAGCACGGGGCGGCTGCTCGAGAAGATTTCATAGCGGCAACGACACCACGGAATCGGACGATTGGCGGCCGCACGACGAAACACCACGGACCGGCGGGGGTCGGCGAACGGTCCCGGCCGGTTCGTTGCTTTTCGGGCGGGTGCTGAAGCACGTCGGCTCCCTGTCGCCGCAAAGCAAAGCTCGCCCGCGAGATGCACTTCCGGTTTCGCCCGCTTCGGCTCATCGCGGTGCCGGTTATGGCGCCGAGATTCTCGAGTTGGTGCCCACAATGGTGCCATTAGACTCGCCGCCGGGCGGCACGGTTTGCACCAGTTTGCACCGCCGAAACCCACCAACCAACGCAACGGGGTCGCCGTAACTGGCGACCCCGTTTGACGTTAGATAGGCTGTGGCAAGGACTTACCGGAAGCGGAGGGCACGGGAGTCGAACCCGCAACCGGTTTCCCGGCACCACATTTCCAGTGTGGATTGCGAATGGCGTAAACATTTGCGGGGTTTGGCGTTGCGGCGGACGGTTTTCGCGGGGTGCCGATATTGGTGCCGGCGAGTTTGCAGCGATTTGCACTGTAACAAGTCGGTGCCCGCCGTCCGGCATCAAACGCGATACAATCTCCTTCCGCCGCTTCGGGCCGCCTGTTCTCTAGGCATTGACGCGGGCTCGGCCGAACATCCGATGTCTCACTCGATGAACGACTCATGCGCGCGAAATCCGCAGCTTCGGCCCTCCGACTGCCGCGAGCATGGAAGGCCCAGATTCGATCTGCCGTGCTGCATGTTCTTTCGCTCGCCCACGCGGCGATCGCCGAGGCACGTGGCCGCGTTGGCGAAACGGGCACGGCGGCGCGGCTGCGGATTGAAAACGATCGCTTGCGTCAGGAGATCGCCCTGTTGCGAGAGGAAATACGCATCAAAGACGCGCGGATGTCGCAACTCGCGCCCCAGCGGCGGCCACATTACCCGGCGACCGAACGGATGGCGATCCTTGAACTCCGCGCCGCACGCGGCTGGTCGCTCGCGCAAACAGCGCGGGCCTTTCTCGTCACTTCGCTGACCATCGCCACGTGGATGCGGCGACTCGACGACGAAGGCCCACATGGACTGGTCATACTCCGCGAACCGGTGAACAAGTTTCCCGACTTTGTCGGATATCTCGTGAGGCGGCTCAAAACGCTTTGTCCGTCGCTGGGCAAAGCCAAGATCGCCGATACACTGGCACGCGCGGGTTTGCACGTCGCCACGACGACCGTGGGCCGAATGCTCAAGGAGCAACACCTGCCGAAACTTTCCCCGCGCGCCGATGTCGCCGAAACGTCCGCGAAACCGCGGCGAATAGTGACCGCCAAGCGTCCCAATCACGTGTGGCACGTTGACCTGACGACCGTGCCGATCGGCTCGGGCTTCTGGACATCTTGGCTTCCGTTCGCTTTGCCGCAGCACTGGCCGTTCTGCTGGTGGCTTGCCGTGGTGGTTGACCACTACTCGCGGCGGGCGATGGGCGTTTCGACGTTCACCGCCCAGCCCAAGTCAGCCGACGTTTGCGCGTTCTTGGGCCGGACGATCGGCGACGTCGGCTCCGCACCCAAGTACGTCATCTGCGATAAAGGCCCGCAGTTCTGGTGCGCCGGCTTCAAGCGTTGGTGCAAGCACCGTGGCATCAAGCCGCGATTCGGCGCGGTCGGAAAGCACCGCAGCATTGCC
>QEVJ01000161.1 GCA_003576845.1 Planctomycetota bacterium
GCCGATCGTCGTCGACCAGCAGGATCGAAGCCGGCTTCATCGCAACACCCCCCGTGACTGCCTGGTATGTCGAGACGCGCGGCCGGAAGGGCGATGTCCAGCGCCGTGGATCAGGGCGCCGTCCCTGCCGGTTGTTCCGGTCGCGCCGATCGTGCCATCCGCGCGCTAGCTGGGGAGTGAAACCGCGCGCAACACGATCGTGTCGTCAAATACCTACGTCACGGGTGGCCGCCGGTCAACGAAAACTGCGCGAATGTTGACGGAAGACGCAGCGTCGCGAACGGGACGCTGCCTGGCGCGGCGTTAGTCTTCGTAGTGCGCGGCGCGAGTCGGCGCTCGGCGGGCGTAGCGGCGGATGTGCGGGGCGCCGGTTCGCTCGCCTTCGCGGAAGAAGCGGCCGCTCAGCAAGCGGTAGAAGAACAGCAGCACGAACGCGCCGGCGGTGGCGGTCAAGAAGCCAATCGGGCTGATCGGTGTGACGCGGGGTCCGTCGAGAAAATAGGTGACGCTGCCGCAGCCGATGACGACGCCGCCAATGCCCATCGCCAACGTGGCGACGGCCCCGCCCGGATCGCGGCCCGGCATGATCGCCTTGGCCAAGAGGCCGGCGAGCGTGCCGAAACCGATCCATACGAGGACGTCGTTCGCCCACTGGCGGGCGACCTCGGGCATGAATTCGTTTCCGTCCATTGGCGGGTAAACGGCGTAATGCGCGCGAGCACCAGCGTCCCTCGCGAGCCGCGCGGCGACCGCCAATGCCGGTTTGCGGAAACGCTCCGAAACCTATTGGAGTCGCGGCTACTGGAGTCGCGTGCCGGCTTCGCGACGGGCGTTTTGGGCTTCCATTTCGCTGCGGTACTGCTGTTGGGCCGTGGCTTCGCGCTGGACCTTCATTTCGGGACCGGGGGCGAAGTATTGCACGTCGTCCTGGTGCCAGTAGGCGCTGGGCAGCGTCTGCCCGGCGACGTCCACCTGGCATCCCGTCGCGGCGAGCGACGCCAGCAATGCCAATCCGCAAAGGCCGCGACGCGCGGCCCACGTGCTGTGCTTATTTTCCGTCATCGGTCGAATCCCCGAAGTTGGCGGGCTTGAATCTGCCCTCTTCCGCATCGTTTACGGAGCGGCGGCCGGCAAAACCGGAATTACCGGCACCATCGTTATCGTCCGCCCGCGTCGCCAACTTTTGCCGAACCGCCGAAATCCCCGCGGCCGGCGGGCGGAAAAGGCACTCCGACATCGCCCTGCGCCGCGATTCGGTTCGACCGTGGAAAGCTGCGAGCTTTTGTTGAACTGGGCGATCTCCGGTCGCGTCATAAGGAGGTCGGCTTTCAGCAACACAGTCGGACGCGCGGCAACGGGCCTAAGTGATCGGGTTTTTCGTCGCTACCCCTCGCGAAATTGGGTATGATTACAGGCGGCATTTTTCCCGGCGACCGGATCGTGCGGCAATTTGGCGGAATGATCCGACCGTTTGCGATAGAACGATGATAGCGATATCGCCGCTGGCGGTGCGCGCCGGGTCGCGGGACGGCACGGACCGATTGCCGATTGGGGACTACTCGTCCGTCTCTGCGTATTTGATAGGCGATAGCACTCGTAGGACGGATTGCAATCCGTCCCACAGTGCCGCTAGCACTTGTCGGTCTCATCGAGACAGAGCACTACTTCTTCTTTTGTTGCGAGGAACGGCGTCATGACGCTATGCCACACTCCGCCTCGGGCAAATATCCCGCGATCCCTCGCAAAGCGCGCCGTTATCCTGGCGACGGTGCTTCCCGCCCTGGTGACGGCAGCCCTGGCGACGCCGCCGACCACTACCCGGCCCAACGCGCCCGTCACCACCCCGGCCCAGTCGAACAATCAAGGCATGCGCGAGCGGACGCTGCCCCATAGCGACTTCTTCCGCACGGTCTATGGCCTACTCGACGACGGGCAGTACCTCGAAGCGGAAAAGGCTTTTCAAAAACTTTGGCGCGGAGCTTTTCGCGGGGTCGACGGCCGCTGGGTCGATTCGATCTGCCATTACACGATGATCGGCGAGGCTCAATATCGCCAAGGCAAAACGGCCGATGCACTGGAGAACTTCAACCAGGCCGCGATGCTGTTCATCCGCTGGCGGAATTACATGCTCCGGGTGCAGTTTTCCGACATCAGCGTGTCGCTGAATGCGACGCAGACTCGGCCGTGTCCCTGGGGCACGAGCACGCGAAAAGCGCAGCCGGCGCATTACACGGAAAAGATGACCATCATGGATGGTCAGGTCGACAACTCCCGCGCATTGCAGGAAGGCGGGGTCGTGCGGCTGCCGTCGTATCGCGTGGTCGTCGTGCCGGAAGTCGTGCGTTGCACCGCATTGTGCATGTATCGGCGGTGGGAAATCCTCGGCCCGGTGTGCCGGTACGATCCGCTGACGGCGCAGCTTACCCGTTCGTTCTCCGAAGCGCTCACCCCGGCGCGGCACTGGTCCGAAGCGTGGGTCTATCTCGAACAGGGCATGGCCTACACGAACGCCGACCAGCCGAACAAGGCGATCGAGGCCCTCAACAACTCCCTGTTGCTCAATGGCAAGCTCGATCACGGACTCGCCGGGATGGCCCTGCTGACCATCGGCCGCCTTCATCTGGCCTCCGGGCGGCTCGATGAGGCCGCCAATGCGTTTCTCGAAGCGAGCTACGTCGCGTTTCACTATCCCGACATGACGGTGCTCGAAGAATCGCTGCGGTATGGGCATTTGACGCACCTGCTGACGGGCAAGCGAACGGTCTGGCCGCCGCTGGTTGAGGCTTACAATTGGGCCCGCGTAAATCGGCAGCGCGAGCTCGAAGTTTCGCTCGCGATTTCGATGGCCGAGAACCTGTCGATCGCGGGGCAACTGGCCGAAGCGCGGAAATGGCTCGACGAAGCCCGCACGCGGATGGGCAATCGCGACATGACGAACGGCCGGATCGGCGCCCGCTGGCAACTTATCTCGGCGCAGGTGCAGTATCAGAACAACGCGCGTGCCGGCGCGGATGCGGCGTTGGCGGATGCCCTCACGTTCCAGCGCTCCGCGTCGAACCGGTTGTTCCAGATTGCCGGAACGGATCGGCTGTCGAAAACGATTTCGCCGCGGCTGGCGCTGGAGTTGTACGCCCGCGTGATGGCCGAGACGACGAGCACGGAATGGTCGGTCGATCCGCTCGACGCGCTCGCCGTGTTGTCGTCGCCGCGGCAGGATTCGTTCGACAACTGGTTCGAGATCGCGCTTTCGGAAAAACACCCGGAAATTGCCGTCGAGATTGCGGAGCTTGCCCGGCGGCATCGGTTTTTCTCGTCGCTGCCGCTCGGCGGACGAACGATGGCGTTGCGATGGATTCTCGAAGGCCCGGACGACGTGCTGACCGACACGGCGGTTCAGCGGCGACAGGACTTGTTGGGCCGCTATCCGAAGTACGCCGAGCTTTCGCGCAAGGCCAAGCAGCTTCGCGAGACGCTCAAGCGCGAGCCGCTCAATCCGACCGATCAGGCGGCGCAGCAGAAACAGCGCGACCTGCTCACGCAACTCGGCAAGGTCAGCCAGCAACAGGAAGTCATCCTGCACGAAATGGCCGTGCGGCGAGAGCCGTCCGAGTTTCTCTTCCCGCCGATCCGGGCGTACAAGGACGTCGTGGCGTCGCTGCCGAACGGTTACGCGCTATGGGTCTTTTATGCCACGCGGCAAAACCTCTATTCGTTCATGCTGACCAACGGCCAATACGACTATTGGCGCGTGGCCGACATGACCAAGGTGAAACAGGAATTGTCGTCGTTGCTGCGGGAAATGGGCAACTACGGCCAGAACAACGAGATGACGGCGACGCAGCTCAAGAGCGATGCTTGGCGGAATCATGCCCGCGAGTTGGAAGCCTTGCTGATGCGCGGGTCGAAGGCCGACTTGAGCGCGATCGAGCAGGAACTCGTCATTGTGCCGGACGGCGTGATGTGGTACTTGCCGTTCGAGGCGCTGCCCGCGGGAGTGAAACCGGGCGCGCCGACGTTGATCGAGAAGAACCGCGTGCGGTACTTGCCGCTTTCGTCGCTGGCCGCGCCGTTCCGCAAAGTCGACGCCCCGTTCGGCAAGGGCGCGGTCGCGTTTCGCGCCGGTAAGCTATCGCCGCGCGACGAGCCGTCCGTGTCGCTCGCGGCCGTCGAAGAGTATAAGCCGGCCGTCGGCAACATCGCGGTGTTCGATGGCTTCGCGGCATCGCCGTCACCGCTTTTGGGTTCGCTCTTCGACGATCTCGTGGTGTTCGACGAATTGCAGCCTGCCGGCAAAGGACCGTACGACTGGTCGCTCGCGCAACTCGACAAGTCGAATGGCGTCGGCAACCTCGAAAACTGGTTCCTCTATCCGTTCGGCGGTCCGGATCGCGTGCTCTTGCCGGGATTCCGTACGGCGGCGGAGACGGGCTTGAAGTCCAAGACGCCCGGCGGCGGCGACGGAAGCGACATGTTCTTGTCGTCGTGCGCGTTGATGGCCAACGGAGCGCGGACGGTGATGCTCAGCCGCTGGCGCGTGGGCGGAAAGACGTCTTACGACCTGACCCGCGAGTTCGCGTTGGAGTTGCCGCATAGCGACGCGGCGACGGCCTGGCAGCGTAGCGTCCAATTGGCGATGCACGCCCCGCTCGACCCGACGCGCGAGCCAAGGCTAAAGCTTGCGGCGGGCGACGGCGCCTGGACGGCGTCGCATCCGTTCTTCTGGGCGAGCTACATGGTGGCCGACATCGGCATGCCCAAGCGCGGCGTCGAACTCAAGGTCGACGGTGGGGACGGCGGGGCGCCAAAGGCCGGCGATGCGGCCGCGCTTCCGCCTGCGGTTCCCCGACCGCAATGAGACGCGGCCGTCCGCGGATCGGGCAGAGAAGGTTTACCACAAAGCCCACCCTGGCCCGGCCAGCAAACCCGCCACGGCAACGCCTGCCGATCGCCTAAGAAGACGATTTCCGCGGCGCTTCAGGCGGACGCGGCGTCGGCTTGAACCGTGTCGGGCATAGGCTAGAATACGGTCGAGCCGTTAAACGACAGTCTCGGCTCCGGCGGCGCGAACGAACTTCGGGCCGCCGGGCCGTGTCCATTGAATACGAGCTCCCGGAGAGGTGGCTGAGTGGTCGAAAGCGCCGGTTTGCTAAATCGGTGACCGGGGTAACCTGGTCCGCAGGTTCGAATCCTGTCCTCTCCGCTTGCGTGAAAAGCACAGGGGCTTGCCAGAATCGCTCCGGCAACCAGTCGCAAGAATTGACGCAACCCTCTGTATTTGCAGAGGGTTGCATCGTTTTTGGTTGCCATGTCCCGCTCGTCGCCAAAGTGCCCGCGGAGATTCCGTGTCACTTGGCCCCATACTTCCTTCGTCGCCCGCTTCACGTCGATTTGCTTGCTTCGCCGTGTCGTCGTCTAAGAATGGACCCAAAGCCGATGCGCGTTTTTCAGGACGCTTCGGCGCGAGTCCCACTGCGGCCAACTTGTCGATCGTGGCCGTTTCCAACCCAGCGAGCCGACGAGTAGTATCGTCGTTCACGGAATGCCCGGAAAGTCTCGCTGAAACCCGTAAACTCGAACCTGAGGTGAATTCGCGATTACCGGACGCTATGGACGGAATTTCACGAAATCCAGCGGGCGCGGGAATGAACCTGCCCTGCCGCGACCCGGACCGCCACGGTTATACGGACACGCGCCACGTCTAGGGCGTCCATTCGCTCCGCCGCGGCTATGCGACGTTGAACGCGGACACGATGCCGGCGACTGTGCTGCAACGCAAGCTGCGCCACCAGTGCATTCCGATCACGCTCCGGTACATCGGGCTGGCCGACAAGATGAAGGCGGCTGC
Source organism: Planctomycetota bacterium (assembly GCA_003576845.1). Lineage (GTDB taxonomy): Bacteria > Planctomycetota > Planctomycetia > Pirellulales > PLA5 > PLA5. The sequence goes on from QEVJ01000161.1 coordinate 5,846, forward strand.
CGAGAAGGTCTACGTGCCGGACTTCCTGACGAAGGCGGGCGGTTAAGGCGTGGCGCTCTTCTTAAGTGCCTTCAGCTTGTCGATGATGGCAACGTATTGGTAGCACGCTTTGATTATCTCTTTCGCAACGTCGATTGCAGCCTCGACTTCGTCTCGGCCAACGTCGCCATAGGTCTTAGCCATGACGTGCGCAGCGTCGTTCTCCAAATAGCGAATGTCGTGCATCGCGTCGATAAAGAGTTGGGGAATCACAATTGACGCCCCAAGAGCCTTTATTCGATCCTCCAGATTCTTGCCCTTTGCCCCGCCCTCCTCGCAAATCTCTTCGATAGTTTTCCTGGCAAGCGTTGCCGCCGCGGAATAGCATTCCGTGGCGTGACATGCGATTGCCTCTTCAAGGGCCAACAAAACTCGCGCCGGCACATTCGTTGAGTCGAAGTCGATTCTCTCGGGCGGAATTGCCTGGACAAGTTTTTGGTTCTGACAAACTACGAATACGTGAGCTCGGCAATCTTCGTTCAGGCAGATACGGCTGCCGGCGTGGACCTTCCGTTTGCCCCACGGCGTTTCTTGTTCCGGGAAGTAGATGTCTGGGGTTATTGCGCTGAATACGCCAATTTGGCGGCATTCAGGGCAACGAACGGTTGTTCGGCAGAGCAAAAGCCTACCTGGGGCCGTCGTCGGGATCGCCGCGACGGTAATGCGCATCGTTCGTCTACGCATGGCGTCAAACCCCGTGGAAGGTTTTTGGAAGGCTGACCGATTTTTCGCCGCGGCCGATTCGACGTAAGTCCTTGCTACGTAAGAGTGAGGCTGCCGGGACTCGAACCCGTGGACCTACGGATTAAAAGGGAACCCACGGAGAATTGCAACCGCTGTGGCAGCAACGATTTGCTGCAAAGCGACGGCGATCCGGCAGCATCTGGGAAGTGGATTGGAGACACCGCAAGTCAGCGTGCGACTTCCAGCGACATTGCCGCGACTTCGTCCCTCAACTTCATCGCCCGAGTCTGGGGCGACCTTCCGCCCCATGTTCGCGAAGCAGTCGTCACGTTCATCGATGCAGTCGCTTCGGTGACTGGGAAGTGGACTGGCGACTTTGCAATACACGATGAGACATCGCCTGGCGTACATTGTGCGTCATCTCTCGATTACCTGGCGCGGGAATGGCCCGCGCTTCCTCCGCATATCCGCGAAGCAATTCTAGCACTCGCCGATGCTGCCGTCTCGCGACGAAACAACATAAAAGATGAGGATTGCATTAGTGATTCGTTGCTTGACGGAATACTCCGCCACCACCAAGTCGACGTGAGTTGAACTCGTCGACGAAGTCGGCAAAGGCTGAAGGTGTCAGCTTCTGGCAAAACCATTTGGGAGGCAGTCGCGACTCGTTTTTCATTTGCGTGATTCGGAGGTAAAAGAACCGAATGCAGAGAATCTCAAGCACGACGAACAGGGCGAGCGACATCGCCGCGAGAAGCGCTAGGACGGCGATCGCCGCCATCTTCCACGGATAGCCGGCCATTTCCCGTTGCATCATCGTATCGCATGTCTCGGCCATGCTCGCCATGGCTTCGGCCATGTGTTCCATCTTCGCAGCTTCGCTTCGCTGTTGACCATCAGGCGGCTCTGCGTTTTGCTGCGCATTTCCGGAACGGGGGCCAAACAGTAGAATCGCCGAAAATGCAAGGATCGCGGGAAGAGGACTTTTAGAAAGCGCCTTTTCATTGAGGGCAACCATTGCTTCGTACCGCCGGTAAACAGAGAACTCCCCGGGTCCGTCGCCGCACCGACGGAAGTCGGGCGATCACCGGGGGACATTGAACACGCGGCTCTCATGTTCGGCGCAAAACGAGCCGTGTCTGGAGTCCACGATTAAGTCAAATGCACTGCAAAGATAGCGCCATATCCAATGCAAAAGACTGTTGGCATCGCTATTGCGAGCCAAAGTGACGTGCCGAGCAATGGACCTCATGGACCGGTGGCGGCAGAGCGACGCGAGAACGTCGAACTATTGACGCTGAGCGATGCGGTTCCCGCCGGCGGCCGTCAACGGGCCAACCGCACAGTCGTCACTAGGCCGGCACCATCGCGCGACAAGGACGCGAGTGCATGCCGACGCCAGCGCCGCTCAAGATCCGCGACGCCGGCGATCCCATAGACTGTGTTCAATGCCCGTTCGTGTCCGGATTCGACGCACGCCTGGACGAATTGCACGAACCGCTCTGGCTCGTCGATTTGCGTTAGGTAATCGGCGAGAGACAGGCTTTGGCCGTAGTAGATGGCCCTTTGCGAAACCGTCGCGTCGTTGGCCGAATCGAAAAGCCGTGACAGCGGAATCGCATTACCCGTATGCAGGGCGATGCGAAGGTCGTGGCGATGACGCGCTTGCTTGTCGGCCGGGTCGTTCAACAAAGCGAGACCTTCTTCGGCCCAGCGCGGAGGCACGGAATCGGGAAACAAATCGGCAAAAAGCACATGGATCAGTTCATGCGACAGCGCGTCCAGCGCATGTTCCGGATCGGTGGCCATTAGGTCAATGCGCCGATGCAGAACCTTGCCCGCCTGGATGCGGACGGCAGAACTGCCGACCGTCTGCGCCCCTCCCCGCCCGACGGCTTGGAGGTAGCTGGAGCGCTCCGAATGAAGGACAACCTCGCACTTGGGGTTCCATGCTGCGGGCGAGGATTGACCCGATAGCCTCGCGCGTAGTTCCGACCATAGCGACTCGCAGCGCCGCGCAGCGTCGACGGCTTCAGGGCGAGCAACAGGCGACCGAACGATAAAGCTGGGCGATTCGCTTAGCAGCCCGTTGATTTAGTCCCCTTGTCAACCCGCGCGGTTGGCGCTATCACATGGCCTTTCCCGCTAGTGAGGTCACGGAGGCGAAGGCCATGGCGCTGGGAAGGCGAAAGTCCGAGCAGCAGGAATTGTGGGTGGCGACGACCGATTTGCCTAGATCGGCCGGGCATCCGTTCTTTACGAAGCTCAATCACCTGCTCGCCGAGGATGGCTTCGACGAGTGGCTGGAAGATCTGTGCCGGCCCTATTATCACGCTTCGCACGGCCGGCCGAGTATCCCGCCGGGCGTGTACTTTCGCATGATCCTCGTCGGCTACTTCGAGGGGATTTCCAGCCAGCGCGGCATCGCCTGGCGGTGCCGCGACAGCCGCTCGCTTTCCGACTTCCTGGGATTCGGCCCGACGGAGGAAACGCCCGACCATTCGTCGCTGACCCGCGTGCATCAGCGATTGCCGCAGGAAGTCCACGAGGCCGTGTTTCAGCGCGTCCTCGCGATCGCCGCCGCGAAGAAGCTGCTGGCCGGCAAGACGGTGGCCGTCGATTCCACGACGCTCGAAGCCAACGCGGCGCTCAAAAGCCTCGTCCGCCGCGACACGGGTGAGGACTATCAGGAATATCTCACGAAGCTGGCCAAGGAAGCGGGCATCGAAAATCCGACCGTCGAGGACCTGCGGCGGTTCGACAAGAACCGGCCGGGCAAGACGCTCAGCAACGACGATTGGGTGTCGAAAACCGACCCGCAAAGCCGCGTCACGCGAATGAAGGACGGCACGACGCACCTGGCCTACAAGGCCGAGCACGTGATCGATCTGGAAAGCGAATTCCTGGTGGGCGTGACGGTCCAAGGCGGCGACGCGGCCGACACCGACACGATGGTCGATAGCGTGATGGAGGCGCAGGCGAACTTGCAGGCCATCGGCAGCGACATCGAAATCGAGGAGGTCGCCGCCGACAAAGGATACCACGCGGCGGCCACGATTGAACTGGCCGACGACCTGAACACGCGGACCTATATTCCAGAGCCAAAGCGCAAGCATCGTTCGCGGTGGACCGACAAACCGCCCTCGCACAAGCGGGCCGTCAATAACAACCGGCGGCGAACGAAGGGCGCCCGCGGCAAGAAGCTGCAGCGGCGCAGGAGTGAAGTGGTCGAACGGAGCTTCGCCCACGTTTGCGAGACGGGCGGCGCCAGGCGCTGTTGGCTGTGGGGCCTGAAGAAAGTTCGCAAACGCTATCTGTTACAAGCCGCCGCCAGAAACCTCGGGCTGATTCTGCGCAAGCTCTTCGGAATCGGAACGCCCAGAAGCTTGCAAGCGGAAGGCCCGCACGATTCTGCGCCTCCCTGGCTTGCCCAGCTTGCCATAATGGCCATCAAAACGCTCTACGAACGGCCGTGGCGCGGTTTGGTGCCGCGGAGAAGAAAAATCAAACTCCGTCAGACCCCACCCCGCCTCGCGCCGGCCGCTATATAAAACGGCCCTAAATCAACGGGCTGTTAGGCGTGAGTCGCCCATGATGACTGGAGTCAACTCATTGGAAGGTGCGGGAGCAAGAGTTTCGAAACCGGCGACATTGAGGTGGCCTTTCGCGAAGTCGGAGGGCAACGCTACGACAACCGAAAGGGCAAAAAGAATCCACACGACGTTTTCTCGTTTCGCTTGGAAGGGGCGAAAGGCGATCCGCGACAAGCTGGCGGTCCGGCGGAAAAGCAAGCGGAATGCCGGTCGTGAGCTTTGCGGACGCGAATGATGGCGGCGCAACGCGATAAGTAATTGCGAATACATCACTTACGGATGCAGAGACCATCGCCGATCGTGCGTCGCGTTAGGGCCGAGACGCCCGTGCATGATGCAGCCATTGCCCCGTTAACGAGCATGAATTCGCGTCGGCCGGGAAAGCAGCGAGAACGGGATTGTGGGGTAGTGGCACAGTTTGAGAAATAAGAATGCCAAACGGCCCCTTCCAAAAGAAAGGGCCGCTGGCTTTTTGCAACGCTCTACTTTTCATCGTTGAGCGGGCAGCAATTTGGGCAGGGCAATTCCTCGCCTGTCAGCGGGCAAGTATAGATCGCCGCTTCGATTTGCTGCGCCTGCTCGGCGGACTTCGCCTGCGTTGAAGCATAGACGATGCCGCCAACCGCCAAGGGCAAGGCCACGACGGCAGCCGCAACTAGCTTACCGGACATAATAACCTCCGTCAAAAGTGTTCGCGTCGTGGCGAGCAACGTGCTGACCTACTTAGCGAACTTGTAAATCGCGTCCATCAATTCGTCGTAAATCGCGTTATCGCCGCTGCGAATCGCTTCAGTTGCGCACCGCTCCAAGTAATTTCGCAAGACACGCTTGCTAACGCCCCGCAGAGCGGCTTGGACGCTGGCTAGCTGTTGCAGCACTTCCATACACGGGCGCTGTTCCTCCAACATCTTCCCAACACCTCGTACTTGACCCTCGATGCGGCTCAAGCGGGTTTGCATATTTTGTTGCAGTTCTTGCTCGAAAATCGGCAGTGCGGCATTCTTCGTCATCGCCTGGTCCTTGTTACGGATACCCCGTACCAGTATCGTACTCGTTCGGCCATCCGAGTCAATAGCCAAGCCATTCGTACAAATCTTCGGCGATCGCGCGATCGCGCCGTATGAACTTGACGCTGCCGAATTGGCAGCTTAGAATACAGCCATTCTCAGCGGCAACCTCCCGGTGCCAGCAAACGTCCTCCGGGCCGCATGCATGGGTTTCGCTCCGAACCATCTTCGAGTCGCGCTCACCCTAGCGATGATTCCGCTGACGGTCTGGAGCACTCGTCTGGCTCCGGGCTGCATCTGCGCCGATGGACATTACGAGCCGTTCTGCATGGCGAACCAGTTCGGCTGCGAATCGCCAGCGTCGGCGGCGGGCAAGAAGGCAACGGCCCCGTCGACTTGCAGGTGTAGTTGTTGTGCAGCATCTCGGCCGCATGACGACCCGAGCGCACGAAATGGGAAGCAAATTGACTGCTGTCGCCCAGGCGGAAAGCGAACGCCGGACGAGCCTGCCAGCCGTATGCCTTGCAAGGAGAACTGTTGCCAGCCGCTCGCTCAGGCGTCGGCGGTGCCGCCGACGCTCGTCGCGGCACCCGACGCGTTCGATTTCGTGCGAGCATTCCTCGACGCTTCTGACCCGCGCATCAACTCGGAGAGCGGCGCTGTCGAGCTAAGCGGGCTTGAGAAGCATCTCGATACGCTGCCTGTTGATCTCACAGTGACGCTGCGCAAATTGGTCATCTAATCGACCGCGCCGCGCAATTTCGTTGCGCGAGCCACTCTTGCGGTCCTCGGCTAGTGAGTCGCTTTCCCATCGTCGCGTGGGACCGCGTTTCATTGTCGATGAATCGATTCCGTCAATCTGATCGGCGCGGGTTTGACTGAGCCGGTCTTAGTTCGATGCTCCAAGAGGAGCATTTGGTCGCGCATTTTCCACGCCACATACATCAACGAGAGCTTTGCCATGATAAAGCACGCAATTTCCGCGACAGTTGGCGCACTTGCAGTGACGTTGACGGTCGCAGCCCAAGAGCCAGCGAAAAAATCGGCAGCCGCGGAGCCGACCAAGGCCACGTTTTTGATCACCGGCTTGCACTGACCGCCTTGTACATCGACGCTGGAAGCGTCGCTGGCCAAGGTCCGCGGAGTCCGATCTGCCAAAGTGGATTGGAAAACGAACAACGCGATACTGGAGTTCGATGAGGCCGCCGTTCCGGCGCAAGCAGTCGCAGCAGCGATTGCAAGGACGCCGCACATGATGGGCCCCAGAATGCAGTATGGCGGCTGGCTCGCCCTGTCCGTTCCGGAGCTAACAGACGCGGCGAGCGCCAAGAAAGCCACGGATGCACTGACCAACGTGAAAGGAGTCGCCAAAGCCGTGCCGTACATCAAACAGCGCGCCGTCGGCGTGCAGTTAACCGCGGACGGTAAGCTCATGACGAAAGACTTGATCGAGGCGCTTACCAAGGCCGGACTGAAGGCCTCGAACCTTTGAGAATCGCATCGAACAGAGCGCGAATCCTCAGAGGTACGTATTGCTTTGAAACCACCCTTCTTGGAGAACATAACGATGAAACGCTCGCTTGCCTTTTTCGCGTTCCTGTCGGCCGTGATGGCCGCAACGGTCGGTTCGCTTGGCATCGCAGCCGAACCTGCGGCGCCGGCGGCCACCAAGACTGCCGCAGCAAAGACTTGGTACACGTGTCCAATGCATCCTCAGATTCGGTGGTCCAAACCTGATGACTGCCCGCTGTGCGGCATGAAACTGACACCAGTCAAAACGGCAACCGTAGCCCGCAATCAGCAAGGCGCGATCGACCCTAATGAGCACGCGCACCACGGGATGGACATGCCAGGCCATGCCGGAATGGAAATGGGACATGCCGGAATGAATCACGGCATGGGCGGTTGCGGCCACTGCATGGAAATGATGGGGATGAACGGCATGATGCACGCTACGCCGCCAGCCGGCGCGAAGATCGCTCCACCGGCAAGCTCCCGACGCGCCGGATACCGCGTCGGACGGGGCTGTGGCTGCTAATCGCGCCTCTGGCATGGACGCGGTCGAAGGAAGACTACGCCTTTCGCCCGAGCGGCCGGCACGGCTGGCCGCTCGGGTAATTCCAATCACCGAGTGTTTCTCATCGCAGGACCGCCATGAATCCGCAACTAAAATCGCCCGATGGTCTTTCTCGCTCGACCGATGCCTCACGACGCTCTCAGCCGGTAATGTCGCGCAACCGCCCCCTAGGTGTCGAGCAACTTGAGTCGCGGGACCTGCCCGGCCACTTGATTGGACAACACATCCACCCGATCCTCGAGATCGAACTGGATGGTCAGCCCGTAACGATTCCCGCCAACATCGGCCTGACGCCTACACGTCATTACAGTCCGCATACCCATGATACGGCAGGCACGCTCCATCTCGGTGAGGGTCCGATTTCGGGCATCGATCCACTTGGGTCGCCAGGACGGCTCACGACGCTCAAGGACTTTTTCGACGTGTGGCGCACGACAAATCCGGGCACACCGGCGAATAACCCGAACGCGATTTTCAGTTCAACCCGGTTGCTCGATCGCACGGCGGATGCCACACATGCCGTCTTCATGACGGTTAACGGCCAGCCCAATAGCTCCTACGAGAGTTACTCGCCGCACGACGGCGACATGGTAGTCCTCAGCTACCAGCAAGTCGTCAACCGGGGGCCGATTGCCAGTTCGCAGACCGTGAACTCGACGCAAGGTGCCACCGTGTCGATCACGCTCACGGGAGACGACGGGAATCCAGAGGAAGTTGTCCAGACGCTCCGATTCCGCGTTCAGAGTTTGCCGGCGAACGGTACGCTGCGCGATTCGAGCGGGAATTCGGTGGCCGTGGGAGCCGAGTTGCCAAGTCCGACGGTAACGTTTGTCGCCAATGCGGCGTTCGCGGGAACCGACCGCTTCAGCTTCGTTGCAACTGACAACGGCGGCACGGCGAACGGCGGACAAGACACGAGCGCTCCCGCCGAGGTAACGATCAACGTCGCTGATTCAGGAGCAAATCGACCTCCCACGCCAACTCCGCAGAATGCACGTGTCGCGCCTGGCACGACGTCTACGATCGTCCTGGCAGGGGACGACGGCGATCCGGGCGTAAACCAGTCTCTGTCGTTCCGCGTACAGAATCTACCCGAGAGCGGCATCCTGCGCGATTCGACCGGCAACCCCGTCACGGCGGGCGCTGCGCTTCCAAGTGCGAACCTGACGTATACTCCGAACGCGGGTTTCACGGGTTTGGACGGTTTTACTTTTAATGTGGCGGACGACGGCACGGGACGCACAGGCGCCCCTCTGCCGAGCCAAGGCGTCGCAGTCGTGTCGCTGAATGTAACCAACGTGCAACCGGCGGACCCTGCCGGTGTTGTCTATGTTGATTTCAACAACAACGGCGTTCTGGATGCGGCAGAGCCCGGAATCGGTGGCGTTCTGATGGAGCTTTGTGGCAAGGAGGACGGCGGAAACTCGGTGCATCTCACTCAGGTCACCGCCGCCGATGGCACCTATCGGTTCGACCAATTATGGCCGGGCGTCTATGCTGTGATGGAAGCCCAGCCATCGGGCTACTTGGACGGCCAAGAAAGCCTTGGCACGATGGGGGGGACAGTAGGCAACGACCGTTTTATGAACATCGTCCTTGGTCCGGGCGATATCGGTGAAGACTACAATTTCGGCGAGTTGCCACTTCGCCAAGAAGCGTCAGGTGCTATTCCGCGGAAGCTTCTCTAGAATCGCTCAACTTTCACCGCACGGCGGCCGTATAATACGAAAGTGATGAAAACCGCTCGTTCTACATTCCGCTTCCTGATCACGGCGAGCTTACTGCTCAGCTTGAGCACGTTGAGTCTGTTTCCGCGCGGCATGGTCGGTCGGGCGCTGGGGTCGACGGTTTCCGCGAGTGCCGGCGCAAAGCACTGCTGCTGTGGAACGAAGGACGGCCGTTGTTGCGGCATGGCGTGTTGCCAAACACCGTCGAACCCACAGGAAAGGCAGGCTCCGGCCGTGCCTCGGCCATCGGAGGATAGCGGTCAGCCGTTAGGCCTCCCCCCCGCGGCGAATGTCGCGGCGATTGGTAGGAACACGGCGACGTTTCGCGATGGACGCTTTCGCAATGCTGCCACTAAGGGCGGCTCTTCTCTGATCGCGTTGTGCATCCGCATCAACGTTTGATTGGCGTCGGGCGCTGATTCTGCGCGCCCATTTCTTTTTGTGCCGATCATCGTAACTTTCTTCATTCACTAATTCGGCGTGTGCCGCGTCGCGGACATCGATCCGCTGTCGGCGGCGCGCGCTTAGGCGGAGCAATACCATGAACGCTTATTCGAAAAACTCGATCTCATTTTCGGCAGCCATTGTGGCCGCCACCCTATTGTTCACCAATGCAACGACTGCCTTTGCCCAGCGCGACGCGGGCGCAAAGGTTCGCGGCGAATCCGGCAGCGATTTTTGGAGTTCCAAGCCCCGGCCGCGGTCGATTCCCCGCTATTCCGACGAGATGCGCCGGAGCTTCTCGTATGAACCTGCCGCAACTCCCGAGGCGACGCAGTCTGGTGCAAGCTGCCACTGTGGGACCACCGGACCGGCCGCGAGCGAACGCGCCGCAACTCAGCCCCAGGACGTGCGCCGCTCGTTCTCCTACGATCCGGGATACCGGAGCACGCGCAGCAAAGCGGCGCCGCGGAACGAACCGTGGCACTATCCCAAGACCGACCCACGCCGCTATCGGCCGTAGTCGGATGCAGTAGCGGATCGGGCGAGTACCCGTGGCCCGACTGCGGGCCGCGGGTACGCTCGCCATCGATGACTGACCTATTCCCGATGGAATTGCATTTCACAACAGAAGGAAATCACGATGTTGCTCGCAAACAAATGGATCTGTTTTGGGGCGGTGGCGGCAGTGGCCGGGCTGGTGCTGGCTGGATGTTCCGGTAGGCCAGCGGTGAATCCGCCGGCGGAGTCCGATCAATCGCCGGCGCAGGCGTCGAATGGGGGTAGCAGCGCCAAAGCCCTGGCGAAGTTGACTGCCGCCGACCGGGAAGCCGCGGTGAAGCAGGCGGTGTGTCCCGTTACTGGCGAAGCACTCGGCAGCATGGGGACGCCGCCGAAAGTGGCCGTGAACGGCCAAGAAGTCTTTCTATGCTGCGCCGGATGTGAAGAGGAATTGCGAAAGGATTCGGAGAAGTACTTGGCCAAAATGAAGTCCAAATAACGCCGATCGCACCATGATCGGGAGGTAATCCATGTCTGCTCAGCAACCACCGGGCGACCGGCAGAACGTCCCAAGTGGGCCAGAATCACACGATGCGGGCGAGAATGCGGGCAGTTCCACGCAACGCCGCGCCGGCCTTCGGGGGTCGATCTGGTTCGCGTTCAAGGCCATCGAAATCCGCTTGCGGTTCATCGCGATCTTGGTGGGGATCGGGCTGGTGATCGGCTATTGGGACTCCATCAAGAACTATTGGGACAAGTGGACTCGGCCTACCGGGGCCGAAGTGGCCGTGTCCGCCGATGAGGAGTTCTATTGTCCAATGCATCCGAGCGTCGTGCGCGACAAGCCCGATCCCGGGGGCGCGATTCCCAAGTGTCCAATTTGCGGCATGCCGCTTTCCAAGCGCAAGAAGGGCGAGCTACCGGAACTTCCCGAAGGAATCATAAGCCGCGTGCAGCTTTCGCCCTACCGCATCGAACTCGCCGGCATCAAGACGGTCGAGGCGGAACTGCGCCCGTTGACGCTCGACGTGCGCACCGTTGGCTACGTCGCTATCGACGAACGCAAGCTCTCGCGACTTGTCGTCCGCGCTGGCGGCTATGTCGAGAAGCTCTACGTCAACGAGTCGTTTGCTGAGGTCGCCGAAGGAGACCCGCTGGCGGAAATCTATAGCCCCGAGTTGTATTCCGCGGTGCAAGAGTTGCTGATCGCGCAGCGGGACACGACTTCACAACTCGCGGAAATCGCCCGCGAGAAACTGAAGCTCCTTGGCGTGGCTGACAGGGAGATCGACGAGATCGTTCGCACGGGCAAGGCCGACTCGCGGCTCATCATCCGTTCGCCGCATGCGGGTCATGTGTTCGAGAAGCGAATCGTGGAGGGAGACAGCGTTCAGGCGGGGCAAATGCTGTTCGAGGTCGCGGACCTTTCCACGGTGTGGATCGAAGGGGAAGTCTACGAGAAGGACGCTGCGATGCTGCGGCGCGGCCAGACCGTCGAGGCAACCGTCGACGCGATTCCTGGCCGGGTCTTCGAGGGACGCGTCAGCCTCGTGCATCCCCATGTACAGACGGCGACGCGCACGGTCCGCGTGCGATTCGAGTTGAACAACCCCAACCACGCGTTGCGCCCGGGCATGTTTGCAACCGTCTCGCTGAGCACGCCGATGCAGGCCGTTGAGCCGTTCCGAACCCAGTTGGCGGCTGAGAAGATGGAACTGGCTCTAACGAGTTCCGGCGCTGATCGACCGGAAGTCGATGCCAATGTTCCCACAACCGGAGACGAATTGCGGCCGGCAAGCGACGAGTCGCTCATCGCGATGCAAAAGGTTTGCCCTGTCACCGGCGCAAAGCTCGGCAGCATGGGCAAGCCGCTGCGCGCAACCGCCGACGGACGGACGGTATTCCTCTGCTGTGCCGGCTGCAAAGACGAACTTGCGGGCAGCCCTGACTACTACTTGCGGCGGTTGCGCACTGTTTCTGAGGAAGGCGTACTGGCGGTGCCCGAACAGGCCCTCATCGATACAGGAAACCTGAAGATCGTTTACATCGAGCGCGAGCCAGGATTGTTCGAAGGGGTCGCAGTCACGGTTGGCACGCTCGCTGGCGGTTACTACCCGGTGATCGACGGGCTCTTGCCGGGCGATCGCGTGGCAGCGGCCGGCGCCTTTCTGGTGGATGCCGAGACACGGTTGAATCCTGGGGCTGCGTCGACGTATTTCGGGGCCAGCGGCGCTCCGTCCAGCGGTAGCGGATCGCCCGCGCCGAGCGCGACTCGGTCCAATGAAACAGGGCCTGACGCCTCGCCCAGTGGGGCATCTGAGAAGGAACGTGCCAACATGGCAAAACTGCCCGAGGCCGACCGCGGGGCGGCGGAACGACAGCGAATTTGTCCCATCACCGACTTGTCGCTCGGTTCGATGGGTGTTCCGTACAAGATGACCGTTGAGGGACGCAAAGTGTTTTTGTGCTGCGAGAGTTGCAAAAGCCAGGTGGCCAAAGACCCACAAGCGGCGCTCGCCAAGATTCAGAAAAACGAATCCAAACGGTAGACGCTTACGGCATCCGAGTCGGCAGGTGCGCCGATGCCGCATTTATCCTCGCCTGCATCATCCAAGGAGAAGAACGATGAACTTGAAACTCTCGATTATGACTCTCGCGTTCATCGCGGCAGGATTGATGCTGTCCATGGCCGCGTTCGCGCAGGAGAAAGAAAACTCACTTGACGGAGATGCGCTACTGATTGCCGCTCAGAAAATCTGTCCGGTCAGTGGCGGCGATCTGCGTGCGATGGGCGGTCCCATCAAAGCTAAGTCCGGCGATCAAACGGTCTTCCTTTGCTGCAAGGAATGCCTGGGAAAACCGATCTCGAAAGAGAATTGGGCCCAAGTGACCGTCAATCTTACCGCGGCTCAGGGGCGTTGTCCCGTGATGAACCGACCGTTGCCGCAAGGCGCCAAGTCGGTAGTCGTCAACGGTCGCCGGGTCTTCGTCTGCTGCCCGCCCTGCATCGGAAAGATCCAAGCGAACCCGGACAGGTTCCTCGCGGTAGTGAACGCGATGCTGGCGAAGAATGTCGGACAACTACGTGCCGAATGATCTAAGAATCCGCAATGGACGATACGGGCGGTGCAGCCGCCCTGATCGTCCGTGGGGAAATGGGAAAAACTACGAGCACTCACCGGCGGACGGCATCTACGATGGATCCGCTTTACGTACTAACTGACACAATACCACAGGAGAAGCACGGATGCTCAGTCAACACCAAATGGGATTAGCGATTTCAACCATTTTATTGCTTGCCCCGATCAGCGTTGGATGCAAAGGAGCCGGTAACGATACGGATGCCGCGTACTCCGTGAGTCAGCCTTACAACGCTCCACCACAAGCCACGGTCTACGCTGCGACGGCGCAGCCCGCCGCTTCCGCGACTGGCACGAATCGTTACGTTAACCGGCTGCCTGAGCCGAACCAAACAATTCAGCAAGTCTGTCCAATTACGGGAGCGAAGTTAGGTTCGATGGGGAGTCCTGTCCCCGTGGTTGTTGACGGGCACACCATTTATGTCTGTTGCGCAGGCTGCGTTGAAAAGCTCAACCAGAATCCGGAGAAGTACCTCCCCACGAGCCAACGATCATTGTCCGTCGGCGGCAACGAGAAGCAGTTCGGGGATCTGCCGGGGAATGTTAATTCCGCGCGTTCGGGAAATGAGCCTCGCGCATGCAACGGCTCCACGTGTTGCCACTGACGCCCTGAAAATTCAACCGCGAAGAGTAGTCACGGCGAGAATCAACTTGATGCGTCCTCGCTCAACAAACGGAGCAGATAACGTGCAGCGTTCCGAGCGATCAACGGTCCCTACGTTCCCCGTGATTCCGGATGGTCGGCAACCGATGCCAGTACGTAGTCTGAATGTCTCGGTTCAACGACGGAAAGTACGTCATCACCCGCTGCGAGAAGCGTTAGGCAGGGCGGGCTGACGGACGCGAATCTATGACGATGAGGACACCAGGGCATGATCGAAAAAATCATCGAATACTCGGTTCGCAACCCGCTGTTGGTCATTTTCCTTGCGCTGGGCGTCGCGGGCGTCGGCGTGTATTCGGTGGTCAATACGCCCGTCGACGCGATTCCGGACCTTTCGGAGAATCAGGTCATTGTC
>QEVJ01000013.1 GCA_003576845.1 Planctomycetota bacterium
CTCCACGCTTCACCGGGTTGACTGGCTTCGCCAAACTCCACGCGCCTCGTTGTAAACCACCCCCCCTCTTAGAAAACAACCCGAATTCTTTTGCAAACCCTGTCCTGCACCCTGTCGTTACCGATATGGCAAGTGAATGGGAAGTGTACGAAATGGGCGTCGCGCACGATCAAACGGCGATGTTGCATCGCAGAGAGCTTACCGGCCGAAGCATGCCGGACATTTCCGGGTTGCGTTCCGACGTACTTGGCGGTCACGCATGTCGCGGCGCGACGCGCGATACGCGGTGGACACGCATTATCAGGCCGGCGCGGGTTGGCGTTTGCGGCGATGGAGAGTCGATTGCCGCTTGGCCTGACCTACGAGTTGCCGTCGCGGGTTTTGGTTGCTGCGACGTGCGGGAACGCGAATGGGCCGGATTGCGGGACAAGCGCGGCGCCGCCGCGTCCGCCGTCGGCAGCGCTCGCGCGGCGAACACGGCATCCGCGGCTTGCGGGGCGATCGCTTCGCCGAACCGCGACGTCAAGCTCGCCAGGTCGCTGCGGTCGACGACGGAATCCTGGTTCAAGTCGGCGCGGGCGACGACGTCCGCTTCGAGCGAACCGAGCAGATTGCGCAACACGAGCGCGTCGCGAATTCCGACGCGGCCGTCGCCATCGAGGTCGCCGCCAAGCGGAGGCGTCATCGGCAGAACGTGGATCGACACGGTCGCTTGCCCGGCGGACGGCAACGGGTTCGCCGCTTCATACGTGAACGTGTCGAAACCCACGAAGCCGGGCGCGGGCGTGTAGTCGAAGCCACCGTCGGGACGCAGCACCAACGTGCCGTGCTGGACGCCCGCGGCAATGCTTGCCCCGTACACGGGCGATGCCGAGCCGGAGGCATCGTTCGCCAACACGCCGGCGACGGTCGGAACGTGGAGCGCGCCGTCCTGCACGGCGGCGTACACGTCGCTCTGCAATTGCGGAGCGGCCGAGGTTTGCGTTGCGTTCCAGTACCACGACCACCAATCGCCGGCGATCGTCGAGAGCAACTCGGACGGCGTCAGGTCGGGAAGCGGCGGCAGATTGCCGAGATACTCGCTCCAGAGAAACGGGTCCGGCGAGGTCGTGCCGTTGGGATAGCAGAACAGGTCGGGGTTTTCGGGGCATTCGTAAGTCGGATCGCCGGTCGGGTCGACGAGCGCCGGTCCCGTCGGGTCCGCCAGCGAGGCATCGTGGATCCGATATCCGATCGCGGGAACCGGCGAACCGGGTCCCCGCATGGCGGCCACTTGCCACGTGTATTCGCCGGGGGGCAACAACAACGCCTGCGCCGTGCGAACGTTGCCGGGCGGCGACGCGAGGCGCAGCAACGTTTGGCCTTGGGCATCGCGCAACGTCGCGATCACCAGATCGGCGTTGCCGTTGCCGCTCGTCGCATCGACGTCGAGCGCGACGTGCATCAACTGCGTTTCGCCGACATAGAGCGCGTGAGCCTGCTGCGGCGTTTGCGCATCGAGCGTGCCCGCGGCGACTTGCGTGCGCTCGGCCGTCTGCGAGCCGAAGGAAATCGACAGGCGGTAGTTGCCCGTGGCGAATGGGCCGGTCGGGTCGGCTGCGGAGATTCGGACGAAATGGTTGCGGTCGCGGTCGATGCCGGCGAGTTGCAGGATCAACTGTCCGCCGCCGTTGGCGAGCACCGTCGCGGGCAGCGGGTTCGCGTTGCGATCGAGGATCTGCACCGCGGGAATCAGGCCGCCGGACTCGTACGATTCGACGAGCACCGTCATCACGTCGGCCCCGGCCACGTCGGGCGAGCGAAACTCATAGACGTCGACGTCCGCGGCGTCGACCAGGCCCGCCGTGTGGCTGTAGCGGGACGATTCGACGAAGCCTTCGCTCGTTTTGAGCCGCGGCGCATCGAAGGGCGCGTCGTCGGCGTGCATGTCGTCGTTGAACGACGGCGGCTCGCCCGGAAAGAACAGGTCTTGAATGTCGTCCTGGTCGACGTCCCGATAGGCGCCGCTGGACGCCTTGTCGATCAGCTCGGGCGGCACGATCAAGGCGTCGTCGAAGGTCGTAACCAGCGCGTAGCCGCCGACGCCGTATAGATCGGCTGCCGCGGCGCGAACGGCGACGTAGTAGGTTGCGCCTTCGTCGGAACTTGGCAGGTGTACCGAGATGCGATCGCCTGCGCGGCTCGTGGAAGCGCTTTCGTCGAGTGCGGTGCCGGCCTCATCGTACAGCGCAATCCGCGGCGCGAGCAGACTGATGCCGGCGGTGCGGACCGCGAACGTGATGGAGCCGGAGTAGTTCGATCTTGCGGGAAGATAGTAATAGTCGACGTCGTCGGCGGCGGTCGTGATGTCGCCGTGGACGATCAGCGGCGTTTCACCGTGAAAACTCTCGAGGTTCGAGGTCAGGCGGATACGCGAGGCATTCGGTCGCGTATCGTTCCTCGTTTCGGCGTCGAACACGTCGTCGCCGCGCCGTCCGTGAAGCGCTTGCAACGCGGCGATATCGGCCGCCGTCGGCACGATCGCGCCCGAGACGCCGTGGACGTGCATCGGCGACGCCGGGTCGTCGCTGTGGCCGAGGCCGAGAACGTGGCCGGCTTCGTGCAGCGCGACGGAGAACAAGGCGTCGCGGCTCGGAAACTCGCCGAGCGCGTTGAACAGAAAATCGCCGGCCCACGTCGTGGGAATGGCGGCGTCGTGTGGCGGCGCCGCGGCGAGCACTTGCGACGACATCGGCACGGCGGCGACGCGCACGTCGCCGAAGCGCTCGTCGCGCGCGGCGGCGCCCGGCGAACCGAACGGATGACCGCCGTCGGAAACGAGGCCGACGTCGGCGTTCGTGTGTGCGGCCCAGGTCTGAAACGCGGCGAGGATCGCCTCTTGCCACTCGGCGACATCGCCGAGCGAGCTCATCTTCGCGTGCAAGCTCGATGCGAGCGAGGCGACGTCCGTACCGTCGGGGGCGAAACTCACGGTGAGCCGCGGTGCGCTGCCCCAGATGCCGGACGTTGCCGACAGGGTGATCTTGGGTTCGAGCGATTCCAGCGACAGCCGTCGCAGAGTGCAGCGCCTACATTGCCCGGCTCGATCGCGTGCCTTGCTTAGCGGGAAGGTCATGGTCGTTTCTCCTCCACCGAAATTGCGCGGTCGAGCATCGCGGCGGCAGAGAGCAGCCGCCGGAACTCGGTCTTTTCGGCAAGCGGACGCAAGTCGGCATCGGTGGCGGCGATGCGGGCCGTTCGCGGTTCGAGGAGCAGGGACTCGGCCAACAACTTCATCGCCGTCGCCGCGTCGTCGGGCGCGTCGGACGAGGTCAGGGCAAAGACGCAGGCCGCCTGATAGACGGTTTGTCCGTCGCGGCTCGTCCGCAACGCCTGCTGTGCGTCGCGATGGGCCACTTCGCGCTGGCCTCGACGGGCGTGGAGCACGCCGCGTCCGACGAGCGCGGCCGCGTCGCGCGGACGCTGCTCAATCACGGCGTCGAGCTCGACAATCGCTTCGTCCGGCCGGTTCAAACGCTCCGAGAGCACGTGGGCGATGTTGCGGCGAACGCCGGCCGATTCCGGATAGTGCCGAAGCGCGGTTCGGAACTCCTCCAGCGCCGCGGTGGCATCGGACGGCAACCGGGCAACGCCGCGGGCCATGAAGCTCGCTTCGTCCCGAGCGGGCAGGCGAAAGCCCTCCTGCCGATCGCGCTCGGCCGCGGCCGTGTCGCCCGCCTTTTCGTGAAAGCGAGCGCGGAGGAAGTAGACGCGCGTCTCCTGGCTGCCGTTTTCGAGCGCCGCGGAAAGATCGGCGATCGCGCCCGGCACGTCGCCGAGCCGCTCGCGGGCGATGGCGCGATTGATGAGAGCCGCCGGTAGCCCAGGCGAGCGGCGAAGCACTTCATCGAAGTCGGCCCGAGCGGATCGAAAGTCCTCTCGTTCGAGGCGACAGAGACCGCGATAGAAGAACGCCAGATGCGACTCGGGCGCGAGCGCCGCACACGCGGTGAATTCGTCGATGGCGGCGAGCGTTTCGCCCTGGCCGCGGTAAGCTTGCGCGAGCGCGTACCGCAGGGCATAGTCTTGCGGATCGGCGTCCACGCGGGGCTTCGCCGCGTCGGCCGCCGCCGCAAACTCCCCGTGCGCGATCCGCTCCAGTGCAACGAGATACGCGTCGTTCGCCGATTTGGGCGCCGCAAGCTCCGCGAACGGGACGGATCGCAATGTGCCTCCGTCCAATGATGCGGTCAACGTTTCACGCTGGCGACGGAGCAGTCTCTCAAGCGGCGCGTTGGCGCCTATTAGGTGGGAATGTGAAACTGCTGCCAGCGCGGCGCCGTTGATCGCCAGCGCCCGTTCGAGTTCCGCGCGGCGCTGCGCTTCGTCGGCCGGCAAAGCACTCCGGTGGATGGCATTCGCCGCCAGGTAACACAACTCCGCGGCGTCCAGGTCGAATCCTCGTCGATCTTCCGGAGAGAGCCGGCCGTAGTCCGGCGAGCCGCGCCAATCGTTGCCGGCAAGCACGCCGCGTTCGGCGAGCGCGTCGGTAACGGCCGCAAGCGTTTCGCGGCGCGACTCGGCGTCGAGGTCGTGCGTCCCCAGCGGAATTCGCCACGCCAGTGCATTGCGATGGAACTCGGCTGCGGCGGTCGCAGCATCGCGCCGCGCGATCTCTTCGCCGCGATACCACCACGCGCCGAGAGACGCGACGAGCAGCACGGCCGCGGCCGCGGCGACCGTCGTAGCCGAAGCGATCCGCGGATGTCGCCTCGCCCATTTCGTGCCCCGCTCGACCAGCGACGGTTCGCGAACGTGCAAGAGCGGTAGGTTTTCGCGCTGCCGGCGCAGGTCTTCGTGCAGTTCGACGGCCGAAGGATATCGCTCGGCCGGATCGCTCGACAGGCATTTGCGAACGATCGCTTCCACTGCCCGTGGAACGCCCGGATTGATCGCCCTCACGCTCGGCAGCGGCGCGCGCCGATCGGCGGCCATGCACCTGGCCGTGTCGCGGAGGAGGCCTTGATAGGCGGGAAACGGCAGCCGTCCCGCGAGCATCTCGAACAGCAGCACGCCGACGCCGAACACGTCGCCGCGCGGATCGGCCGCGGCCGGCGGAGCGTCGTCGACGAGCGCGTCGAGCAACTCGGCCGGCATGTAAGCGAGCGTGCCGCCCAACGTGCGGCTCGCGGCGGTCGCATCGGCATCGGCGGCGAGATTGAAGTCCAGCAGCATCGCCCGGCCTTCGTCGGTCACCAGCACGTTCGCCGGCTTGAGGTCGCGATGCACGATGCCGCGTTGATGCGCATGGGCGAGGCCGTCGGTCAATTGTTCCCCGAGCGCGAGGACCGCGTCGACGTAACTCGACCGTTCCAACCCGGCCAGCAGCGTCGGATCGGCGGCCACGGGTGGCGCGGTCGCGCTTCCCGACTCACCCGACGCGTGCGCGGCGCTGGAACCTCGGTCTTCGGCGGCGGCGACGAGCGTCGACTGCCGCGCTGCGACGAGCGTGCTGACGAACTCGCGGCCCGAGGTCGGCAACTTGTCGCCGCCACGGAGCGGGGCGAGCAAATCGGCGAGCGTCGCGCCGCCGAAGAATGGCATGCACACCGCCCGCAAGGGACCGGCGTGATGCACCGAATAGATCGGGACGATGTTCGTGTGCTGCAATTGGGCGAGCCGCTGCGGTTCGTCGGAGAACGACCGCGAGACCTTGAGCGCGACGAACCGCTCCGCAAGTTCCGATTGCCGCGCGAGATACACCCGCGCGAACGCCCCGCGGCCCAGTTCCAGCACCAGCTCGAAATCGAGAAACCGCCCCGGAGCGAGTGGAAAGCCCTCGTCCGCGGACGCCGCGCGTGCGCGGCTCGCAACCATGTCCAGGCTGACGGCGTTACCTAGCGAGACGCCTAAATCGTCCGCGCCGTTCGGCCGTTCCAGCACCGGCCAGCGGCTCGTGTCGATCGCATACCGCTCGCGATAGTCGGCGGCCACGACGCCTTCGCCGGCGTGCGATCGCAAACGATACTCCTCGAAGGCCACTCGTTCGACCACGTCCGGCAATGCGAGCGCCGTGCCGAACACATCGCGATAGTCTTCGATTCCCTTGCGCCGCCGCCTGTTCGTAATCCTCGACGGCTCGATCCACGACAGCGTCGAGGTCCGGGTCGGCGTCGGCTCGGCGTTGTTGGGCGTCAATCGCGCTCATCGCACAACAGGTGCTGGAGTTGATCGCGGAACTGTTGGAGGACGCGCTCGACGGTCCGTTTCGAGCGCTGCGTGCGGGCGGCGATGGCAGCCACCTCGTGCCCCTCGATCCGCAACTCGACCATCTGCCGCTGAACGTCGGGCAGCGCGGCGAGGATATCGTCGATCACCGATTGCAGCGTGCCGAGGGCTTCGCCGTCGTTCGAGACGGCCTGTGCGGGCGGGCCGGCAGCGACCCCGACGGTTGCCGACACATCGCGTTTCGCGGCGCGGTGGAACGCAGCCAGATCGCGAATCTTATTGAGCGAGATCACCAGGAACAGCCGCCAAAGTTCGTCGCCCGCCGGGATGTCGTAATGTCCTTGCGACACGCGGCGGAAGAACGTCCGAAACACCGACTGGACCACATCCTCCGGATCGAACCGCCGTGCCAGGTCCGCCGCGGTCTGCTTGCGGGCCAGCACTTGGAGCCGCTTCGCATAACGCAGATACAGCGCCGTGGCCGCGTCTTGTTCGCCTTGCCGGAAGCGGACCAGAAGCGAACGGTCTGAGCGTTCGGGCAAGCGGGTCGCGGCGTCCGGGGCCTCGGGAGGATTCGTCACGTTGCGTCTCACGCAGTGCGGCGATTGGCCGCAACAGAGTTTTGAGTGGGCAGTGGGTGGGGCAGTGGAAAGGACGCAGCCCCATAGCGGAAGCCGCCGAGACTTCCCGTGGTCGCGAGAACATCGGAAGTGTGACAACTTCCGCTACGCGCTTTTGGGGCGGTTCGTGCGGTACGGAGAGAGGAGCGGCGTTCTTTCATCATATCCGCCAAGAAATCCACCGGCACACGAGAAAGGACGTGGTTCTAGTCGGCATCGAGAGGTACGGTCGCCGGCAAGCGGGGCCTGTGACCGGTTGCCTCACCGGTGTTGGGGGCTGGCGCGTCGATCGCGGGTGAGTGTTTGCCGAGTGCGTCGCGAACAAATGAATCGTTCGGCGGCCCGTGGCGGATTTCGCCGTGCGTCGCCGCTTTCCTTCGTTGAAGGCCCGCAGAACACCGGTGAGCGGCCTCGCACATCCGCCTCGATTCCCTTATTTCCCGCACGGAGCCGACCACCATGTCTCGTTCGTTGCCATTTCGTTCCGCGGCGTCCCGAACGTCGCCGTTTCGCAAAGCCCGCCGTCTGAACTTGGAACCGCTCGAATACCGCTCGCTGCTGTCGGTCACGGTTATGGAGTCCGAGCCCAACGATGGGAAGTCGTCGGCGGACGATTTCGCCTTCGAGGCGGACGGTCTGGCCCAACTCGTTGGAACTTCGACGAGCGACGGCGACAAGGACTACTTCACGTTCGTCGCCCCCGCCGATGCGACGCTGAACGTCGACGTTCAATCGCCCAACGACAACGTTCCCGGCTTGCAAGTCGAGAACGCGGCCGGCGATGCGATCTTTCAGACCGACCCCAACGACGGCGTGAACGCGGGCAGCGTGCAACTGACCGCCGGCAGCCGCTACTTCGTGCGGCTCCGCGCCAAGGACGCCCAGGCCGCCCAATACAACGCCGCGCTCTCGTTAACGGACGGCAGCGGTGATCCAGGCGGCGGTGATCCCGGCGGCGGCATTCCCGGCGGCACTCCCACGAGCGTCGACGAAATCGAACCCAACGACATCAAATCGCAAGCCACGGCGTTCTCGCTGGCGGTCGGCCAATCGGTCGCCCTCAACGGCGTTTCGCAGAACTCGAACGACAAGGACTTCTTCAAGTTCACGCCGACCGAGAACAGCACGCTCCGCGCGGCCGTCACGTCCTCGAACGGCAACGTCGCGTCGCTCGAAGTCGAAGACCCCGCCGGCAACGACGTGCTCGAAACCGAGCCGCACGACGGCCAGAACATCGCCGTCGGCCAGGTGTTCGCCGGCACGGCCTACACGGTCCGCCTGCGCAGCACGAACGCTTCTCCGGCCGCGTATCAAGCCACGCTGAGCCTCGGCGCCGGCACGGGCGGCGATCCCGGCGGACAACCCGGCGGCGAACCGGGCGTCGAACCGGCCGATCTCGTCGTCGAGGCCGAACCCAACGACGCGCGGTCGCAAGCGACGCCCTTCGCCCTCGGGAGCGACGGCGAAGTGCAGCTCTCGGGAACGTCGGCCAGCGACGACGACAAGGACTTCTTCCGCTTCACGGCCAGCGAAAGCGGCGTGCTCCGCATCAACGTGCTCGCCCAGAACGCGAATCTCGCCGCGCTGCAAATCGAAGACGCCGGCGGCAACAAGCTGTTCGAGACCGAGCCGAACGACGGCGTGCAGTCCGGCGCGTTCCACGTCGCGGCGGGCACGAGCTATTCGTTGCGAATGCGAAGCAAGACGAACGCCCCGGCCGAGTATCTCGTCGAACTGAAGATGACCCGCGAAGGCGACCTGACCGCCGACACGGTGATCGACCGCCGCGACGTGATCGAGGCCATGTACGGCTGGCTGCATCGCGGCAACGGAGGCCACGGCGCCGACGACAACTACGACGGCCGCGTGTCGCTCGACGAAATCCTCCGCGTTCGCAATATGCAAGACGCGCCCGGCACGGAGCCGGCGAGCGTCCTCACCGAAACCGAGTCGAACGACAGCCAGTCGAGCGCCAACCGCTTTAGCCTGGGCACGGACGGCTCGATCCAATTGCAGGGCACGTCGCGGAGCGATCGCGACAACGACTACTTCACGTTCACGCCGGCGACGAATGGCACGCTGACGATCAACGTCGCATCGCCCAACGGCAACTTCGCGGCGCTCGAAATCGAAGACGCGGCCAGCGTCGACGTGTTCGAGACCGAGCCGAACGACGACGTGAACTCGGGCACGGCCCAGGTCGTCGCCGGCACGCAGTATTTCATCCGCTTGCGAAGCAAGACCGAAACGGCCGCGGACTACGAAGCGAATCTGAACCTTGCCGCGGGCGAGGGCAACCCCGGCGGCGATCCCAGCGATCCGGGCAACCCGCCCGCCGAGCCGGCTAATCTCGTGATCGAAACCGAGCCCAACAGCGAGAAGGAAGAGGCCAACCCGTTCGCCCTCGGCAGCGACAACCTTGCGCAGCTTCAGGGCGTTTCGGCCGACTCGACCGGTGACGAGGAAGACTTCTTCCGGTTCACGGCGGAAAAGAGCGGCACGCTCGCCGCGAACGTGCTCTCGCGGAGCGGCCCGCACGCCCAGTTGCAGATCGAAGACGCGGACAGCAACGTCGTGCTCGAAACGCAGCCCGGCAATGGTGTTAACACCGCGAGCGGGCGAGTCGCGGCTGGAACGACCTACTTCGTGCGGCTTAAGGGAACGTTTGCTTACTACAACGTGGGTAACCACTCCGAGTATCTCGTCAACCTGAGCCTGACGCCCGACGCGGCAAGCCCCGCGGCGCCGGCGTCGGTCGTGGCCGCAGCGCCGTCGGCTTCCCAAACGCCGCGATCGTCGCGAGCGCGGGGTGCGGCCTCGGCGCCAAGCATCGCCGCGACGCCGCGATTCCGGCGAAGCATCGATGCCACGCCCGCGACAAGTGCAAACGGATCGAGCGTGCGGAGCGTCGCTCGTCGGCTGTCGGCCGCGAGCGTCGATCGGTTCTTCGCACGGTCGGCGACTCTGGCCGACTGATGCCGGGAACCACGCGACGCCCTCTCGACGCGGTTCGCACAAAAGTGCTCCGCGGCGGAGAGGGCGTCGCCGTTTTATTGCGCCGCGGCGCTCGCGTGTGGCGAAATCTGCCGTGCTGCTTGCCGCAGGTCTCCGAGATATACTGGCGTTGGGCGCGAGGCCAAGCGAACGTGGCCGGGCGCGCCGTCGAACGAATTCGCCTCGAATGCGACCGCAAACGAAGCTGCAAGTCGCCACCACACTCCGGAGGCCACCATGAAAGTTCCCATCGCTACGACGCTACTTGGACTCTGGCTGTGCATTGCGGTGCTCGAAGCGCGGGCTGCGGAGCGACCGCCGCTGCCGCTCGATCGGTTCGAGAAGTTGCACGGATTGCTGCAACGCCAGCCGCACGAATCGCGGTGGATGGAAATCGAGTGGCATCCGAGCGTGTGGGAAGCGCGGAAAAAAGCAGCGGCCGAGGGTAAGCCATTGTTCATCTGGGCGGGAAGCGGCGGAGCGCCCGCCGCGGGCTGCTGAACGGCGGGACGCCTGGGCCGTGAGCCCGGATTGTGGACCGACGAAAACATTCGCCGCATCCGCGAGCATTTCATCGCCGTCGTCGTGCCGACCGAGTTATGCCGCGACGACGGGCCGGAAGGCGCGTTTCTCCGCGCCGCCGGCATCGACAAGCATTGGGTCACGTCGTCCGGATACATGGACGCCGTCTCCGCCGGCGGCAAGTCGCTCGGCCAGGGAATGGTGTCCGACGAGACGCTCGCCGCGTTTCGGAAGTTGCCGGAGACCGAACGCGCCGCCGGCGCGATCGAAGTTCCCGAAATCGAACCGGCGGACGAGCGAATTCCCGCCCCGCCGAAAAACGGGCTCATCTTGCGGGTCCACGGCCGGTTCTTGAGCCGCACGGCCGACGGCGAGCTTCGCCACACGACGGGCGAGGACTTCGCGCAGCTTCGCGGCGACCCGGAACGGCTGCGGGCTTTTCGCATGTTGTTCGAGCCGAACGTCGAGTACTTATGGCTTGCGGAGGCCGAGTGGAAAGCACTCGTGCCGAAGACGCCGCGCGCGGGCGACGTGGTCGAAGTCGATCCGGCGATTGCCGTGCGGATGGCGCGGTTTCATTTGAGTCCGCGGCGAGCGCTGACCAGCGAAGACGGAATCGTGCCGCGCCGCGAGGTGAAGGCGGCCAAGCTGCGGCTCGTCGTGGATCAGGTCACCGAAAGTCGCGTCCGGATGCGGATGGCAGGCTTCGTCCACACGGGAACCGATTACGACGCCGCGAAGGCAACGACGCCGAACGGGCCGCTCGGCTTCGGATTTGCATCGGACATCGACGGCGTGCTCGAATACGACCGCCGCAGCGGGAAGTTCGTGCGGTTCGACATGATCGCGCCCGGCGATGTCTGGGGCCGCTGGGGCGACGCCAACAACAACAGCCAGGCCATCGAACGCCCCGGACGGTCGCCGATCGGGTTTGCGTTCGAACTGGCCGTCGGCGATTCGCCCAGCAATCGGATTCCGCCCGGCGGACACGGAGGTCGGGCGCT
The DNA here is from genome assembly GCA_003576845.1 of Planctomycetota bacterium. Classification (GTDB taxonomy): domain Bacteria; phylum Planctomycetota; class Planctomycetia; order Pirellulales; family PLA5; genus PLA5. The sequence continues at coordinate 11,348 of QEVJ01000013.1, forward strand.
CAGAAACGGGTATTTTGCGGCGGAAGAATGAGCGGTGCGCTCCGCGTCGGCTACTTGCCTTCGCGCAGCGCCTGGGGAAGTTTCGCATCCTCGGGAATCTCGGCCCGATCGAGCTTGCGGGCGTCGGCGAGCAGCGCGGCGAGCTCCCGGGCAAGCTGCGGCTCGCTCGCGAAGAGATCCCGCTTCTCCGACGCGTCGGCGGCGAGGTCGAACAGTTCGCGCTTGCCGTTGCGGCGCTCGATGAGCTTCCAATCGCCGCGGCGAATCGCCGAAGCGTTGTCGTAGGCCCAGTAGATTGTCCGCGCCGCCGGCTGCACGTCCGTGGAGAGCAGCGGCCAGATATCGCGTCCGTCCCACTTCGGATCGCCCTCGATTTCGCATCCGGCGAGCTTCGCGAGCGTGGGCATCCAATCGACGGCGTGCAGCGGCGCGGTCACCTTGCGCGGAGCGAGTCTTGCCGGCCAGTTGACGAACGCCGGCACGCGGATGCCGCCTTCGTAAAGCTGGCCTTTCTGTCCGCGGAGCGGCGCATTGCTCGACAGGACCGGCGTCGGCGCGACGTTGCTGACGTAGGGATTGCCGCCGGAGAGCAGGCCGCCGTTGTCGGACGTAAACACGATGAGCGTATTCTCGCGCTGGCCCGTTTCGTCGACGGCGCGCACGAGTTCGCCGATCTTGGCGTCGAGTTGCGAGACGAACGCGGCGAAGCGTCGTGCGGCGTCGTTCTTCTTCGCGTCCTCGTGGAACGTCGCGCCGTCGTAGAGCCGTTTGTATTCCTCCGGCGCGTCGATCGGAATGTGGACCGCCTGAAACGGCACGTACACGAACCACGGCCGTTTGGCTTCGCGGATCCACGCAATCGCTTGCCGCGCGACGAGTTCCGTGGCATTGCCCTCTTCTTCGAACAACTGGCCGTCGCGGTGCCACGTTTTGGCGTATGGCCCCGCGCGGTATTGATGCGTCCAAGGATCGGCCGCGCCGGCGAGCGAGCCGTAGCTGCGATCGAAACCGTAATGGTTCGGTCCCCACTCGGGCAACACGCCGAGATGCCACTTGCCGGAGAGATACGTCGCATAGCCGCGGGATTTGAGCGCCGAGGCGAGCGTCAGCGTACCGGGCGGCAAAGCGCGGAGGTTGCTCGGCGTGAGCGTGTGTGGACCGAAGCGGCTCGGATAGCGGCCAGTGAGCAACGCCACGCGGGTCGGCGTGCAAACGGGTTGCACGTAGTGCTGATCGAGATCGACGCCCTCGCGGGCCAAACGGTCCATCTGCGGCGTGCGAATCTTGTCCGCCCCGTGCCAACCGACGTCGCGCCAGCCGAGATCGTCGGCGACGACGAGCAGGATATTGGGCGGTTGGACGGCTTTCTCGTCGTCGGCGGCCGCGCGAAGCGACGGCTCATGAGCGAGCGCTGCGAACGCGGCCACCGCCCAAAGGAAACCCAGGGTGCGGCAACGCATGGTAAAGCTCCGGCGCGAGAATGCTACGATACGTTCCTCGACGACGCTTGGAAGTATCGAGCCGCGCGGAAGCGGCGTCAACATTGCGGCGGCGAGCCGCAAACGATCGCACGAGGCGGTCGGACCGGCTTAAGTTCCGTCCATGATGGCGACGGGCTGATCGGATACGATCCGCCGATCCGCTTCGAGGCTCGCCGCGCGTTGCGCGTCGACCATGTTGACGCACTCGACGTACTTGGGCACGGAAATCCGCTTCAGGCTGAACCGCTGGACGACTTCGTTCATCCAGTCGGGCCGCCGGTCGGTGAACTTGAGCTCGACCACCGTGCCGTTGATCTGCGGCTTGGCCCATTGGGCGAGGTCGCCGATGCCGAGGTGATCGCGAAACGCGCCGGCCTTGAGCTCCGTGTCGAACGTGACGCGGTAGCGGTTGTCCGACGGCGGCTCGTAGGCGGCCCGGATGTACGACGTATAGGCCGACGGAACGGCGTTGAGGGACCGCGCCAGTTCGTGAAAATCCTTGATCGCCCGAGCGCTCTTTTCGCTGGCCTTGACGAGCATCGACATGGTGGGCAGCCCGCCGGCGAGAATATCCGGCACGGCGGACCGCCAAACCGCCGCCCGCTGCTTGAGAATCACATCGGTCACGCGCCGCTTGATTTCAAAGAAGACCGGGCTTTCCGGCCGGTCGTCGTAAAACCGGATGCGAAGTTTGAAGCGGTTCTTTTCGCCTTGGAGCGTTTGCCGGCAGAGCTTGAGGTCTTTGCTGTCCAGATACAGGCTGTGCACGGGATAGCCGCGGCCCGTTAGTGGGTCGGTGAACTCGTCCGGCTCGAGATAGACCGAGATGAAGTCGCGAATCCGCTCGGCCGTTTCATCCGGCACGAGGTATTTGAATTCATACCGGCAGGCCTGCATTCCGCCGCTCATGTCGGTCTGCTCCGAATCGTGCCAGAGTCCGTCGGGGCGTGCGGCCGCAGCGAGCCGCAGGCTAGTCCTTATTTTCAGCAACAGACGGCAATCGGTCAAATCGCCTTTGGCGAATCGACATATCGGGTTTTTCAATGAGTACCCCGCGTGCGTTTGGGCGCGCCGATGGATGCGCACCGCGCGCGGCGAGATTTTCCGCGACTGGCCCCGGCGGAAATCACGCGCCGCTGGGCCGCGAACCTGGCGCCGTCCCGCCCCGTCTTGAAGAGCGGCGGGTCGTAACCTATAAAGACCTTACGGTCACTGCTCGAGTGGCGGAATTGGCAGACGCGCAAGATTCAGGTTCTTGTGCCCGCAAGGGCGTGGAGGTTCAAGTCCTCTCTCGAGCACTTCTCTAGGCCGGGAACCGCCTCCTTCCCGAAGCCGCGTCATTCTCGGTCACCCACGCCGACGCCCGTTCGGAATTTCCCGCAATGAGCGATCTTCGGTTTCCTTTGGGTGAATGTCGTCCTCTGTGCCGGACACTCCGTCCGGTCCCTTCGACCAGAGGCGATAACCGCGTTCCGAATCGTTTAGACGCTCGTATTCGAACCGGTTGTTCCACGCATCGACCGTGAGATCGGCAGACGCGTCGGCATCTTCCGCGCGCCTCGCGGGCAAATCTTCCAGCCGGTCGGGATACCTTCCGTTCTTGAGTAGGTAGTCCTGCAGCGCGTCCTGGAGTTCTAGCATCCGCTGCTCGGTTCCATTCATTCGGACCGCTTCAAGAACTGCTCCGAGCGAGGTGAAAAGCACCGGAATAAGCAGAACACTGACTACAAGTCCCAATGTCGCGAGTACGCCGCCGATAACCGAGAACGCCGTGCCACCGCGGCCTTGCTTGGCGCCGACGAAGCCCACGATCGAAAGTACGAGCGCCACGAGGCAAAACACGATTCCAACAAGCGGCACCCAGCATAGCAAAATACTCAGGATGCCCAGCGCGAACGCGACGACGGCCGTCTTATTGGATTGGTGTTGCTGAATCGCCATGCCGGGCGTCGATGAATATGAATAACTCGGCGCCGCTGCTGCGGCGGTTAGGCCCAAGGGCGATGCCGGTCCGGCGACCTCGGCTGCCAGCGGCTCGGCGAAACCCTCGAACGTGGGCAGCTCGAAGACTTCGCCGCATTTCCTGCACTTCATTCGTTTTCCCGAGAAACTTACGGGAATATCGACCACGACGAGTCCACAGTGCGGACAGGAAAAACTGGGCATTTGCCGCTCCATGCAGAAAACGCACCGATACGAAACCTAACCCCGCTCGACTCCCTCTGGTGTAATGGATTTCCACACCAGCGTCAATCTGGGCCGGAAGTACGCTTGGCTGGAAAGACGCTGGGCCGGAACGACGCAACATCAATCGGCATCGTTGGCAAGAAACTATTCTGCCCGCGTGATATAGCCTTTCAGCAAGAACCCGCATACGAGTCCGGCCGCCAGCAACGTCACGAACGGTCCCGGCCCTGGTGCATTCTCCCAGCCGTGCTGTAGATTCACGCCGAACACGGCGCTGAGCGTGGCGATCGGGAAGAAGAACGCGGCGAGCACGTTGAGCCGATGCGCCGCGACGGACATTTTGTGCGCCGCCGCGGCCTGCTCTTCCGCGCGGCGCGCCAACGCGTAATCCAGACCGTTCTTCGTGTCGGTATAGAGCAACTCCGCGTTGCGCTCGATGTCGTACGCACGGTCGCGAAAGTCGATCAGGTCCCGGTCTTCGGGCACGGCCTTGCGGGCGTCTTGGAGCACCTGATGCAGATTGCGGGCCGCGCGGTGGATCGGCGTGACCGCCTGGATTACGTCGAAGTATTCCGCCGCCGTAGTCGCCCGCTCTTCCCTCTGGTCGTAGCGCTCGACGAGGTCGGCGTACTCCTGGATGTGCGCTTCGAGCGACGCGAGCCCGCCGCCCGACTCGGACGAAAGCCACGTACCGTCGGGCTTGCGCCAGAAGAATCGGCCCTCGCGCTGCTCTTCGTCGGGCTTGGGCGGGCGGTGGAGCACGAGCAGCACGTGGCCCTCGTGAATCATCGCCCTTTGGCGGCCGGCTCGCGTCCCGAGCCGGTCGCGGAATACCGCCGGAATTTCCCATACGGCTGGAAGGATGGAGCGGTGAGGCATGGGTCGGGGTTCGGGATTCGGGATTCGGGATTCGGGGAGTTGCGCAATTCGTTTTACTTAGAAGGGTACGTTGCAGCTCGCTTGTGCTCGCCCCGCATTGTCTAGTTGCGGCGCGTTACGATCGTTAGAATCGGCCGCGGTTGGAAATCGAACTCAAGACGACTCAGTGCGAACGCGTCCGCGCGAACCGCTCGGTTTTGGAGTCCCAGGGAGTCGCTGCGATGAACGCCGCCGAATTGCGAGAACTTCAGGCGCCGCTCAAGGCCAAATACAAGGAAGACCCTTCGGCGGCGAAGTATACCATCCGCGCCGTGGGCCGCGTCGATGCCGCTTCGCTCGATTGCCGCGTCGCGACGCCGCGGGGCGACATCGTGGCGGGCCTGCATCCCGCGACGGGCGGCGACGGCAGCGCCGCCTGTTCCGCCGACATGCTGCTCGAATCGCTCGTCGCCTGCGCGGGCGTCACGCTCCGCGCCGTCGCCACCGCCCTCGAAATCTCGCTGCGCAACGCCACGATCGCGGCCGAGGGCGATCTCGATTTTCGCGGGACGCTCGGCGTCGACCGGCAAACGCCGATCGGTTTTTCGGCGATCCGCTTGCGGTACGAAATCGACGCCGACGCCACGGACGAGCAACTCGCAACGCTGCTCAAATTGTCGGAGCGCTATTGCGTGATTTTCCAGACGCTCAAGACGCCGCCGGCGATGACGGCCGTGTGCGTCCGCGCTTCGTGAGTACTTTGACAACGCGAAGAATTGGGTGCCACTGCCGGCTTGTTCAGCAGTGCGATTCGCGAGGCAACGTCAAACCGCAGCGCTCACTGCTGGACAAGCCAGCAGCGGCGCCCAGCGTCCAACACCCGGCGGATGGTATGCTTGTGAGGTGGGCCCGGAGGCGAACGCGCCGGTCGGTAGCCTCGCTTTGCGGACGTGAATATAATCAAGGCGTCGGGCCTGGAGGGTCCGATTTCGGTATGGTTTACGGAGATCGGTCACGTCACGATTTCACATCCTGGGAGCTGCCCCGAAATGTCGGAGGGTGTCCGCGGCCGTCGGTCGCCCACGATACCCTGGCGTGACCTGCCCCACGGCGACAGCGAGAGCGACTATGGCCCGGCGTAAGAACCGGCAGCACATCGACGACCTTCTGCGAGCCTGGCCCCACGAAGCGGGCGAGCTTTCGGCGCGGATCGTCGCGGGCGACGATGGCCGCCCCGTGCTTCAGATGCGGCTCGACATGGGCCTGTTACAGATGGAAACCACCGGCCGGCCCGACGGACTGCGTCCGCAGGGCGCCGAGACGTTTTACGACGTCCTGGCCGAGCAGGCGTTTCGCGACGGCGAATTCACGCTCTCCGACGAGCAGTGCAACGAAGTCGACCGCGAGTTCGTGCAGTATTACCACCGCCGCACGTGCTGGCTCGCCCTCCGCGAGTTTCGCCGGGCCGTCGAAGACGCGGACCACACCCTCGCGCTCATGGACATCACGCGGAAACACTCCGACGACCAGGAGTGGACGCTCTCGCACGAGCAATACCGGCCGTTCGTGCTGTTCCATCGCACCCAGGCCGACGCGCTCGCCGAGCTTGAAGAAAAGGGCCCCGACGCGGCCATCGACGCCATCAACCGCGGCCTCGAAGACATCCGCAAGGTGTTCGTCGAGTACGACGCCGAGGAACACTTCGACGACGACGACCTTGTCGTAAAGCTCAACGAGCTGCGCGAGTCGATCCGCGAGCATTACGAAATCGGCGCGACGCTCGACGAGCAACTGGCCGAAGCGGTCGCCAAGGAAGATTATGAACGGGCCGCGACGCTCCGCGACCAGATGGCGAAGCGCAAATCGAAGAGCTGACCCGGCGGCGTAGGAACGGTATTCATAGGGTGGGTCGAACGAAGTGAGGCCTGCCGGCGTTTGGGACCGAACGCGCGTAATCCTGAACGGAAAATGGTGAACGGTGAATTGCGCACCACGAGCGCCGCGCCTATTCCCATTTACAATTTACAATTCGCCATATTCCATTCACAATTTTCGACGCTTGCTGCTACTCTGGTGGGCCTCACTTGGTTCGACCCCATACGCATAAAGTTAAGCGAGATGCCTTTGGTTTTATTGGACTTACGATCGAACAAAGTGGTTGTGCTAGCAGTGTGTTTCCCGTAGTTCCACGTGCTAGCAGCCTAATGATTCGCCCGTGACAGTCCTTAACTTTATGCGTATGGGGCCTCACTTCGTTCGACCCACCCTACGGTTTGCGCCCGTCCGTAGCGATGCCGTGTCAATCGCGAGAATCGCCGAGTCTACGGCCCCTGTATGGCCAGCGGCGCGCGTTGCCCGGCGGGCTTGTAGGCGCGATGCACGGTCGGCCCGCGCCGTGATCGCCGCAGCCGCGCTGGGAGACGATCCGACCGGCGAGATGCCGGCAATCGCTGCGGCGGCTTTGGCCGACGCCGCGGGCGCCTGCGAAGCGGAGGTTGCCCCGAAGCGATGGGCGAGCCGGGCAGCATCGGCGCGGTCCACTGTGCCGTTTCCGTCCAGATCGCCTTGCGACGCGGGGGCGCCAGACAGCGCGCCGAAGTGCCGCTGCAAAATGGCGAGATCGGCGAGGCCCACCCGCGCGTCGCCGTTGAGATCGCCTTCAAGGATTGGCGTTGATTGACCGGGCGAACGGCTCGTGCGATGGAAGTAATACAGCGGCGGATCGCGGCCTTCGCCGATCGTGTAATAGTGGTTCCCGGCCGCGTCGAACGTGATGCCCTCGCCGTTCGGCTCGGTTGGCGTGCCGACGACCGGCACAACGAGCGGCGTACCTGCCAAAGCAGCGGCCACCGACTGCCCAGCAGCGCGCACGAAGAGCCGGGCGCCGTCCTCGTCGCGGACGAGAATCTCATTCCCCAAGGGCGAAATCGCCGCCGACGACGGCCGCCCGAAGGCGACGTTGCCCACGTGCGCCAGCGGCACGACGGCGCCCCCGACAAGACTTCCCGCCGCGGCCCAGAACAGCCGGCTCGTTGGGACTTCCTTCGAGAGCACGTACAGGTCGCCCGATAGCGGGTCGATCATCAGCGCTTCGGCATCGACCGGTCCCGTCGGATAGACGAAGTGGATTACGTCGATTTCGCTGCCGGCGATCGTTTGCGATTGACCGCCGACCGCCGCGCCGACGACGGGTTCGCGGATGCGAATGACGGCGACGCTTGGACGGTCGGCGTTGTTGTCGCCGATGTCACCGAGATAGACGTAGCTTTCGCCCGCAGCCGGTCCCGGCCCGACGGCAATGTCTTCGATATCCAGGCCCGTCACGCCCGACAGGGTCATCGTGCCCAAGACCTGTCCCTGGGCGTTGATGGCGTAGAAGCGGTTCTGCTCGCCGTCGTTGTGGATCCAGAACACGCCCGGGTTGCGCTGGCTGGCGGCAATGCCGGAAGTTTCGCGACCGGGCAAGGCCGCATAACCGAAATTTTGCGCCGGTGCGAACGCGGGCGTTTCGCCGACGAAAGGAAGCGTTATCGACGCCTGATTGCTCGGCCCGCCCGCCATTGAGGCGCCGTTCACGGCGACCACCCAGTATTCATAGGTCACGTTGGCCGGAGCCGGATCGGTGAACGCCGTCGCAGTGGTCGAGCCGACGAGGCGGCCGTCGCGATACACGCGATAGGCCCAAATGTCCGTTTCCGGATCGTCCGCGGCGGACCAGGAGAGGTGCACTCCGCCGCTGTCGGCCAAGGCTTCGAGATCGGCCGGCGCCGTCGGCCGTGTGGCGTCCGCCGGGCCTTCCGCGCGGCCCGGCGAGCCATTCGTCGCCGTGCTGACGGTCCAACTCGCGGCATTGCTCCACTGGACCGGCGTTCCGAACGGATCGACGATTACCAGCGAAAGGCCATTGCCGTCGGTTGCCGGCTGCCATCCGTCGTCGTACGTGAAATTCAGGACGACCGCACCGGCGGAGTCTTCGAGGATGAGTTGCTCGCCGCTGTTCGACAGCGAACCGGAAAAGGCCCCGGCGACGCCGATGCTCTGACCATACCGCATTACGAACGCCGGGACGCGGGCAGCAACGACGACGAATTCGCCGGGTGCAAGCGAGCCGCCGCCGAACGTGAAGTCGATCCCCTGCGAAAACCGCACGCCGGTAAGGTCGATCGCGGACGCTCCGACGTTCTGGAGTTCGATGAAGTCAAAATCCGACTCGATGAAGCCCGCCGCCGTTTCGGCCGCCGTCGGCGCGGGAGCGTGATACATGAGTTCAGTGACGACCAGGCCGGCGGCGCTCAGCGCGTGGCGCGGCTCGCAGGTTTCGATCGACCTTGGGGGCCGCGTACGCAGCGGATTTCGTCCGGGCTTTGAGTGAACCCGTCGCCACGGACGCCACGATAACCGCATGCCGCACTCTCCCCAAGTCGCCCCGCAGACATCGCCGCGCTGGCTCGCGGCACGCCGATTTCGGCCTCATTGGCCGGCGTCCTACGCCGCGGACCCGTCCCAAGGGTCGGAACCCGCACGCGACGAGCCCCGCAAAACCCAATGGCGACGCAAAACGAATCAAACCCTAACAATTCGTCCGCGACAAGATCGCCGCCTCACGCCGAACCGCGCTCGTGGAGCGGCCTTCCTGCTATTTTACGCCGAGCGGCCGTTGCGACCAAGGAATTTGTCGCCGTTCATGCAAGAACGCGATGCCGAGGCGCCGCCAGACGGTCCGCGGCGGATTGAGAAATCGCCCGATTTCGCGGCGAAACCGCGATCACGAGCCGCTGGAGGATTACCCGGTCGCGTGGCTCGCGTTTGCCACGTCGGCGCGGCCCGACCCTTCGTCGTCGCGGCGAGTGTGCCGCCGGATGGGCAACGCCGAAGTCAAGCCACCTCGACTGCGTCGATCATGTGCAGTACGCCGGGCACCCGGCGGCAGCATTGCACCGCGAGTTGCCGCTCGTAGAACGACCTGACGCAGCCGCTGAGCGTGACGATGCCCTGGGCCACGTCGACGTGCAGCCGCTTAAGCGTAGGCCGTTGATTGCGGGAAAGCTCCGATTGTAGGCGGCTTTCCAGTTCCAGGTCGGCATCGACGTAAGCGGGGCGATCGGCCAACATGACGGCTCCTCCTTTGGGCGGCCACGGGATCCCGGGCAAATACCAACTCGATTTCAAAACACGAGAGCCGTTCCGCCGCGGCTGCGACTCGTTCACTTACAGCGCGGCCTCGTCCGTTTCGCCGGTCCGCACGCGAATGACTTGGGCCATGTCGCTGACGAAGATTTTGCCGTCTCCGACCTGGCCCGTCTTGGCGGCGGCCACAATCGCGGCGACGACCGCCGAAACGCTCGAATCCGGCACGACGACCTCGACCTTGACCTTGGGAATGAACTCGACCGTGTACTCGCTGCCGCGATACATTTCGCTACGGCCTTTTTGACGGCCGAAGCCTTGCACTTCGGTGACGGTCATTCCGCTACAGCCCTTGCCGACCAGGGCATCGCGGACTTCTTCGAGTTTGTGGTGCCGGACGATGGCTTCGACTTTCTTCATGGGGGTTCGTGGCTCCGCGGCGTTGCGCCGCTTTGGGAAGGGGAGAGGTTTTGGCCGCCGTGGTTTCTTAACCGTTCGGCGAGGACTTCCGTACGCTCGATTCCTGCGGAAAACTGGGTCAGCTTCATTGGCGCCGAGGTCGCCCGGCGTATGGCCATCAAATCGGACTTGGGCCGACCGGAGCCGGCCCAAGTCCGCGGCCTAGAGCCGCCAGAACAGCGGTCGACGGATCGAAACGCCGTACGCCGACGCCTCGGACCGCTGTCTGACTGCCGTGTGTCCGTGCACTTCCGTGTGCGAGGCAACTGCTCCACACCGGTACTCCGCGTCGCAACATATGATCCGTGCGCCGCGCTTTCCGGCGTAGTTCCTGCCAAAGCAAGCGCCGTGCCACAGCCGCGAGAGGAGAGCCCAAGCGACGCATAAACGCTTATCTGCCAATACAAAACGCGACTTTCGCGTTCGGTCGCCGGTCGCGCGAGTTTCGCCCCTGCGCGATTGACAAGCAGCCGCTGAACAGTGCGCAAGCAGTCGGTCGCGCGCGTGAGAATCGAACGCCGCGGCGCTACGTCAACCCGCCGACCGGCTCGCCGTAAAAGACGTGGTGCGGGCGGTCGACCTCGTCCCGCCACACCGCTGTCGCCGGAAGGCCCAAGGCCCGATAGATCGTCGCCGCCATGTTCTCCGGCAGTTGGGGATCGCCGGCCGGATGGCCGCCGAGCTTGTCCGAGCTGCCGACGACGGTTCCGCCGCGAACGCCGCCGCCTGCGAAAAAGACCGTCTGCACCGCGCCCCAGTGGTCGCGGCCCGGCAGTTTGGCCTTGGGAAGGCTGAAAATCTTTGGCGTGCGGCCGAATTCGCCCCCCATCACCACAAGCGTGCTTTCAAGCAGCCCTCGATCCGCCAAGTCGTCGAGCAGAGCCGAAACCGCGCGGTCCATCGGCGGCAGCAGAAAGTTCTTGAGGTTCGGAAAGGCGTTCTGGTGCGTATCCCAGGTCTCGTTGTTCCCCAAATTGACCTGCACGAGGCTCACGCCCGCCTCGACGAGTTGTCGGGCCATTAGCAGCGACCAACCGAACGAATTGCGGCCGTAACGCTCCTGCGTCCTTTCGTCGGCCGCCGTGACGTCGAACGCCCGCTGGGTTGTCGGATCGTTGAGCAAGCCGATGGCCGATTGCCGGTGGCGATCGAACTGCTCGCTTTCGGCCGCCGCATCCCAATCGCGCCGCTGGCGGTTGAGATGCTCGACGAGCGCAAGCCGATCGACGAATCGCCCGCGAGCCAAGCCGTGCGGCAAGGTCAGGTTCGGGGCCTGGAAGCGGATTTTCGAGTCTTCGCGGCCCCGTTCGTGGTGAAACTCATATTCGCCGTACGCCCCGTAAGTCTTGGCGTTGTACGGCACGGCCTCGGTGAACCACGGGTCGCGCCGCGCGCCCATCTGGCCGGCAAACTGGCCCGGAATCACCCGGCCCGTGTTGTGGACGAGCCGTTCCGGCAGCACGACGGCCGGCGGCAGGTTGTTCGCGGGCGGCAGCATGGCGCCGGCCACCGCCGCGATCGACGGCCAGTCGCTCGGCTTCGGCCGGTTCGGATCGAACGCCGGCGGCCGCTCGCTCCGGCCGCTGAGCATCACCATGTGTCCGTCGGAGTGCTCGTTGTACGGATGCGTGAGCGAGCGGACGAGCGCCCAACGATCGCTCCGTTCGGCCAGCATCGGCAGATGCTCGCAGACGTGAATACCCGGCGTCCGCGTGGCGATCGGCCGGAACTCGCCGCGGACGTTATCCGGCGCGTCGGGCTTCGGGTCGAAGCTGTCGTGTTGGGCGAGTCCGCCGGAGAGAAAGATGTAGATGACGGCCTTCGCCCGAGGCTTCGCATCGGTCGCCGCAGCCGCGCGAAGCGGCGCCAGGTGGTTCATGCCCAGGCCGAGCAGCCCGATCGCGCCGGCTTCGATCGCGGCGCGGCGGCTCAGCCGCGGGTGCGCGAAAGGTAAGGCGGCGCGGGACATGGCACTTCCCTCGCGGCGCGGGCGAAAGAGCGAGACAACGATACGACGCCGGCTCGGCGCGAACGGATCAAACGCATCGAAAACCGCTTACGCTTCGCGGCTATCGTAATCGCGCCGCCAACCGCCGGTCAAGCTGCCAGCTCGCTCGTCGCCCTTCACGAAACCGTCGCCCGCCGCGATCCGCCCAAGTCGAGCGTGGCCGTCAGCACCATCACCGCCAGCAAGACGCTGGACAGCAGCCAGAACGTCGTGTTCACGGCAAGCGCCGCGACGTTGGCCATGCCAGCCAGTGCCAGAAGGCCGTAGAACACCGCGTAGAGGATGCCCGGCGAACGCATCGCGGCCGCGGAGCGGGCAAGGCAGGCGCTGCCGATGCCCGCGGTCTGAATAATGGCGAGCAACACGACAAACGTCTTCGGATCGGCGTTCCACATGGCGTTGGGTCCCATCCCTGGGATGCGAGAAACTGGGTCTGCCCGACGAGTCGCGGCCGATCGCTTCCTGCGCGGCCACGGGGAAAGCGTCGGCAAGAGCGAGCGGCGTGCCAAAGCTCCGTAGCTCCCGCCAGGCCGATCCCCCGGCACGCACGCAACGCCAGCCACGACTTGAACTTGCGCCGCATCTCGATGAGCAACGCATCGCCGCTTCGCGGTCCGCATCGAACCGTCAGAATTACCGCCGCCCTGCATTTTCTACAATTCCCGCCGCTCCCGCCGCCCCAAGCAAACACCGCAACCCGCAAGGTCACACGCCACCATCAAGTTCTCTAACCTCCAACCTCTAACCTCCAACCTCTAACCTCCAACCTCTAACCTCCAACCTCCAACCTCCAACCTCTAACCTCCAACCTCCCGCCGGCTAAGTCCCCCGAACCAGCCCGAACCATTCGATATGCTTCCGCGGGCAGAACACTAACCCGTGCGCCTCGCACAGTGGCGCCATCCAGGCTTCGTGTTGGGCCAGCGTCGCCGGGTCGACGCCCTGCGGCATGAGCGTCGCCCGGCCGCGGTCGATCTCGGGAAACTCGTCCAGATACCGCAGCACGTCCTCCGCATCCTCCGGCGAGTCGACGACGAACTTGAATTGATACGCAAACTCCGCCACGAGCCGCCGAATCACGTCCGGCGCATGCCGCGTCCGCTCGTGACGCCGCCGCCACCGCGGGTCGCGCTCCGCTGCCGGCGTCGAGTTGGCGCGCTTCGGACTGATCGACATCAAGTCGCACGCCACGGGCAGATACAGCGTGCCCGCGGTCTCGATCGTGATATGCCGCCCCCGCGCGGAAAGCTGCTCGCTAAGCGGAATCAACTCGGCGAACAGCATCGGCTCGCCGCCGGTCAGCACGACGTGCCGCGCGTCCCACTCTTCGCACTCGGCCAGAATCTCATCGACGGTCAAATCCTGCCCTTCGGGGTTCCACGACGTGTACGGCGTATCGCAGAACCAGCACCGCAAGTTGCAACCGCTCGCGCGCACGAACACGCTGTCGGTTCCGGTCAGGAACCCTTCGCCTTGGACACTACGGTAGATTTCGGAGATTTGCACGGTTTCTCAGAAGGTCGGATACACCCACGGCGAGCGATACTCGCGCCGCAGCAGCTTGTTCGCCGCTTCGTCGCCGACGACTCGCTCCTTTTCGCCGTCCCATGCGACGCTCCGCCCCAATTTTAGCGCGAGCATGCCCAACAGGCTCATATTCGTCGAGCGGTGGCCGATTTCGATATCGGAGACCGGGCGGCGTTTGGCCTCGATCGCATCCAGAAAATCGGCGAACAGCTCGCGGATGTTCTGCTGATCCGGTTCGTTGAGCTTCGGGTCCTCGTGGACGATCTTGCCGGATTTCGACGACGGATAAAACGTCCACCCGTCGAGCCAGCCCATGTGAAATGTCCCCTTCGTGCCGTAAAAATAGCAGCCGATGCTGTGTTTCTCGGCGTTGTTGTCGGCGTATTGGCGATGCTCCCAACAGGCCGAGAACGACTCGAACTCGAACGACGTGATTTGCGTGTCCGGCGCGTCGGTCGAATCGCGTTTGATGTGCCGGCCACCGACGCTGGACACCTTGCGCGGAAACTTCTCCTCGGTCCACCACAGAATCTGGTCCATCCAGTGGATGCCCCAGTCGCCGAGCGTGCCGTTGGCGTAGTTGAGAAAGTTGCGAAAGCCCTTGGGATGAATCGCCGGATTGAACGGCCGCAGCGGCGCGGGGCCGCACCACATGTCCCAGTCGAGTCCCTTGGGCGGCTCCGCGTCGGGCGTTTTCTCGCCGGCGTCGCCCGGATAGTGGACGAAGGCCCGAACCATGCCGATCTTGCCGGCGTGGCCTTCCTTCAAAAACTTCTGGCCCGACACGTTGTGCGGCGAGACGCGGCGATGCGTGCCCACCTGCACGACCCTGTCCGCGTCGCGGGCCGCCTTGATCATCGCCCGGCCTTCGCCGATCGTGTGCCCCACCGGCTTCTCGACGTACACGTGCGCGCCCGATTGCACCGCGGCGATCGTAATCAGCGGATGCCAATGGTCCGGCGTGCCGATGATGACGATCTCGGGCTTCTGCTCCTTGAGCACGTCGCGGAAGTCGCGGTAGTGCTTGGGCTGGTCGCTGGTGACTTTGCCAATGTCGGCGGCGCAAATCTTGAGTTGGTTCTCGTCGACGTCGCAGAGCGCGACAAGTTCGCATTGCTCGCTCCGCATCGCCTCGCGAAGGATGTTCGTGCCCCACCACCCGCTGCCGATGAGCGCGGCGCGATAGCGCTTCGCGCGGCGGGCGGCATGTACGGCGGGGCCAAGCAACGTCGCGCCGGTAGCCAGCGCGGCGGAAGTCGTCAAAAACTTGCGGCGATGGAGAGACATGGGAGGACCTCTGGGCTCGCGACGTGAGCGAGACACACGTTTCGCTTCTTCGCCGATTTTCGTCTGCCGCGTTCGGCATGGCAAGCGGCGCAATGCGGGCGAAGTTCGGCCTTGCCCCATTTTACATCCAGCACGGGCGCACGAAAAAAAATGCCCAATGCGGGTTGACGATTCTTCCGCGAGCCGCGTAGAACCACAAGATCGGATTGTCACGGAGGATGCGGCGCGCCGGCCTGCTTCGCCGGGTGTCGCCGCAACGCAAGGGCTGCCCTCTAGCCAATAAGGGCTCTCATGTGAATCGGACGCGAACGCGATTCCGCTGTGTTGCGGCTTCCTGCTAAGGATGCTGGCGACGCGGCTGCACCCCGAGGAGTCTCATCCGGTGCGGCCGGAAGCGGATTTGCCTTCGCCCAAAGCACATCCCCAGTTTCTCGCCCCGACCGTGGGCATCGTTCGTCGCTTCGTCGCCGGCGCCTCGCGCAGCATCCCGTAACGTAGGACCGATTTCCAAATCCGTCCGATCGGGACGGCCGCGCGACCGCAGCACGATTGCGCCGCGATGCACCCGTGGTCCGAACGCGGCCGCGCTCCAAGTTCGCAGTCCGCGGATCGTTGCAGTCATCGTCGCACATTTCTCGTTACGCCTCACCCTTTGACGCTCCGGCGCGCGCGGAGTGCGCCGGTCGGTCGTTGCCACATTCGAACTTTCGCAACTCTCGTAGCAAAGGTGCTGATGATTATGAAAACCCGACTTTTCTCCCGCCAACGTGGTCTGTCGTCGCTTGCCCGTCGCGTTGCCGCAGCCATCGTTGCCGCGTCGGCCGCGAGCGCGTCCCCCGCGTCGGCTACGCTCATCACGCTCGAAAACTTCAACGCCGTCGCCGAATTCGCCACCGAATCCAGCGACGCGCCGGCCACCAAGGGCCTGTACTCTTGGAAGGTCGACGGCGTCGAGCACATCACGCAGCAATGGTTCTGGTATCGCGCCGGGACGACCGGCGGCGAACGGCCGATCGACACGCTGACGCCAGTGCAGGCCGTTACGCTCGACGTCGACGGCACGCCCGGCCAGGACGCGCTCTTGTTGCGCTATCGCGACTCGGCCGCCACGTTCGAGGTGTCGGTGCGCTACACGCTCACCGGCGGCGCTACGAGCAGCGGCGGGGCAAGCCTCGAAGAAGTCATCCGCGTCGTCAATCTCACCGACAACCCGATCGACTTCAGTATGTTCCAATACGTCGACTTCGACCTCAACGGCACGGCGGCCGACGACACGGTGTCGCTTTCGGGCACGCCGATCAACACCGCCTTGCAGGTCGACCCGTTCGCGGAGATTTCTGAAACGGTCGTCACGCCGCCGCCGACGCGGTACGAGGTCAGCGAGTTCGGCGTGGCCGGGAGTTTGGAAGAGCGGCTCAACGATGGCTTGCCGACGACGCTGGCCAACACCCTCGGGCCGCTTACCAACGCCGACGCCACGTGGGCATTCGAGTGGGACTTTCGGCTCGCCCCGCGCGGTTCGTACTTGATCAGCAAGAACAAGTCGCTCCGCGGCACGGTCGCCGTGCCGGAGCCGCGGTCGCTGTTGCTCGTGGGGCTGGCGATGTTGCCCTTCGTCGCAATAGCCGTAGCGCGAGTCAAGTAACAACGTAGGGTGGGTCGAACGAAGTGAGGCCCACAGGAAATGACGTGAGTTTCGCGGTGGTTGGTGGGCCTCACTTCGTTCGACCCACCCTACCGTTCTTCGCGCAGCCGCCAATGTCAAGCGCGCGAGCGGCGAATGAGCCAATACACGACGGGAATCACGAACAGCGTGAACACCGTCGACGCCAGCAGTCCGAAGATCAGCGACCATCCCAGGCCGGAAAAGATCGGATCGAGCGTGATCGGAATGCTCGACAGCATCGCCGCGCCGGCGGTAAGCAGAATCGGCCGCAACCGAACCACGCGGCTTTCGAGAATCGCGTCGAACAACGGCCGGCCGTGGCGCTCGGCGAGCTGCATGAAGTCGACGAGGATGATCGAATCGCGCGTCACGATTCCGGACAGCGCAATCATGCCGATCATCGCCGTGGCGGTAAAAAACACGCTGTCGGCGTAGCCGCCCACGTCTTGTCCAAACATTGCGTTGAGCGCCCAAAAGCCCGGCATCACGCCGAGCACGGTCAGCGGAATGGCCAGCATGACGACGAGCGGAATCAAGAACGAGCCGGTCTGCGCGACGAGAATGATGTAGATCATCAGCATCGCCGCGCCGAACGCCAGGCCCAGGTCGCGGAACACGTCGAGCGTAATGTTCCATTCCCCTTCGCCGGAGAATCGCACGTCGACGCCGTGGGGCACGCTCCAGGCGATCCCGCTGCCGTTGTCGAAGTAGGTTCGCGCGGCGACGGGTCGCGGCTCGGCATCGGCGACATAACCGCTCTCCGCGGATAGCGTAGCTTGGGTCTTGGCGCGGTCGGCAGCGGAGACTTCGGCCCAGTCGATCCGGTCGGCTTGAATGTCGACCACGCATTCGGCCGGAGGCCGGCCCGCGCACTCACCCAAAACATACGCCACGCGCCGCAGGTTCTTGTGATAGATCGTCTGATCGACGCGGGTGGATCGCCAGGCGCCAATTTCGGCGAGCGGCACGAGTTGGCCGACGCTTCCTTTCACCCGCAACAGCGACAGGGCTTGATGACTGGAACGATCGGCCCGTGGCAAACGGACGACGATCCGCAGCGGAGCACGCTCCCGTTCGACGCGCAGCGTTTCGTCGTTCGCCCCGCCCAGGGCAACGCGAATCGTCTCGGCCACGTCGGCCGCCGACACGCCGGCGAGCGCGGCTTTCTCTTGATCGACTTCGAAAACCAGCTTGGCGACGGCGGCCTCGCGGAAATCGTCGACATCCTCGACTCCCGGCTCGGCCCGCATCCGCCGCGCGACCGTGGCGGCCGCCGCGAGCAACTCGTCGTAGGTCTGATCCGGCCGGCCGTAAACCTCCGCGACGAGCGTGGCGAGCACCGGCGGACCGGGCGGAAGCTCGACGATTTGCAGCACGGCACCGTGGCGCTCGGCGAGCTTCGCCAGTGCATCGCGATGCCGCAAGCCGAGGGCGTGGCTCTGCTCGCGGCGATGCTTCTTGCCCACCAGGTTCAGCCGCAACTCCGCCTGATGCGCGCCCCGGCGGAGGTAATAGTGCCGCACCAGGCCGTTGAAATCCATCGGGCTCGACAGGCCGACGTAGCTCGTGTAATCGGTCGCTTCCGGAATGCCGGCCACGTACCGCTCGAAGTCGGCGACGACCGCCGCCGTCCGTTCGAGCGTCGTTCCTTCCGGCATGTCGAGGACGAGCAGCAACTCGTTCTTGTTGTCGAACGGCAGCATCTTGAGCGGCACGGAGCGCGTGGCGGCAAGCCCCGCGGCCGCGGCGGTCAGCGCTGCCATCGCGAGCAAAAAGCCCCACGCGCGAAGCCGCGTGGCCAACAGCGGCGTCATCAGCGGGCGAAATACGCGGTACAAAAGCGATTGCTGCACGACCTGCGGATCGTAGATTTCGTGCGCCGTGGTTTGCTCGGCGCTCCGTTCGCTGCTCGGCTCGCCGGTCGCGGGCGCGGCGGTGCTTACGCCGGTTGCTGGGCCGATGAATCGCCGCTTGAGCACGTGATACGTGAGCCACGGTGTGATCGTGAACGCCACGACCATCGACATCAGCATCGCGACAGGCACGTTGAGCGCCATCGGCGACATGTACGGTCCCATCATGCCGGTGATGAAGAACATCGGCAAAAAGCTGACGATCACGGCAAGCGTCGCGCTGATAAGCGGCGGGCGAATCTCCGCCACTGCGGCCAGCACGATGTCGCGCGACGCTCGCCGCTTTTCCTCGAAGTGCCGGGCAATGTTCTCCACGTCCACGATCGGGTCGTCGACCAGCAGGCCCAGCGACAGGATCAGCGCGAACAGCGTCACGCGGTTGATCGTGTACCCCGCCAGCAGGTTCACGGCGAGCGTCAAACCGAACACGACGGGAATCGCCACGGCGACGATCAGCGCCTCGCGCCAGCCGAGGCTGATCGTGAGCAACGCAATCACGATCACGATCGCCACGCCAAGCGCCTCGACCAGTTCGTTCACCTTCTCGTCGGCCGTGAGACCGTAGTTCCGCGTCACGACCACTTCGACGTCGTCGGGAACGACGTCCGCGCGAATCTGCTTGGCGGCCGCGAGCACGGCGTCGGCCACCGCAACCGCATTCGCCCCTTTTTGCTTCGAGATGGCGACCGTCACTGCCGGAATCGCGGGCGGCGGGTCCGACGTCGCGGCAACTTCCGTCGACAATGGTCCGGCGAGCACCGTGCCGGGACTGCCCGCATGATCGGCAAACCCGCGGGCCATTCCCCAACCGTGCCGCACATAGCTCGTCGCTTCGGCGGGACCATCGCGAACTTCAGCCACGTTGCCGAGCGCAACCGGCCGTTCGTTGAACACGCCGACGACGATTTCGCCCAGTTCGCGCGGGTCGCGGATCGTCGCGCCCGCATCGACCCGCGCCGTGGCGTCGCCGCGCGTGAATTCGCCCGCGGGAACGGTCACGTTCGCCCCCCGCAGCGCCCGGTGGAC
Organism: Planctomycetota bacterium; assembly: GCA_003576845.1. Classification (GTDB taxonomy): domain Bacteria; phylum Planctomycetota; class Planctomycetia; order Pirellulales; family PLA5; genus PLA5. The sequence continues at coordinate 30,887 of QEVJ01000013.1, forward strand.
CTCGGCGGGAGTGACGCTGTACGCCTGCAATCGCTCGGCGCCGAGTTCGATGCGAACTTCGCGCGGTTCGCCGCCGAATACCGCCGTGCGCGACACTTTCGGCACGACGGCCAGACGCTCGACCAGCTCTTCGCCCACGCGCCGCAGCACGTGGCTGTCGCCGGCGGCGCCCGTGAGCGTCAGCGTAACGACCGGCACGTCGTCGATCTCGATCGGCTTAACGACCCAGCCCGCCACGCCGGGCGGCACGGCGTCGAGATTCTCGTCGAGCTTCTTCTGAATCTTGACGATGCTCCGCTCGCGATCCTCGCCCACGTAGAACCGCACCGTCACGATCGCGCCATTCTCGCGCGACATGCTATAGACGTATTCGACGCCGTCGATCTGATAGAGCAACCGTTCGAGCGGCGTGGCCACGAGTTGCTCGACTTCCGCCGCCGAGCGGCCGGGAAAGCTGACGTGAATATCGGCCAGCGGCACCACGATCTGCGGATCTTCTTCCCGCGCCGTGACCAACAGCGCCGCCGCGCCCAAGAGCAGCGAGAACACGATCAGGATGATCGACAGATTCGAGTCGAGAAAGATCCGCACGATCCGCGACAACGCATCGTGCGGGCTGGGCGCGGCATCGAGATCGTGACGCATGGCTACCTCGCCTCGACGACCAGGAGCACCCGCTCGCCCGGACGCAAGCCGGCGAGAACTTCGACGTCCGCATCCAGCGTGCGTCCAAGCTGAACGACACGGCGCACCGCGGCATCGCCTTCGACAACGTCGACCATTGCGAGTTGTCCGACGCGGCGAATCGCCCCCGCCGCGACGACGACGATGGTTTCATCTTCGAGCGGCAAGTGGAGCCGGCCGAACATCCCGCTATACACGCCCGGCGGACAGGGGCCGGTCACCTTGACGTTGAACGTGCGGCTGGCCGCTTGGGCTTCGGGCACGATCTCGCTGACGGTCGCCTCGCATTCAATGCCGAGCGATTCGAGCGATGCGGGAAGCTTTTGGCCGACCTCCAGTTGCGTCGCCAGCGATTCGCGGACCGAAGCGATCATCTGCATCCGGTTCGGATCGTAGAGCGTGACCAGCGGCTGTCCCGGCGAAATGGTGTCGCCGACGTCGACGCGCTTGTCGATCACCCGGCCGGCCAGCGGCGCGCGGATCGTGGCGAATTCGAGCAGCACTTTCGCTTCGCGGACGCTTTGACCGGCGCGGTCGAATTCGGCCTGAGCCGTGCGCAGCGCGGCCGTCAAGGCGTCGAACTCACCCTGCGAGATGACGTTCGTTTGCCGCAGCTTCTTGCCGCGTTCGAATTCGGTGGAAGCTTGCTCGCGTTTCGCGTCGGCTAGCCGAATCGCAGCCTCCGCCTGTTCGAGCCGGGCCCTGAGGTCGGCGTCGTCGAGCCGCACGAGCACGTCGCCCTCCGCGACGTGCTGGCCCGCCGTGGCTTTCACCTCCAACACGCGGGCCAAAAGCCGCGACGAGACGGTCGTTTCATAGATCGGTTTGATCGTGCCGATGGCCGTTTCGAATCGCGGCCGCTTGAGCTCGCGGACTTCGACGACCGTTGCCCCAGCGGGTATCGCTCGCTTGAATGCCGTGAATTCGCTGGCGACTTTCGGCTTAAACACGCCCGCGAGCACGACGAGCAGAACCCCGACGCCGGCCACCAGCACGAGGCCGAGAGCGATTCTCGCGACGGCGCTCAGCCACGCGGCATTTCGCCAGGAGAAGCTGCCGGGCTTGGCCGCCGTGGGCTTGGACATTTCGACCTCCGATGCATTCCACAAAGCGAACCCGTGCACCGCAGCACGAAAGCGCGACGAACCGCACATCCGCCTCGCCCGCGGACGCACGTTTTCCTCGTGCGCCGGCCGGCAACTCCAACCGAAGCAAGATGCGTACCGATCTCGGGCCGCGTCGGGTTCGCGTTGGCCAATAAGATAACCCGAGATTGAGAGCCGAACATCCCGTCCGTCGCGCGGTTCGAGGCGTCCGTTCTCCGCGACCGCGAAGCCGCCGTTCAACGACGCCGCGGCTTCGCGCGTGGGAGAGTTCGCATCGCGAGAACCAGTGCGCAAGCCGCTGAGATCGCAAGTTGTCGCCAAGCGGCCGGTTCCGGCACGGCCGCGCTCAACTCATACCCATCGATGACGGTCGGCGTGAACCCGCCGGCATCGTCCGGCACGGCGGCGAGAAACTCGAACGACACCGACCGCGCGTCGAACGACACGCGCATCGCGCCGTGGTTTTCGTTGTAGCGCACGACGCTTTCGGCAAGAATGTTGTTGAACGGGTAAGCCGCCTGACCCCCCAAGCCGTTGACGAAATACGGAATGCCCGTGTGCGACACGCGCTCGTAGGTGTGGTCGTGCCCGGTCAGCACGGCCGAGATTCCCCACGCGGCGAAGGGCCATTGCATGTGATCCTGGCTGCCGTGCGAACCCGACGAATACGATGGGTGATGAAAGAAGACGAACTTCCACGCGGCGTCGGACGCGAGTGCCCGGGTTTGCAGCCACGTCGCCTGCTGCTGCGCCGACGCGGAATCGAAGAACGCCGACTCCGAATCGAGCGCAAAGAAGTGGGCCTCGTTCCAGCGGAATTCGTAAAAACTTCGCTCCGGCTGATGGAAGCCGCTCGGCAAGCGACCGCCCGGTCGGCCAGGGTCCGTGTGAAAGTAGTCGAGGTAGCCCGGGCGAATCGCTGCGCCGGAGCCGGTATAATACGGCGGGCCCGGCGAAGGCTCGGCGCCGTCGCTCACGGGGTCGATCACGTCGTGATTGCCCACGCTGGGAAAGAACCGCTGCGTCGGGCTGGTCTGGCTCGGATAGCGATTGTCCGTGCGGCCCAAAATGAACTCGCCGTAGTTCTGGCCGATGCGCCGCTCCCATTCCGCGACGTTGATGTTCGGGTCGCCATAGGTGTTGTCGCCGACCGTAATCACGAAGTCGGGGTTCCAGCCGCGGACCATTTCCGCCACGCGCGTGGCTTCGGGCGTGTCGCTGCCATAGTCGCCGATTACGGCAAACGTCGTCCGCGCCGCGCAGACCTCAAACGCCGCCAAGAACATGGAACTGCCACATACCGCGACCAATGCCAATCGCGGTAGCCGCCAAAGTGCGGCGCTACCCGCCCGGAGCCCGCAATCGGACTCGATTCGCGGCTGTACAAGCATGGTCCGCCCGTAGAAATGTCTGCGATGCACCGAAGACCGCCGGCATCGCCGAAGAAGTGCGTCCACTTTGGGACACGATAGGCCCCCAGAGGAACCAAGTCAAGCGAATTCGCCGCGTCTTGCCCTACGCCCCCGGTCGCCGCCGTTCAGCGAGCACGTCGCGATACACGGCCGCCACTTTCGCCGCCATCGCCGCGTCGGAGAATTCGGTCCCATGCCGCTCGAACGCCGCCCGGCGAATCGTCTGCCAATCGACCTGACCATCGAGAAACCGCCGAATTGCCGCGCTCAAATCGACCGCATCGCCCGGCGCCGCGAGCACGCCCTCCGCACCGTCGCGGACCGCTTCGGGAACGCCCTCGACGCGCGTCCCCACGACGGGAACGCCATGCGCCATCGCTTCGAGCACGACCATCGGCAAGCCTTCGCCGAACAGACTCGGCAGCACGAACAGGTCCATTCGCCGCATCTCCGCCGGGACGTCGCGCGTAAACCCGGTCCAGTCGATCGCCTCGGCGATTTGCAGCCGCGCGGCCCGGCCTTTGATTTCGGCTTCGTACTCGGGCGTTTCGAACTTGCCGACCGCCCGCAGGCGAACGTCGTAATCGTGCGAGCGCAAGATCGAAACGGCATCGAGAAGCACTTCGAGTCCTTTCCGCGGCCGAAAGAGCGCCACGACGCCGAGCGTCCATTCGCCCGAAGGAGTTGCGCGCTCGATGAGTCGTTCCGGTCCCGGCACGCCGTTGTGCACGACGGTCAAGCGGCGGGCCGAAATGCCGTACTTTCGCATGTGCGCGGCGAGGCTATGCGACACGGTAATCAATCGCGGCACGCCGACGAGGCTCGCGCGCTCGACGATCGTGTTCAAGACGTTTGCCGCGCGGTTCGTCGTATTGCGGATCGTCGGGCTGTGGACGTGATACACCATCGGTACGCCCGCCATCGACGCGGCGAGCCGCCCGATCATCGCCGAGCGGGCCGTGTGGGCGTGAATGAGAGCATACTCCTCGCGGCGGACGATTTCGGCGATGTGCCGAATCTGCCGCACGTCGAGTCGGCCGCGCATCGGCGTGTCGTAGAGCTTCGCCGACTTGCATGCCCGCGCTTCCGCAAACGCGCCGCCCTTGAGCAATGCGAACGCGGCCTCAAACCCGAATTCCGGCAACCGCGCGGCGAGCAAGTCCTGTACCCGCTCCGCCCCCGCATAGTGGTCGCCGTTGATGATATGCAGCACGCGGACGAGGCGGGGAGCTGGGGGCTGGGGGCTGGGGACTAGGGACTGGGGAGTCGGGGCATCACTGGCGGGTTCTGCAAGAAGCTCAACGGACATGGCAGCGGCTCGAAGTGGGCGACAAACTTGGACCCACCAAGCTTAGCTCCTTGGCTTCGATCGCCAGCGACCTTATACGCGCCAAAGCGCCTCGATCCGAATCCTCTCTGCGACCTCTGCGAAACCTCCGCGCCCTCTGCGTTAAGAATGTACCAGCCCACCATTATCTACCGTTTCGGAATCGGCGATTGACCCGGCACAATCGTCGCCACCGGCATCACTCGGCCTTGTCGAACACCGCCAGGCTCGCCGTAAAGCCGTGCAAGAAGTTCCGGCCGCCGACCGGGCCGATTTCGCCTTGGGCGAAGAACCCGGCGACCGGAATCGGCCCCAGCGCCGCGCGCACCGCGGCGGCGTCGTGATTCGGTACGTCGAAGAGCCGCGTGCCGCGCCCATTGCAGGTGAACAACAGCGCCCCGCTCGCACCTCCTTCGATCTTGACCGCCGCGAGCATCTCGTGCAAGTCCTCGTCGGCCGATGCCGCGTCGCGGAGGTGAAACTGCACGGTCTGGCCGGGGCGCACGTACTCGCCGACCGCGATCGCGCCGCTTTCGCCGTCGACGCCGATCACGTTGCGGACCAGAAAATCGCCGCGGCGAAACGCATCGCGGTATTCGTTCGTCACGCGGCCCAGGTGCAAGCCCGATTGCATCATTCGCTGGTCTTCGGGACCGAGCGTTGCATAGAGTTCCTTGAGAATCGCGAGCGGCGCGCGTCCGCCGAGTTCGTGTACGATGTTGCGCTCGGCCTTGGTGATGACCATCGGCTTGCCGATCGGCCGGCACCCTTGCGAGACGACCGGCCGCACGCGCACCGCTGCGCCGTCGAGCACCGCGGCCACCGCTCCTTGCCGCACTTCACCGCGGCGAAACAACAACCGGTTCTCGCCCGGCCCATGTCCGCCGCCGGCCATCCCGCCGATCACGTTCGCGCCCGGATGCTCGTCGGAAATCTGCTCCAAGAGCACGTCGGTCGGAAAGCTGAACGGCTCGCCCAAGAGCAGCAGCGTCGCGTTGTCGGGCCAAGATTCGACGAGCGCGTCGGGCCAGCCCACGAACGAACCGCCGTCGGCCGATCGGGCGTATTCTAAGTGCATCACTTCGACGTTCGCGCCCGGCAGCCACGCCGCCCAGATCGCGAGCGCCGGACCGTCTTCGATCTCCAATTCGCCGCCGACGATCGACTCGGCCATGCAGCCGAGGAGCGCGTCGGTCTTCAAGCGATCGCAAATTGCCCCGGCAATCGCCGCCGACTTCGTGCCGTGGTGTGGCGAGAGAAAGGCGAACGCGAGCGCGGGCGACGAGCCGCCGGCCGACAAGACCTGCTCGCACGCCTCGCGAACCGCGTCGTCTGTGTTGCCCGCCCGCGACACGCCTGCGGCAAAACGAAGCCCAGTCTTACTCTCGACATCGTCAACACGACCACTCATGCGAACGCGCTCCAAGACGACAGGGAAACTGCGACCATCATACGCCTCGGTCCGGTACGCCGACAGGGACGCCGCGTGCGCCACCGATTGCTCGCAGGACTCGGCATGCGGTACGATAGCCGATACACCCGCCCACGAGGCCAACGCCATGTCCAACGTCGCGCGCTCCGCCGAGCATCGTCTCGCCACATTTGTTGCTATTTGCGTTGCGACCGCCGCGTGCATCTCGCCGGCGGCGGCCGCGGGCCCAATCGGCAACTTCCCCCGGAGCGCGCTGCGGTCGAGCGCGCTCGAAGCCAGGCCCGCAGACGACGCATCCGACAAAGCCGCCGACGACCGGCGCTTGCGATACGCGATCAAAGCGAGCGCCGCGGCAATCGTGATGCTCGTGCTCGTCGGCGGCGCCTGGTTAGTCATCCGGGCGATGCGGCCGCGGTGAACCGACCTTACGCCGCAGTTCGCCGGAGCGATCGACGTCGCCCACCGAGCACGACGGCCAAGGCGGCAACGATCGAGGCGAACGCCGATGGCTCGGGTATCGGCGCCGCGTTCGAGGCCGCGGCGGGCGAAGTGAGGTGGGCTTGCAGGATCGCCAGGTCGGTAAGCCCGACGGCGCCGTCCGCGTCGAAGTCTCCGTCGATCCACAGCGCGCCCTCGGCGAGGCCGAAATTCGCCGCCAGCGTCGCGGCATCGTTCGCATCGACGACGCCGTCAAAGTTCGTATCTCCGGCCGCTGGCGTCCGCATGACGGCGAGCAGCCGCAGATCGAAGCTCACGTCGCTGCTCGTGGCCGAGGCCTGATGTACTTCCGCCGCGATGACCGTGGTTCCCGTAATCGCGTCGGGCAGCAAGATCATCGGGTCGATCGGCACGGAGTCGAAGACGTTCTCCGTCGCCGTCCCATTCGTCGGCGTGTTGAATCCGGCGTTGGCGGCGAGATTCTCACTGCGAAACACTTCGTCGCCGTTGATGTACACGGCCGCGCCGTCGTCGGCCAAGACTTGCAGCGTCAATTCGGCGACCAGCGACGGATCGACCCGCTCGCCCAGCGTGTGCCGGAAGTAGCTAGTGATGAAATTGTTCACATTGCAGTTGGGGGCGGAGGACCCGCACGGAATCTCCGTCGCTTCATCGTCGTCGCCATAACCCAACTGCGATGGCCCGGCGGGCCATTCCGCATCGTCGAACGCCGCCGCCCGCCACGCGGTTCCCTGATTCGAACCGTTGGCGAGATACTTCCACTGCGCCCCCGTGTCGACGATCGCCGCGACTTCGCCCGCGCTGCGGACGCGGTGAATTTCGCCGTCGAGCGACACGAGGTACAGGTTGCCGGCGTTGTCCTCGCCGAAGGACGAGAGGCTCGTCGCCGAGCCGGCGTCGGTCACGAACCGGGACGTCCATTCGGCGAAGTCGGTCTTTGTCGCGCCGTCGTAGCGGAACGCCCAAATCTTGCTGCTCACGTAGTCGGTGAAGAAGTAAAGACCATCGAGCGCGTCCACGGGTCCGCGATAGACGTATCCGCCAGTGATCGAAAACCCGCCGCTGGCGTCGTGGTTGTACTCGTGAATCGGCGGCGTAAAGCTGGCGTCGTTGCAGGGAATCGGATCGCCGGAACTGTTGCACCGCGTCGCCTCCATCACGCGCCAGCCATAATTCTCTCCGCCCGCGGAACCGGCCCCTTGGAAATTGACTTCCTCGCGGACGTTCTGCCCCACGTCGCCGATCCACAAGTCGCCCGTCGTGCGGTCGAAGCTGTTCCGCCACGGGTTTCTCAAGCCGTATGCCCAGATTTCATCGTCGCCGTCTACGCCGACGAACGGATTCGACGCCGGAATCGCGTAGTTCCGATTCGCGTCGGCCGGAAAGTCGTCGCCGTTGACGTCGATCCGCAGCATCTTGCCCAAGAGATTGCTCGTGAGGTCTTGGGCGTTGCCGGTTCCGCTGGTGTGGCCCGTGCCCGTGTCGCCGCCTCCGCCGCCGTCCCCCGAGGCAATGTAGAGATACTGCGGCTCGCCCGGGATTATCTCGGGATTGAACGCCATCCAGCCGGCGTTGTGGTTCGATTGCGGCTGCGTGTAGCTGAGCAACCGCGTGAACGCCGTCGACGCGACGTTGGGGTTCGCCGACCGCTGATACTCGCGAATCTCCGTCGTGCCGGAGCCACTGACGGTCAGGTTCACGAAGAACCGCCCGTTGGCGGCGTAGTCCGGATGGAACGCGAGCCCCAGCAAACCCTGCTCGTTCCCCGTCGCCAGGCCGTCGATATCCAAGAACGGCGTGGCGTTGATCGAGTCGTCCGCCGTGTTGAGAATCTTGATCTGGCCCGTGTGCTGCTCGACGATGAACAACCGGCTGTTGTCGCCGGGCGCAGGCGCGACGAACACGGGCCGCGCCAGGCCGGACGCGATCCGTTCGAGAAACACGGTCGTTTCGCCGCGGGCCATCGCCGCGACGATCGTGACCGCCAGGCAAGTCGCGGCTGCAAACCTCGGTGCTCGGCGGATCATGGCGCTGCTCCTGTCGGTTGGGGGAAGCTCAAGCTGTCGTTCGTCGTTGGCGCACGTCTGCCCCGCGCATGTACTATCCTCGTACCGCCGTCCAATCCATGTCGTTTTGGCTTGGGTGTTCGTCATTCGGCAGCCGCTTCTCGAAGCCGGAGGTCCGCTTCGCTCACGTCGACTTTCAAGCCGCCCTCCGGCACATCCATCTTCAGCGTCCAGAGCGCGGCCTGTGCGGCGAGGCGGCGGTATTCGGCCAGTTTCCAGTTGTCGTGAAAGTGCATGCCGACGTACGCGAACGATCGTCCACCGTCGGGCCGCTCCCACGCCCAGGCCACCGTTTCCTCGCGTCCCTCGATCTGAGCCGCGAAAATGCGGTCGAAATTCAGCGGCTTCGCGCTTGTCGCAGACTTGCCCTCAAGCGCGCCTGGCAAGAAGTCGAGCCGGTAATACAGTTCGTCGCGCATCGCGAACGGCCTGATTCCGCGCACGACCGGATGATCGGGCGTCGGCAAACGAACCTCGAAGTCGGCGACGGTGTACTTCCGCTGCGGACCGCCGCGCGAGCCGCCGAGCAACTTCAACTGCCCGTCGACGTACTTCGCCTCCTTCGCGCCGACCGACCAATGCAGCGCGACGAGACCGCCGCCGCGAGCCGCGAACGCCGCAAACGCATCGTACAGTCCCGCGTCGGCCTGCATCCACTTCGCGCCCTGCGAAACGTAGAGCACGACGCCGTCGGCCTGCTTGAGCATCCGCGGACCTTCCTTCCACGGCTCGTCCGCTTTCACCTTCGTGACTTTCAAGCCCTCGACGCCGGCAAGGCACTTTTCGATGACGTTGAGTCCGGCCATGAACTCGTGCGTGGCGGGCGGATGGCCATCGGGACCTTGGCCCACGAGCAATAGCCGCTTCGGCTCGACCGCGCGGGCCACGCCCGGCGTCAGCGCAAGCATCGGCGCGATCGCCAGCGCAATATATCCAATACATCGAAGACTCATGGGACACGGCTCCTTGGGGATACGCTACCCAGCCATTTGGCGAACTGTGGCTAGGCTAACATGAGTCCCGCGGCCAATCCACCACCACGCCGCGAAACGTGATGTCTTGGCCGCGATGAGCAAGATCCGCGCCGCGAGGCAAGCCCATCCATGAATTGCTGAATCGCCGTCGTTCCTTGGGCCACGGATCAACGCGCACCCATCCGTATCGCGCGCCTTCGTGGTCGACGCCGTTCCAGCGGGAACGATGGAAAGCCAGCCGCCCTTGCGCCGGCCGGCGATGAAACCTATGCGTCGCGCTTCGCGCGCCGATTCTTCCGCCGCGGCCAGCGCTCGAAAATCGCCCGCAGCTTCGCGACGGGACCCTTGCGGCGGAGCGACAGCCCTGCCGAGAGCACGACGGCCGACGCGGCGGCGATGGCCATGTTCGAGTCGACCGTTGCTTCTTCGACGCGTGCGTCGTGCGAATCCGCCGGCTTCTGCTCGTGGGCTTCGTCCCCCGCGACGCTCAGTCCCGAAATCGACGGAAACAGCGAGGCCATCGCGAACGTCGGGTGCGGGGCCGAGTCGAGCTTTTCGTGCGCGGCCGTCACGGCGGGCAGCGCCGCCGCCACATCGAACACCTGGAACAGGCCCACGCTGCTTTCGAGCGCCGGCGACTCGGAAGTCGCCAAATCGCGCGGCCGGGCGTCCTCGACGAACCACGGTTCCGCGGCCGCTTGCACCGTAATCGGTTCGCTGGGCAGTTCCGACACCGCCAGCGCGATCAATCCGCCCTCGCCGTCGGCCTGCGCCAAAACTTCCGCATCCGACTCCACGGTCGCGGCTGGATCGGCGTCCGCTGCGTTCGCAAGCTGGTTGGGATCGGGACGCGATTCCACAGTCGCGGGATTCGAATCGGTATCGGTCGTCCGAGTCGCGGTTTCGCTACCGGATTCCGATGCCGCTGGGAAGCTATCGGACCGCGTAATGGATCGTTCGAGCGCCTTCGAGCCCCGCGCCGCATCCGTTTCGGTTCCCACGACGCGGCTCGGCCCAATCGCGGGCGGCGCCGCGGTCGTTTGATCGGCGTCGAGCGCGCCGGGCACGGTGAAGGGCGTTTCGGTTTCGGGCGCCGCGTCGAAACCGCCCAACTCGGAGGACTCTCTCGGCGCGAGTTGCGCGAATCCGTTCGTCGCGGCGCGTTCGACCGCGTCCGTAAACGCATTCGTGACCGACGGCGCGAAATCGCTCATCGTCGACAATCCGATGAACCCGCCTTCGTCGCCGCCCGCGTAGTATCCGTGGCTTTCGTCGCCGCCGCGGCCGACATTCACCGTACCGCCAATTGCGGGCGGCGCGAGGACCGGCAATCCGCCGAGCGGCCGTTCGCGCCCCGCGACCAAATTCCCGTCGCCGCCGGGATCGCGGGCAACGAAGTCGAAGTAGCGAGAAGCATCTTCGAATCCGACCGCCCCATCGGCGATCCACGCATCGTGCGGCTTGCCGTCGCGCGGCGAAAGCCCGGTCACGCGGAACACCGACAAGTCGTTGGCCGACAACGCGTCGAACGCCCGGTCGATCCGCAAGAAACGGTCGCCGCCGCGGTCCGTAAGCGAGAACCGGCTGACGCTGATGCTCGCGCTCGTTTCACCCGAGGGCGACGACGAGCACACGACGACGCAAAACATGCCCGCGCCGCTTGCCGAGTCCACGAACAAGGCCTTGGCGACGAGCGGCTCGCCGAAATACGGCAACGAAATGCCGACTTGCGGCAGCGAAACGACGATCGACTCGAACTGCGGACCGAAGAATGCGTCCGGTTTCGGCCACGAAAAGCGATTGGCTTCGCTCCCGATACCGGCGAACGTCGTCGACCCGAACAGCGCGCCGCCAAGCGCCGCCGAGTCGAAGGCCGAAACATCGAACGTCGACACGTCGAACGTCGACGGAAGCAGCAACCGGCCCCACATCGCCGCGGTCATCAACCGCTGTGGACTCGCGGAGAACAGTGCGTCGCGCGTCGTCTCGACCGGAGGCAGTGCCGTAGCCACCGGCGCGGTCCACGCCGGTTCGTACGTCGCGCCGAAGCCATCGCCCGACAGCAGCGACCGGCCTTCGAGCGGCTCGAACGAAAACGCTCGCCGCATCGAGCCGCTTCGGGCTTTCCGTCGTTCGCGATATTCGGAGCGTCGCGGAAACATGGGTCGTGTCGCCGTGCGAAGCAAGGTCGAGATTGCTGGGGAAACTACCGACTTATAATACGCATCAAAGCGACGGTTGCATCAATTTGGTGAATTCGGGCCGCTCGATCAATCCCGAAAACGCCGGGTTGCCCGTCAGTTCGTGGGCCAAACTTACCTTATCGCTTGCCTTCGCCAAAGTGTCCAGGATATAGCTGACGCACGCATCGGCCTCTTTGGCCAGCTCCGGCCGCGCGGCCATCTGCCGCCACACGAGGGCCAACTCCTCGGCCACGGACAATAGCCGCTGGGCATCGTCCGGCCAAAGCTTCCCCCGCTCCAGGGCGGCCTCCATCGCTTCGACGGGCCGGTCCAAGTTGCGCAGGACCTGGCCGTAGTTGTAGTAGTGCTTGCTGAGGAACTCGCGGTACTGGTCCACCTTCGGCGCGCGATGCACGGCCTGCTGCTGATATTCGATCGCCCAGCGGAACTGCTCGGCGGCTTCCCGCTGGCGGCGCAAGCTCATGTATAGGAACCCCAAGTTATTGTAAACACCGCCGACATTGCTCGCGAGCGCGTGGTCGTCTTCATACATGCCGACCATCGGCCGGTAAAGTTCCTGTGCCGTGCGAAACGCGGCTTCCGCGGCGGCCGACTGTTTGAGCCGCGTCATCAGCAGACCGAGATTGTTGTGGCTGACGGCCAGGTCGCGGCGGAAGGTCTTGTTCTCCCTCGCCGCTTTGTAAAGTTGCTCCTGAATGCGGATGCCGCTCTGGTAGGATGCCGCCGCGTCGTCGAGCTTGTCGGCCCCCGCCTCCAGCGATCCCATGTTGCTGTACATGTTCGCCAGCCGCGCTTTGTAGTCGACGTTGCGCGGCTCCGCGTCGCGGGCCCGCGTCATAAAGTCGACCGCCCGGCGACAGGCCGCCAGCGCCTCGTCCGGTTTGCTGTTGGCGTACACCGCCACGAAGTTGTTGTGCGTCGTCGCCAGGTTCTTCAGATACTCGCCGCTGCGCGGTTCGGCTTTGACGAGCGTCTCTTGAATCGAGAGCGCCTCATGGAACAGGCGTTCGGCCTCGGCCGGTTGTCCTGCCCGTTCGTGGAGCAGGCCGCGATTGACGAGCGTCAGCGCCAGTTCGCTCTGCATCGTTCGGTCGTCCGGAACCGACTTCGCCAGTTGCCTCCGCAGCGCGAGCGCGGCGTCGAAGGCCATCCGCGCGTCGTCCAACTCTCCGGCCCGGTCGAGAGCCAGGCCAAGATTGTTGAGTGCCGAACCCCAGCTTTGCCGATAGTCGCGCGACGCAGGATCGGCCTCGACGAGGTCCTGGAGAGACTGGCATGCCTTTCGGTGCAACGACAGCGACGCCTGCGCGCCGTCGGCGTGTTCCGTCAGCGTGGCCATCTTGCCGTAGGCCAGCGCGATATCGAACTGGACGTGTGGATCGTCGCGTTCGTCGTCCGATCGCTCCTTCTTTACGAATTCGTCGTAGTAGTCGATAACCTCGCCGAGCAGTTCGCGGCGGAAGTGTGCCGCGCCCGGCTCGTTCCTCAGACGATGCACCATCTTGATGCCGAGCCGATCGACGGCCGACCGTGCGTCTTTGTAGTAATTCTCGGCCCGTGCAAAGTTTCGCTCGGCCCTCGCCTTTTCCCGCAGGATCAGCGCGGTTCCCACCGCCAGCGAGACCACGGCACACAGCAAGACGACCGACGCCGCCACGACCACGCTGCGATGCCGCCGCGTCCATTTCGTCAGGCGATCGACGACCGACGGCGGCTTGGCCAGCGTCGGTTGACCTTCGAGCACGCGCCGCAGATCGTCGGCAAAGTCCGTGGCGGTCTGATACCGCTCCGCCGGCGATTTGGCCATCGCCTTGTGGATCACCGTTTCCAAATCGGCGGGCACGCGCGGCTGCAACTGCCGCAAGGGCCGCGGCTCTTCTTGCTCGATCCGCCGAAGCAGCGTCGGGCCGTCTTCGCCCTCGAACGCGTGCCGCAGCGTAACGAGTTCGTACAGCGTCGCCCCGAGCGAATAGACGTCCGTCCGCTGATCGACCACCGCCGCCCGGCCCGCCGCTTGTTCGGGACTCATGTACCGCATCGTGCCGACGAGATCGCCCGTCTTCGTGAGCGAAGCATTCGATTGAAATCGCGCCAGGCCGAAGTCGGTGACCCACACCTTGCCCTCGGAATCGAGGAGCAAATTGGACGGCTTCACGTCGCGGTGGATCACGCCGTATTCGTGGGCAGCGTGCAGCGCCTCGGCCGCATCGATCCCAAGCCGGACCGCGGTGCGATAGTCGCCCCGCTTGGCCAGATCGTGCTTGACCTGCGAGCCTTGCAGCGTTCGCTCGCAGCGCTGCGTTTCGGCCGAACCGGCGACGCCGACCCGCGTCGCCGGAGAGTGCGCCTGCGGATAGATGGCCGTTTCGTCGGGCCGCTGCGAAGGACTGCCGCCTTGCGCCGCGCGGAGCTCGTCGATGGCTTGGTCGAGCGGCTGGCCGTCGATGAACTGCATGGCGTAAAAGTGCACGCCCCGCTCGACGCCGACTGCGAACACCGGCACGATGTTCGAATGGTGCAACTGCGCGGCGGCCTGCGCCTCGTTGCGGAACCGGGCAATCTGCTTGCTGTCGAGCACGGCGGCGAACGGCAGCACTTTGAGCGCTACCCGCCGCCCGAGCGAAACCTGCCAGGCTTCGTAGACGACGCCCATGCCGCCGCGGCCGATTTCGCGGATCAACTGAAAGTCGCCGATCCGCTTGTCGCCGTCGACTTGTGGCGCCGGCGCTGACCTGGGTTTGTCGCCCCCGGCAAAACCCGCCGCCGCGTCGTGCAGCTCGTCCAAACGGTCGAGATACGCGGAAAGCGGTTCGGCCAGGTCCGGATGGGACCCCAAGATCGCCACCCGATCGAGTGGGACGGCCTCGTCGAGCGACGATAAATAACGATCGAGGACGTCGGTAAGCCGCTCGCGCTGCTCCTCCGTGAGTGCCGCAAGCGACGTCGTGGCCAGGCTCGGGTCGTCTACGTCGATCGATCGCATGGCTACTCGACCTTTTTCTCGACGAGTTGATTGAGTTTCTCGATCGCCCGCAGCCACAACATCCGCACGGCGCCGGTGCGTTTACCGAGCCGCTCGGCGACTTCGTCAAACGACAGGCCCTGGAGGCTCCGCAGGACTATCACGTCACGGTACTCGGATCGCAACTGGGCCAGCTTGTCGGCGAGGGCGGCCACGCTTTCCCTCCGGCGGACGGGGGCGCTGGGCGACGGCCCGCGATCGGCCAAGACCTGAGCGAAGTTGACGATCGACCGATCGAGCGCCGCACTAACTTGATCGAGGGAAATCTCGCACCGAACGTCACGCCGCTTGGCCTGCATGTGCGTCTCGTAGGCGTGGTGCAGACAGTTAATCAGGATTTGCCGCATCCACGCCAGGAATTCCCGCTCGTGTTGCCCCCGAAAGCGGAGAAAATCACGATGGGCCGCTAGCAGTGCATCCTGGACCACGTCCGAAGGGCTGACTCGCCGGCGGAGGCGGTGATCGAGCTGCGTCGTCGCCAGGATCGTCAAATAGTTGCGGTACAACTGCATCAAGCTGCCGAGGGCCTCCGTTTCGCCCTCGCGCGCACGGCGGATCAAGTCCTCGGTCGAACTCTGGGTGTCGCAGGAATCGTCGATGGATTCGATCATGGTCGTCGTAGGTTGCACGCCAGGTTCCACGCCCATGCCAATCCCTTCATCGTATACCAGGCCGCCGGTTTGACCAGCATTTTACACGCACTGCACCCACCCCGTAGCGGAACTCGCCAGAGTTCCGACACCGCGACGGGCGGTTCATTTTTTTCGCCGTTCTCTCGCCGCCAGTTTCACCTTCGACGACCGGAAGTCTCGGCGCCTGCCGCTACGGCGAACCTCATGCTAGCAGCTAGACGTCGAGCCAGTCCTCGGCTTCTTCCATGACGGCGTCGACCAGCGCTTCGGCATACGATTCGGCGTCGTTCTCGCCCTGTTCCGCGTCCCCTTCCTCGGTCTGGTCCAGGTTGTCCTCTCCGGCCTCCGCCGTGATGGCGGACGCACTTCCCGCCGCGGCGACCGTAATCGTCGCCGTGGCATTCGCCGACGTGTGCGTGGCGTCCTTGGCGACGTAGGTAAACGTGTCGGTCCCCGTGAAGCCGTTGTTCGGCGTGTACGTGAATGACCCGTTGGGGTTAAGCGTTAGCGACCCATTCGCCGGCCCGGACACGAGCTGCACCGTCATCGGATCGTCGTCCGGATCGTCGTCGTTGGCCAAAAGGCCCATCGCCGGGTTGATGGTCAACGTTGTGTTCGTCGTGGCGCTGTACGAGTCGTTGGCCGCCACCGGCGCACTGTTCGTCACGTTGATCGTGACGGCGACGGTTTGCGTTTGCCCGGCCGCGTTCGTGAGCAGCACGTTGAACGTCACCGTCGGCGTCGCAACCGCGTCGAGCGCCGCCGGGTTGTTGACGAAGATCTGTCCGGTCTCGCGATTGATGCCAAACGGCTCGTCGGCCTCGAGAAACGCATCCACGAGCACCTCGGCGAATGCTTGCGTCGTCCCGGGATTCTCCGTCGCTTCGCCGTTGACGAAGAACGACGGAGTCGACGACAGCCCCAGCGCGGTCGCCGCCGTGCGGTCGCGGTTGATCCGCGTATCGATCGCCGGGTCGACGCGGTCCGTGCCGAACTGCGTCATGTTGAGGCCGATTTCCTGGGCGTACTGGTCGAACAGCGCCGTCGGGTCGGTCACGGTCCGCCAAGTGTCCTGATTGTCGAACAGCTTGTCGACCATTTCGTCGAACTTGCCCTGCCGAGCCGCCGCCTCCGCAGCGCGGGCCGCCGCCTGGCTGTTCGGAAACACGAAGCTGCTCGTCGACGTGTTGAACAGCAGCAAGTGCCGCCGCACGACCAGCAGCTCGCCCTCGAAGTCGTCGAGCAACTCCTCGATCACGGGATGAATGTCGCGGCAGTGCGGACACGACAGGTCCATGTACTCGATGAGCACGAGCGCCGCGTCCGGCTCGCCCGTGAAGTGGTCGTCGGCCGCCAGACGAAGCTGCGTCGCGAGTCCGGCCACGTCGACTTGAAACCCTTGCACGGCGCCGAAACCGTTTTCGGAAGCGACCTGACCGACGATCGCGCTCGCTTGGGCCGACTCGCTGATCGAGAAGGTATTCTTCGGCGAAACGGTGATCGAAACGGTGGTGATGCTCGACTGAGCCTCGCCGTCGCTCGCCCGATAGGTGAACGAGTCCGGTCCGCTGTAACCGACGGTCGGCGTGTAGGTGAAGGAGCCGTTGGCGTTGAGCGTCAGCGTGCCGTGGCTCGGCTGAGCGACGAGCTGAGCCGTGAGTTGGTCCTGGTCGGCGTCGGAATCGTTGACGAGCACGCCCGGAACACCGATCGACAGCGTGCCGTCCTCCTGCACGGTGTAATTGTCGGCCTGCGTCACCGGGGCCACGTTCATTCCCGTGACGGTGATCGTGACGGCGACCGATTCGGAGTTCGCCGTCCCGTCGGTGGCCATGTACGTGAATGTGTCCGTGCCCGAGAAGTTCGAATCCGGCACGTAGGTGAACGAACCATTGGCGTTGAGCGTCAGAGTCCCATGCGTCGGTTGGGCGACGAGCACGGCGGTGAGCGTGTCGCCGTTCGGATCGCTGTCGTTGGCGAGCACGCCGCTTGCCGCATTGACGGTTAACGTCGTATCTTCGGTTGCCGTGTACGAGTTGGCGACGGCGACCGGCGCGTGGTTCACGTTGGCGATCGTGATCGTCACGGTCACGGTGTTCGAGTTGGTCGTGCCGTCGTTGGCCCGATAGGTGAACGTATCGGTGCCGATAAAGCCCGCGTTCGGCGTGTAGGTGAACGATCCATTGGGGTTGAGCGTTAGCGTGCCGTTGGTGGCGTTGGCGACGAGTTGTGCGGTGAGCGTGTCGCCGTTGGCGTCCGTGTCGTTGTTGAGCACGCCCTGAGCGACGGCCACGGTAAGCGGCACGCCGCGGTTGGTCGTGTACGAGTCGGCCACGGCGGCCGGCGTTTGATTGTTGTTGAGCACGCTGATCGACACGATGACCGCCGCGGACGACGACACGCCGTCGCTCGCCCGGTACGTGAACGTGTCGGTGCCGACGAAGCCCGTGTTCGGCACGTAGGTGAACGAGCCGTTAGCATTGAGCGTCAGTGTGCCGTTGGTGGGATTCGTAACGAGTTGGGCGGTCAAATTGGTCGAGTCGGGATCGCTGTCGTTGGCCAAGAGCCCGCCCGCCTGATCGACCGTGAGCGTCGTGTTGCGATTCACGACGTACGTATCGACGACGGCGACGGGTGCGATCGTGCTCGAACTGACCATAATGGTCACGGTCGCGTTATTCGAGTTTGCCGTGCCGTCGTTGGCGCGGTAGGTGAACGCGTCCGTGCCGGTGAAGCTCGCGTTGGGCGTGTAGGTGAACGAGCCGTTGGCGTTGAGCGTCAGCGTGCCGTTGGTCGGCTGCGCGACGACGGCCGCGGTGAGTGTGTCGCCGTCCGCGTCCGTGTCGTTCGTCAGCACGCCAGTCACGACGGGCACGCTCAGCACGCCGCCGGATGCGACCGTGTAGGTGTTCGCCACCGCGACCGGGGCGTTGTTCGGGCCGTCGCCATCGTCGCCGGCGCGGATCATCGCCGCAAGCTGCGCGTTGCCCGCCAGTTCCTCGCCGCGGGCGACCGCCTCGCGGAGCATGTCGGCGACCGGCGGCGTCGACGCCAGGAACAGCCGGATCGAAACGTACTCCGGCCGCAGCCCCCGCTCGCCGAAGTTCAGCTCGCCCCGCGATGTCCCGCCCGAAAGCACGATGTTCGTGAACCGGTCGCTGCCGACGACGATGCCATTGGCCGCCGTCGAGATCGACTCGACGCTGTCGAGCATCGCCTCGGGCTGGTCTTGCACGATCTGATACGTGCCGGCGAGAAGATTGTCGAAGCGGTACGAGCCGTTGCTGGTCGACAGCGCGGTGCGGGTGACGCCGCCGCTGCCGTTCGTCGGCGTGCCGGTGAGCGTAATCATCGCGCCCGGAATACCCGGCTCGCCGCTGTCGCGGACGCCGTTGCCGTTGGCGTCGACGAACACGAAACCAAACACGCTGTTGCCGGCCGCTTCCGTTACCGTAACCGTAACGGTCGCCGTGTCGGTCAGTCCGTCGGTGTCGCGGATCGTATACGTGAACGTCTCCGTGCCGACAAACGACGTGGCCGGCGTATAGCTGATCGCATTGCCCGCGATCGTCACCGTGCCGCCGTTGTTGCCCTGCGTGACGGCGGTGATCGTGAGCGTCTGGGCCGGGTCGGGATTCGACGTGTCGTTCGTTAGCACGTTGATCGTCTGCGCCGTGCCGTTGTTGGTTACGTTTGCGGTGTCGTCGGTTGCCGTCGGCGCGTCGGGTTGTGCGTTGACCGTGATCGTCACGGTCGTTACGGCCGATTGCCCCGTGCCGTCGCTGGCGCGATAGGTAAACGTGTCCGTGCCGGAGAAGTTGGCGTTCGGCGTGTACGTGAACGAGCCGTTCGCGTTGAACGACAGCGTGCCGTTGGTGGGATTGGCGACGACGCTGGCCGTGAGCGTCGTGCCTTCCGCGTCCGTATCGTTGACGAGAACGCCTTGCCCCACGGCCACTGTCAACACTGCGTCTTCGTTGACCGAGTACGCATCGGCCACGCCGACCGGCGGGTCGTTCACCGCCGTTACCGTGAGCGTCACCGTCACCGGGTCCGAAGTCGTCGTGCCATCGCTCACGCGGTACGTGAACGAATCCGTGCCGCTGAAGTTCGCGTTCGGCGTATAGGTGAACGAGCCATCGGCATTGAGCGTCAACGTGCCGTTGGTGGTCGAGGTCGCCAGCGTCGCGGTCAGCGTGTCGTTGTCGGGATCGTCGTCGTTAGCCAGCACGCCGTTCGCCGCGTTCACCGTCAGCGCGGTATCTTCCGTCGTCGTGTACGAATCCGGCGTCGTGTCGACCGGGTCGTTCACGCCGGTTACGGTGATCGTCACTTGGGCAACGTTCGACTCGTCCTCGCTGTCGGAGGCGCGATACGTGAACGTGTCGGTTCCGAAGAAGTCGGCGGCCGGCGTATACGTGAACGAACCGTCGGCGTTGAGGGTCAGTGTACCGTGGGTCGGCTGCGCTACGACGACCGCGGTGAGCGTGCCCGAGCTTTCGTCGCCGTCGTTCGCGAGCACGCCGTTGGCCGCATTGACCGTCAGCGGCGTGTCTTCGGCCGTCGTGTAAGCATCCGGCAGCGCGGGAATCTCGCCGAGCACCGTCAGCGTCGTGGCGCGGTCGGTGACGTTGCCCGCCGCGTCGCTCACGCGAATCGAGAACGCATGGGGCATCGCCTGCGCGAGCGTCGGCGTCCACGAAATCACGCCTGAGGCCGAGTCGATCGTCATGCCGCTCGGGGCATTGACCAGCGAGTAGGCGACGCCGGTCTGGCCTTCGCTCGGGCTGTCCGCGTCGAACGTAAACGCTTCGTCGAACGGTGTGGTCGAAGCGACGTTCGACGCAATCGCCGCGGGCGCAGTCGCATCGACGGTAATCGCGAGCGCGGGCGACGCATTGCTCTCGCCGCCGCCGATCGTCTGCCGCGCCGTAATGTTGCGTGCTCCGTCGGCGAGCGTAACCGTGCCGTTGGTGGTGATCGTAACCGTCGAGCCCGTGGCCGTCGCCGCGCCGATCAAGACGCCGTCGCTGAAGAGCCGCACTTCCGCGCCGCTGGTCACGCCGCTGACCAGGAATTGCAGCGTTGCGGTCGCCGATGCGTTGTTGAGACGCGTAAGATTGTCGTCTGACGCCGTGCCCGTGTCCGACGATGCGACGAGATCGACGCCGGTCGGCGCGGCGAGCGGGATCTCGCCGAAGTCGCGGTCGCCCGACTCGATGCCGATCGCGACGGTCACGGAATATCCGTTGTTCGACGCCGGTTCGCTCTGCACGTGGCCGGGCGAATTGAGCGCGCGGATCGTGTACGTGCCCGGCTCGACTTGGAGCAGATAGCGGCCGGTGGAGTCGGTCGACGTGGAGATTTCGCCGGCATCGAGGACGCCGTTGTTGTTGGCGTCGACGTACACGGTAATGCCCGCGACGCCCGTTTCGCCCGAGTCGCGGTTGCCGCTGCCGTTGGCGTCGACGTACTTGATGCCGCTGATGTCGCCCAAGCCTTCGATCGACTGGATCACGACGAGCTGGTTGCTCGCGCTCACCGGCAGTTCGCCGTAGGGCGACGGATTCGACGTGTTGCGCGGCAGCGCGGCGATCGTGTCGGCCGTCGTCATGTCGAGCACCTGGGCGAACACCGTAAAGCGGCCGCTCGCCTCGGAATCGAGAAACACGTTGTCGTCGTTGAGGTTAACGAAGAACTGGCTGGTGGCGCTGTTCGGCTGGCCGCCGAGCTTGGCCATCGCCACAGTGCCGCGGACGTTCGAGATACCCGGTTCGTTCTGAATCTGGCCCTCAGTCGGAACATTCGTGAACTGGGCCGTGCTCGTGAACGTCGTCGAGGAAGTCTTGAAGCCGCCGCCTTGAATGACGAACTCTTCGCCGCCGCTTTCGGCCGCGCGGTGGAAGAACGAATTGATGTAGTCGCCGTCGTTGATGTAGTCCAGGAAGTTCGCCACCGTGATCGGCGTCTGCTGCTCGAACAGTTCCATCACGATCGGGCCGAAGTTCGTGTTGATCGACACCACCGGATTCGAGCCGAAGACGAGCACGATCTGGTCGTTGTTCTGAACGACGTAATCTTCGTAGTCGGTGCGAAGCTGCCCGTTGACGAACATCTTGACGGTCTTGGTCGTATCCTCGACGCTTCCCATCAGCCGCGAGTCGCTGAAGAAAGCGTTGGCGTTATTGCCTGCCTGGCCGGCGCTGGTGCGCCACGTCTCGAAGAAGTCGCCGAGCGTGACCGAACCCAGCGCTTCGCTGCCGATCGGTTCGACGCGGATCGTGTTCGCGGCGGTGGTCGTGATCTGCGAGAGCTTCGTGCCGCCGCTCGTGCGGCCGATGTTGGCGGGAATGGCGACCGGCTGGCTATCGACGTAGATCGTCAGCCGCGCGGTCGCGAGTCCGGCTTGCGCTTGCGGGTCGACGGTCCACAGCTCGCGGCCGGCGGTCAGATTGTCGGCCGAGAAGAGCAGCGTGCCGTTCAGATTGGAGAGGCTCTGTGGGGCGGCGCCACTCGGGCCAGCCACGAGGTCCGCGACGCGGACCGTGCCCGCCGCCGTGCCGTCGCTCTGCCACAGTTCGTTGCCGGCCGTCGCGTCGAAGGCGTTGAAGTACAGCGTGCCGTCGACGTTGGTCAGCAGCGTCGGCGACGAGTTGGCGCTTCCGGCGGCGAGATTGGCGACCATCGTCGTGCCGGCGGTCGTGCCGTCGCTTTTCCACAGTTCCGTGCCGTTCGTGCCGTCCGTCGCGGAAAAGTAGACGACGCCGTTGATGTGCACGAGCTCGCTGCCGAGAATGCCGCTCGCCGTGCCGGAAGCGATATCGCGGACGCGGACCGTTCCCGCGGCCGTGCCGTTTGTCTTCCACAGCTCGCGGCCGTTGGTATCGTCGGTGGCGGTGAAGAACAGCGTGCCGTTGACGTCGAGCAGGTCGTCATTGTTCGCGAAGGCGTCGGCCGTTCCGCCGCGGATGTTCGTCACGAGCACGGTTCCGGCCGCCGTACCGTCGGTCTTCCACAACTCGCGCCCGTTCTGCTCGTCGGCGGCCGTGAAGTAAAGCACGTCGCCCGAAACGGTCAGTTTGTCGGGCGTGGCATTGTTGGGGTAGTAAATGCCATCGTATTCGTACTCGCCGGGAAAGATGTCTTTGACGAGCACGGTGCCTGCGGCGGTGCCATCGCTCTTCCACAATTCGCGGCCGCTGTCCTCGTCTCCCGCCGTGAAGAAAAGTGTGCCGTTGAGACTGGTCAACTGGACGGGAAACGACGAATACGCCTGCGTCGTGCCATTGTAGGACCCTGGAAAGATGTCCTTGACGAGCACCGTTCCGCCCAGGGTTCCATCGGATTTCCAAAGTTCGCGGCCATTCGTGCCGTCGTCTGCCGAAAAATAGAACGTGCCGTTGACGTTGGTAAGATTCTGCGGCGACGACGCGGTGCTGCCCGAGCCGATGTTGCTCACCAGCACGGTGCCGCCGCTGGTGCCGTCGCTCTTCCAGAGCTCGATGCCGTTCGTGCCGTCGTCGGCGGTGAAGTAGAGCGTGCCGTTGACGTTCGTAAGGTTCTGCGGATTCGAGCCGGACGCGCCGCTGCGAATGTCGCGGACCATCGACGTGCCTGCCGCCGTGCCGTCCGTGCGCCAGAGTTCGCGGCCGCTTGTGCCATTGTCGGCGGTGAAGAACGCGATCGCGCCGACTTGGACAAAATCGGCCGGCGCGGACGCGCCGGTCGCGTTGAGATCGATCAATTGCGGCGTGCCGGAGAGCACGACCCGCGCGTCGAGCACTTCGAGCGACAATCGCAACGGCGACCGTAGCTTGGGCGATTTCGAGCGGGGCTTGCGGCGAAGGGACGAGGAACGAAACGGTTGCAAATAGCTCATGGAGGTGCTGCTCTCGATGGGACAGGCCAAACGCGCGGCAAACCATCCATGACGATGCACGCGGAAGCAGATACTGCCTGGAGAAATGAGGAGATTGAATTGATGAGGGGTGTTGTGTTCTTTGGTCCGTCCACAGCCGGCTAGTGCCGGTGCTGCTCCGGCACGATCCAAACCGGCGGTTCGCCGTCGTCGCCGGCGAACGGGCCGCGAATCGCCGCGAACCGGCAGGCGGTGAGCAGCGTGACGTCGAAGATTTCCTCCACCGCGGATTTGAACTCGAACTGCCCGACCAGTTCGCCGGACTGGACGTCGACGATCGCGACGCCGCACTTGAGCCGCTCGCGATGATCCGCGATCGGCACGCCGCCGAACGTCGAGGTCTCGCGAATCCGCGACAGTCCGACGAACGCCAGCCTTCCGTGCATTGCTAGCCCGCGCGTGTAACCGGGAAACCGAGCGACCGTCGATGCACGGCCCGTTTGTGGATCGACGCGAACGAGCGCCCCGCGCCCCGAATCGCACAGCCAGATTTGTCCCAAATGAGCCCGCGGCGAATGCGGCATCGCAAAGCCGCGGGCAATCACGTCGCCAGAGTCGACATCGATCAAGCAGCCTCCCTGGGCCTTGTTCGCGCGCCAGCCGCCGGGCGAATCGGTTTCGCCCATCGCGGTGACGTACTTCGGCCGCCCATCGAGCAGGGCCAGGCCGTTCAAGTGGCAGCGATCCTCCGCGGCGAGCCGGCCGACGAACGGCGGCCGCCACCGCGGCACGAAGCTATAGGCCGGGTCGAGCGTCGAAAGGCACGAAAACAACGTGTTGACGATCCACAGTTCGCCGCCGGCAAACGCCATCTCATGGGCCTGGATCTCGCCGGTTACCTGGGCCGAATGCGTCAGAAAGCAGGCGTCGCATCCGCCCGAGGGATGCATCTCGGCGGCGATGTCGCGATTGTTCGATAGCATCCAAACCTTATTCCGCGCGGCCACGGCCATCCGGTTCGCGTGCCGGTCGATCGCCACGCCCATCGGACGGTCGAAATTGTGAAAGCTGCGGGCCAGCCGGCCGTCGTGCGAGCCGATGACCGCCAGCTTCCCGGCCTGATACGTCGACACGAGGAGCGTGGCGTTGAGCGTCGCGAGCAGATCGGCCAGGTCGCGGGAATGTTCGTATGCGACGACCCGCTGCCGATCGGGCGACGTCTGGCCCGCATCGGCCAGATGGGAATTGGTCTCGTTGCCCTCGGACTTCGCCGCGTCGTTGACTTTTGGCAACATGGCAAGTGGCATCGGGGCAACTCGACCGCGCGTAAGTTGGTTATGTTCGCCGCAATGTGCTCCGCGTCCTGGGGATTGCGAACGGCGTGCCGCTAGAAATCCGGCAAGACCGCGCCACCCACGCCTATGGGCGTTACAGACGGTGGTGACGCGGCTTGCTCGGGGCCTGTAGGAAGGCTCACGCGCCTCCCTATTCCCATTGGGGGAATTCCCGTCGTCCGCGTCACACCGATTTTTCTAAATCCGCCGGCCCAGGACTTCGGCGATCTGCCGGCAGCGGGCCATCGTCGTCGCGAATTGCTCGAAATTGAGCGTCTGATACCCGTCGCTCAGGGCGTTTTCCGGATCGGGGTGAACCTCGAGAATGATCCCGTCGGCGCCGACGGCCACGCTGGCGGCCGTCATATCCGGCACGAGATACGAGTGGCCCGTCCCGTGGCTCGGGTCAACGATCACCGGCAGGTGCGTCTTTTGCTTGAGATACGGCACGGTGGCCAGCGGCAGCGTGAACCGCGTGTGCGTCTCGAACGTCCGGATGCCGCGCTCGCAGAGCATGACATTTGGATTACCGGCATCGAGGATGTATTCCGCAGCGAGCAGCAACTCCTCCATCGTCGCGCTCGGACCGCGCTTGAGCAGCACCGGTTTGCCCGCCTTGCCGACCGCTTCCAGCAGCCGGTAGTTTTGCATGTTGCGCGCGCCGACTTGCAGCACGTCCGCATACCGGGCGACAAGGTCCGTATCCTCCGACGCGACGACCTCGGTCACGACGGCCAGGCCCGTTTCCGCGCGGGCGGCGGCGAGCATTTCCAACCCGCGTTCTTTGAGTCCCTGGAAGCTATAGGGGCTCGTCCGCGGCTTGAACGCGCCGCCGCGGAGCGCCGTTCCTCCCGCGGCCTTTACCGCCTTGGCACAGGCGAGAATCTGCGCCTCCGTTTCGACCGAACACGGCCCGGCGATGACGCCGATCGTGTCGCCGCCCGCAGTGAGGCTGCCGGCGCGGATCACCGTCGGCTCAGGCTTCACCTCGCGGCTAGCGACTTTGTACGGCGCGAGGATCTTGACGACTTCGGCCACTCCGGGGCCGCTTTCGAGCGATTCCTTATGCTCGGGCCGCTTCTCGCCGACGGCCGCGATCACAGTCCGCTCGGCCCCGACGATGACGTGCGGCTTGAGCCCCAGGCTCGCAATCCGCTGGACCATGTGGTCGATCTGACTCTGGTCCGCGCCCTTCTTCATTACGACGATCATGATCCACCCGAATGCGAAACACGTAGCCCAAATCGTAGAATCGTAGGTCAGGCACTCCCGTGCCTGACAAGTGCGGCTATCCAAGCCCAAACGCGGCAGAACAGCCGGGCAATCTGCCGAACCGCCGAGGAATCGGCGGCCGCTCGGCGATTCCGTCAGGCACGCGAGTGCCTGACCTACGCCGCGCCGCCGTATCATTTCATCATCATCACCGCCGGGCGTTTCGACAACAAAAATGGCCGCGCTTTTCGCGCGGCCAGTTCGTGGACGTTCGGCCAAGGGTGGCTGAGGGGACTTGAACCCCCGACTTCCAGAACCACAATCTGGCGCTCTAACCAACTGAGCTACAGCCACCGTCGTTGCAAGCCGTTCGCTGCCAACCGCTTGCGCCGCCGGATCGCCGCCCGCGACGGGCTAGCACGAACGAGAGATTGCCGCACTCAATTTACCAACCGACCGCGTGCGTCGCAATGCACGCGCGATAAGAGACATCGGCCGGCAAGAGAGGTTCGCCCCCCTTACGGCGCGGGCCGCGTTACCTTGGTGTCCGTAGACAGACGTTCGGCCGCTTGTTGCTTGTACGACGCTTGCTCGGCCGGCCATTCGCCGTCGGCGAGCCGCCGATACAGCGCGCGGGCTTCCGCGAACCGGGCGTGCTTCTCCAACAGTTGGGCGCGATCCCACACCAGCCGGGCGTTCTTCGGCTCCGCCGCTTCCGCGGCCGCGTAGGCGCGAATCGCCAGCGCCACTTCGCCACGCTCGGCAAGCTGCCGGGCAAGCGCGGCATACGGCGATTCGGCCGGCTGCCCGCCCGGTTGACCCGGTTGCGGCGCCGCGGTGCTCGCCAGGGGCGTCGTCGCATACGCCCAGGCCAGGTCTTCCTTGCCGAGCGTGGCCAAAATCTTCGCCGCGCTCAGACAGGCCGCCGACGGATCGGCATCAAGCGTCCGCCAGCGATCGGCCGCGCGGACGACGTTGGCGACGAGCTCGCCGGTCGCGGGTTGAGACGTGGCCGCGATCGCCGTCGCGAGCTTTTCGTAGCGCTGCATGAGCGATTCGAATGGCTCGCGGGCCGTCGCCACTTCATACGATTCGCCGAGCCGCGAATACTCCATTTCCGCGACTTTTTCCCACCGGGCGACGCTTTCGGCCAGCCGTCCGCGCTTCTCGGCCAAATCCGCGGCCAGCCGCCAGAGCGACACGGAACCGGCGAAGGCATCGTCGTCGAGCAGCGGCGTGAGCAGCACATCCGCCCGGTCGTAATGCCCGGCGTGATACAAGACGCGAATCGCCAAAAGCGTCGTGTAGGTCGATTCGTTCTTGTCGAGCGCTGCGAGCGTGCGGTTCACGATCTCGTCGCCTAACTCCGTTTGTTCCAGTTGATAAGCTTGCCAGGCGATGAGCAGCGCCGCCGAAGGCGATTGCCGCGAGGAGAACGTCTTTGCAGCATCGAGCAGCTTCCGCGTGAATACGTTATCGGTCCGCGTGTCGTTCGGGTTCGCGAGCGTCACGTCATCGCCCGTGAAAGCCTCGCGGAAACCCTGTTCAATAAGCGGCACCTGCCCGGCCGAGAGCACGTCGTCGTACCATGCTGCGAAGGCTTCGCGGGCCCGCCGACGGTCGCGACTCTTGAGCCAAGCGCGGCCGCCTTCGTAACGCGTCAGCCTATTCCAAGCGGGGTTCTTCGCCCAGCGTTCGTACCCGAGAGCAAGGTGCGTCCACCGAGCCGGGTTCGTTTCAGCCGCCTGCTGCATCGTTTGCAACACCGCCATCGCCAGTAGCGGCGACCGCGTATGCTGAACGAAGGCGTTGGCCCTTTGCCAGTTCGCAAGGAAGCGAGCCGCGACCTGGTCCGGCGCCGTTTCGGCAACCGCCGTCGCGGGATCGTCGGCGCGATAGAGCCGCCGCAGCGTAATCAGCGTCGCCGCGAGCGACCGGCCCGCTTTATCGCCCGCCACGCTCGCGTTGTCGGGCATCGCCGGCGGTTCTGGATGCCCGATGCCGCGGTCGGCCAATTCGCGGGCCAACAGCCACGCAATCGGCGAATTCGGATGATCGGCCAACACGGAGGCGGGAATCGGTTTTTCGACGATGCCGCCGACCGACGTGATGCTGTCGACTTGCCAATTGCAGCCGGCCAGACAGAGCAGCACATAAAAGCCCAAGCGCCGATCCGCCGCCGTCTGCTTGCCGCGGACTTGCTCCGGCGAGGCGAAGTACCGCCGGGCGATCAGATCTTGCATGGCCGAAGCGTCGCCGTCGGCCAAAAACGCCGAGAGCGCGTGCATCGCTTCTTCGTCAGTGTAATTGACATAATCCAGCCCCTTGCCTTCCTTGAGCTTCTCGGTCCGTCCCGTGCCCCAGCGCCGCCACGGCAGCGGGAGCACGACGAGTTGCTTCGTGTCGGGCGAAACGTTCGGGCCTTTCGTCGGCCGCGCGGCGAGCATCCGTTCGGCCAGGTTCTTTCCCTCGGCGTCGCTCCAAACGATCGAACCGCTCGGGCCATACGTAACGCGCAAGAGCAGCTTGCCGTCAACGAGCCATTGCCGCTCGGACAAACGTCCGTCGTCCACGAACACGAGCCGCATTTCATACCGCGTCGTGTGCTTTTCGCGCTCGGCGTCCGCAAGCAGTTTGGCGACGTCGATCTTGGCGCGCTTCGCGGCTTCCTTTGCATCTTCCACGACATTCGCGCCGGCGGAAGATGGTTGCGTGGCGGGCTTGCCGGCGATGGGTCGGTCTTGCACCGCGGCGGCCGCGTCGCTGGCATCGACCTCCGCCGCTTCGACGATCTTATCGAGTTCGACCTTCACGACTTCCCACTCGACCTCGCGGACCACGGCCACGGTCCGGTTGTCGACGCGAACCACGTCGCCGCCGACCGCCAAATCTTCCGCCGTCGGCACGAGCCACGGCACGAGTTGCTCGATCGCCGCGAGGTGGTAGCGCGACATTTTCCGCTTCGCGCCCAAACCCAACTCCGCATAGAGCCGCCATTCGTGCTCGCCGTCGCAGACGACTTCCTCGGCCAGACCATACTCGGTGTAGCGCGCGTAGCGATGCCGGCCCGCGCCGTCGACGTACACGGTGAGCGGTTCGTATGGCTCCGCGAGCGGAATCGTCACTTGCTGCCAACCGCGCGACCGCGCCCGGTCGATCAGCTTGCGGGCCGCGTCGTCGATCTTGCCCAAGGTCGGCCGATGTTCCGGCACTTCCGCCTCGAGCACTGCCTGGGCGTCGACCGCGGTCGTGTACATACCGGGAGCGTAGGAAGCGAGACTCTGTGCCGTGTGCAGCAGTAGCGGCACGTAGGCGAGGTTCGGATGCTCGTAAAGCAGATTCAGCTTTTCGCCGGGCAGATTCGGCTCGGCAAGAACGGCGTTTTCATAAAGCTGCTGCTCGGCCAGCGCTTCGCCGCGCACGCCGCGCTCGGCACCGGCCCGCCGCTTGAGCCGTTCGGCTTCCGTCCGCCCGAGCGACGCAACCGACAAGCCGAGCGATTGCTTCTTGTCGAGTTCTTCGATGAGCTTAAGCACGGTTTCCGTATCCTGGGGACGGCCCGAAACGATGAGCTTGTCGAGCGCGTCGTTGTATTCGATCCGCACCGGACCGATTCCTTGCGTCCGGTTTTCGACCCTGCCGCGGCCCGACCGGCCGAGCATCCATCCGAAGCGATCGACGTCGTACCGGGTCACGCCGCGGTACTCGACCCAACGTGTGTCGAGGGCGCCGTTGACGTTGACATCCACGCCATTGCCGAACGGGCGATCCCACGTTGGCACAACAGGCCAACCGCTGTAGCTCCAAATGCGATCCGGCCTGCCGTCGCGGTTGTTGTCGACGCCCCACAACGCGAAGTCATTATCGAAGTCCGTCACGCTGAGACCGGTAAGGGGCACGCCATCGCGAACGACTACGACGGGCGGCAGACTGGCGAGCGGATCGAAGTCGAAATGGGCCCAGCCCGTCGAATCGGGACGCGGCGTCAACTTGATCTGCCGGCTTTGGCCCAAATTCTGAATCCGCCGCGAACCGACCACGGCCAACTCGCCGGGCCGGATCGGGCGCGTGCCATCCGCCACCATCCACGGCATCGGGGCCGCTCCGCCCGCCTGCAACTGCGGCGCAGCGAAGTAATAGTCGACGTTCTTACCGGCCACACCGGCGTCTAACTGCCGGTACAAATACAACTGCTTCTGTTCCGCGACGGCGCCGAGGGCCGTTAGCCGGTCGACGTTGTCGCTGAGCTGTTTGACGTACCGGTTCCTACGTTCAAGTCTCAGGTCGACGCTCGCCAATTGCTTCCGGCGAACGGTCATGTCTTCCCAAAACGCCGCGTCGGGATACGTGATCGGCGCGTTTTCCGAGAATGGGATTTCTCCGAGTGCCTCGCGAGAGAATTGATAGACCGCGCCGCCGGCGGGAGCGTTCCACGCAAAACCCGACGCCCGCCCACCGAAGCCCTCGAACTCGACCGCAACCTGTTCCGGCATCGCCTCGTAGTACATCCGCCCTTCGACGCCGAAGCTCGGCGGCGTAAAGCGATACGCGAGAGCACTCGGCAGCGAACCGTTCAGGCCCAATGCCGGCGAAAAAAGCCGTACGTCGTGCTCGACAAGGTCCTCCGCAAGATGCCGCACGGGCCGGCCGAACGTGGTCAGATAGTTGTCCGCCCGCAACACGGTGATGCCGTCGAACTCCGCCGATCCCGTGGCCAAGCCATACCCGCCGCGCGCCCAATACCGCCCGTTCCACGCCGGCGCGCTCATGTACGATGCCAAAAACCGCGGCTGTGCGGCGAGCGACCCCAACGTCTCCTCCGTCTTGGCCCGAAACTCCGCAACCTTCTTTTCGAGCTTGTTCTCGGCATCCGTCAGTCCAGCCACCGGTATGTCGGACGTCGGCGACGCGGCCACTTGTTCGAGCGGCTCGCGAACCACCGGAATGCTCTCCGGGCAGGGGTACATCGCCCAATGGTCCTTCCGTCCGCGATCGACGTTGTACTGCGTGTACATTTCGTCGTTTTCGAGCACCAAGAGCGACGTGAATGGCGACATGACGTACATCGCCTTGCTGAGCGTCGTGATCCGCTCTTTGTTCGCTTCCGCGTTTTCGGCGAGCAGCCGGTCGATTTCGAGCTTCGCCCACATCCGCGGCAGATAGCCGGCGTTGTCGGCGACGTTGGCGATCGGGTAAGTCCGTGCGAATGGTTTTCCGTCGAGCGTGCCGGAGAGCGTCACCGATTTCGGCTCGGCATCGACCTTGGCGGCGGCGCCGAGCGCTTTCGTTGCGGCGGCGCTGTCGAGCCGCACGATCGCACACACCTCTTCGCCATCGGCCACGGTGTCGTCGAACGCCAGCCACGTCCGGCCGGCGTCGTCGGTCACCTTTACGTCCAACAGCCGCGGCGTGTTGAGCGTGGCGACCAGATCGAGCGACCGCCAGGCGATGTCCTCGTCGGGATTGATTTGCGTGAAGTAACCGCCGCTCTTCGCGGCGGCGAGCTTCATCAGCGCACGGTTCCAGCGCTTGCCGACGCCGATGCCGACGTACTTGGCCTTTTCTGGCAGCGCCGCGACGAGTTGCGCCGGGTCCTGCGGGCCGAGCGCCGCGTGTCCGCTGCCGATGTGGACCAGATATGGATTGCCGCACGCTTCGGCGATCGGTTTCACTGCGGCCAGCGTCGCCGCCAGATCGAGGGCGCCGAGAAGCTGCGTGTCTTCGAGCCGGGCGACCGCGTCGCGGACGTTCTCGACGGTTGCGGGCTGCATCACGTCGGTCAGGCGGTTCGTCGCGGCGGCCGCGGCGACGAGCGTGAACGTGTCGTCGTGCTCAATGTGCCCTAGCACACCGCGGGCGACTTCGATTTGCGCCCGCGCGAGAAGCGGATCGCGATCGGCGGACGTTTCGACCAGCACGATCCAGTCGCGCCGCTCGCGTTTCGCGGTCCGCGGCAGTTCCGGCCGCTGACGGAGCATGTAGTACCGCGACAATTCGTGATCGGCCCGCGACAACTTCGCCGCGCGATCGACGGCGTTTGCTGCGGCGTCTTGGGATCGCACGTCTTCCTTGGCCGCTGCGGACTTCTCGGTCAACTCGACGACGATGTCGCGGTCGAGGCCCGCATCTTTGGCGATCGTCGTGAGCGTCAAGTCGTTGTCGTTCTTGACTGCGGCGAACGTGTGCGAGGGGCTGCCCCACGTCGTACCGCCGCTCCCTTTGACGTGCACCGTCGCCGACCAGAGGCCGACCTTGCCCAAGTTGTGCCCGGCGGGAAAGCGATACGTCGCCTTGCCGTAGAGCGAAGGAAGCCGCTGCGTGTAGGAGAGCACGATCCGCTTTTCTTCGCGGCCTTCGAGCGGGAACACGCGCATCCGGAACGTCGTGCCGTCGATCCATTCGAGCAGCGCCGGGTCTTGCATCTTCCGTTTGATCGACTCGAACACTTCCGCTGCGTGTTGCCGCTCGGCCATGCCCCCTTCCATCAGCTTGCCCGCCACGTACATCGCCAGCCGCGAAATCGACGCATCGGCCGGCAACGGGAAGAAAAACGTCCCTTCCTGCCGCGACGAAAGGTGATTGAAATACGTCTGGTCGATCGTGGTACGGGCAAAGCCGTCCTCGATATGCACGTCGACGTGATACTTGCGCATCGAAAGCCGCGTTTCCTGGCCGTCTTCGGCTTTGACGACGAGCGCGCCGCCGGCGTGGTCGCTTGCGGGAACGAGCACGGGCGAGGTTTCACGGGAAAGCTCTTTGGCCCAATCGAGCACCGCGGAGACGCGCGGGGCGGCTCGCCGTTCGATCGACTCCGATGCGTCGCCGCCGCGACCGAGGACGTCCAGACTCGCCGTGAGCGGTTCGGCTTCGGCCAGCAACCGCTGGCCGACGGTCAGAGGATCCTCGACGCCGCCGACCGCGACCTTGCCTTGCGCCACGACGACTTCGGTTTCCTGAGGATCGACGCGGACGACGAACTTCGTGCCGAGCGCGGTCACTTCGCGCCGCGGCGTGGCGACGACGAACCGATCGCTGCTTTCGTTCAATGCTTTGGCATCAATGGGGCGGGCGGCGAGGCTGCGTGCCGCGAGCGATTGCGGCGCGACCTCGAAAAACGCTTCGCCTTTGGCCAGCGACAGCCGACGCGGACCGTCGACGCGAAGTTCGGTGTTCTCGTTGAGCCAGACGATCGAGCCGTCCGGCAATTGGGCTCGCTCGCGATCCTGAACGCCGGTCGCGAGCGAATCGCCGACCGCCAGCTTCACCGGGGCGGCGGTCTCCGGGCGCGGCTTGGGTAACAACCGATCCTTGACCAGCGCCATCATGCCCAACGTCTGCGCCGGCTCTTGCGTGGGAACGATCGGTCGACTCCTCTGCCCGCCAACGGCGAATTCCGGAACGAACTTCTCGGGCGACGAACCGGGCGTCGCGGATTTGGCGAGCGGCTCGCCGCGGCGCCCGGAGATCGAAAACAGGCCGATGATGACGGACAGCGCGATCGCCGCCGCAATCGCCATTTTCCACGCGGCCGGCGGCGTTTCCGCGCCGAAGGATGCCGCGCGTAGATCGGCCTTCGCGCCTTGCGCGCGTTCCTCTGCAGCGGCGTGCATCGCCAACCGCACGCGCTCGGCAAAGCTCTCGGCAACCGGCACGGGATCGTAGGCCGACCGCAACAGCCGCTCGACGTTCCGATCGCCAACGCTCATGCCGCCCGAGGATTCGTAGGATTCGTTATGTGCATCGTTCATCGGACTTGCTCCGAGAAGCGGGAAACTCCTATCCCTGCGGTTCCAAACTCAAATTCTCAACCATCGCCAAAAACGTCGCCCGAAACGCCTGTCGGGCCCGCGTCAATTGCGACTCGATCGCCTTTTCGCTCGTTTTCACCGCCTCTGCGATGTCGCGGACGCTCTGGCCGAGCACGTACTTCGCTTCCAACGCATACCGATAGTGAGCCGGCAACTGCGACATCGTGGCGTTGACCATCTCGCGGGTTTCCTCGCGCTCGAGCAGTCCGTCGTCGAACGGCTCGCAATCGAGCGTGCCAAACAGACTTCGCAGGTGCTCGTCCATACGCTGCCAGAATTGCTCCAAACTTGCGGACGCCTTGTGGCGGTTGAGTACGCGGTGGATTTCGTTTCGCGCCAGTCCCGTGAGCCAGGGAAACACGTCGTCGCCGGAGCGGACCGGCTCGTAGCGGTCGAGATCCCGAATCGCCTTGACCAGCGTTTCCTGGACGACCTCTTCGCAGTCGTCGTGCCGCCGGCCGACGCGGTAGTAGCAAAACCGATACAACGGCGCGAGCACGGCGGCGGCCAATTGATCGACCGCCTCGCGGTTGCCCGCAAGCGCGCGGCGTTTCCATGCTTCGTCGAACGTAGGCGGCGACACGGGGCGTCCTTGGAACACGTCGGAAGGCCGGAGGCGAAATGCCTCGCGGCTTGTGGGTCGCGTCGAACCGTGGCTTTCACGACGATATGTTAGCGGCCGGTGGGATTCCTTCGCCAACGAGGCCGACAGTGCGGATGGGGCCGTCGCCCGCAATCGTGTCGACGCGTTCATCGGACGACAGAGCGCGACGAGGATGCCGCGGTGGCGTCTTGGGGCGGTCGGCGAGGCCAGCCGGGGGCGATGGGTTCGCGTGCCGGCAATGCGCCTTCGCGAGCAGTCAGGTTCCGTTCTCCGCCGCTCGGCGGGCTTTGTCGGCGGACGGCTTGAGGGTTCGCACGGCTTCCTCCCGCGTTTCGTAGACTTCCCAATGCCGATCGAGTTGCAGCGTCCGCAGAATTTCCCGGCTATACGGATTGAGCCGGCAGAATGCGATGCGCCCCTTTCGGCCCCGGGTAATTCGCCAGGCGTTCACCAGAATACTGACCGCCTTCGACCCCAGATGATGCGTCGGGGACAGGTCGATCACGGCGACCGGCGGGTCGAGTTTCGTCAGCATTTCGACGAGCTCGACGCCGATCGAGTCGAGCATGATCTCGGTCACGGAGAACGGACCAAGATCGAGTTGGATCACGCTGACGTCGCCGCTCGCATCGAGGTCGATCATCGGTCGCCGCACCGCAAAAAGCAGCCAGACGCGGACACAACCTCGATTGTCCTCTGCCGCAGCGGGCGGTTCAACGTTTCGCGCCGCGAAACGGCAAAAACAACCTCAAACGCGGATAAAGGGCGTTGGAAAAGTCTCGATCCCCAATCCTCAACCCTCAACCCTCAATCCCCGATCCTCGATCCTACTGAAAACAAATCAACCCCGCCCCGCCGTCGCCGGTGCGTTCCCATTCGCGGCGGACTTCGCCCAGCCCGTAGACGCAAAGCTCGTATTGGGCGCTAAGCCGTTCGAGCACTTCGCCGGCGATCGTTTCTTCGTTGCCGGGAATCTGGCTTGCCACGTGATACGCTCGTTTGCCTTCCGCGCGGTAATCGAGCAGGTGGTCCTTGCGGGTTTCGCTTTGCAGGGCCGAGAGGGCTTCGGGATAGACGCCCGTCCAGAACAGCGTGAAGTCGCCGATGAACCGATGGGCCTCGCGGCGCGCTTCGCCGACGCGGGCGTTCGCCTCGGTCAACATGTCGGCCACGCCGCTGATCCGTCCGCCGCTCGGCGAACGCAGACGATAGACCGTCTCCGTGCGAATGAACCGGGTCAACAGGCCGCTGACGTAATCGACCAGCGGCGGGTCGACGATGCCCAATTCGCCCTCGAAGGTCTGCTCCGTCAGTCCGGCGAAATATCGCCACAAAACATCCGATCGGTCCGAAGTCATCAGACGTTAGCGCCGGTAGGACGGACTTCAAGTCCGTCCCACGTGCGAAGACTGCGGTCGGCAGATCGGAGGAGGTTTTCGCGGCCGGCCGACGGCCCCTGACCCGCTCGCCCCGTCCTACCGCCTCGGTGTTTCTCGACTCAATTTCAATACTACGACGCCGGTCAACTGCGAGCAAGAAAAACTGAGGAGACTGGGTACAGGACAGGGTTTGCAAAAGAATTCGGGTTGTTTTCTAAGAGGGGGGTGGTTTACAACGAGGCGCGTGGGGTTTGGCGAAGCCAGTCAACCCGGTGAAGCGTGGAGGCGAACCGATGAGCGAGGTCACGCGCGAGATGGTCGATTCGGTGGCGCGGAGTTTGGTGCAAGGTCGATTCGGTGGCGCGGAGTTTGGTGCAAGAGCTGACGGATGGCGGCGGGCGGGATTTGTCCGCGACGCGGCTGACCGAGATGGAGGACGAAGTGTACGGCCTGCTCGATCGGTTGGGAGGCCAGATGCTGCAAGCATTGCTACAGCATCAGGCGGAGGAGATTTGCGAGGTCGAAAAATGCCCTGGCTGCGGCGGGCCGCTCGAGGCCAGGCCGCCGCAGACCAAGACGCTTCGGTTGAAGCGCAACGAGGTTTGCTGGCGACAGCCGGTGCTGCGATGCGGGCGATGTCGCCGCGATTTTTTTCCCTCAGGCGAAGGCGCTCGGCTGTGACGTGGACGCCGAGTGCAGCCCGGCGGTGATGCGGAAGATCGTCGAACCGAGCGACAACGATCCGCTGCCGGAAATTCCCGCCTGTTTGCTCGATCTGCTGTTCGTCATTCCGCGGGTGCTGGAGATGAAGCGGACGCGCGGCGCTCAGGCCGGCGCCGCG
>QEVJ01000162.1 GCA_003576845.1 Planctomycetota bacterium
CGCTCTCACTGCTGGACAAGCTAGCAGTGGCACCCGCGCGGCGGCTCTCACTGCTGGACAAGCCAGCAGTGGCACCCGCGTGCTGCGCTAGGAAACAGGCACGCTACCAACGATACTCCAGCCGCGTCGCGAAGCCGTCGAACGTCAGCGATTCGCTGTCGGTCATGTCGAGATAATTGCCGGTCCGCACGGCGTTAATCCAGTCGTTCGTCTTGGCGGTGTTGTACCAACCGCTGAACATATATCCGGCCGTTGCGCGTACGCTGCCGCCGGCGCTGGTCCAGGCGAGTCCGGCTTCGAGATCGAGCATCGTGACGACGCGGCCGGCATTCCAGGAATTGAACACCGTGGCGTCCGAAATCACGTCGTACTGCCGATAGCTGGCGTCGAAGTCGCCGGCGACGAAACTCGCATAGCTCTTGGCGTAGACGGAGAGCCCGCCATAGGCGCGGCGATCGGCTTCCAATCCGAGCCGCAGACCGCCGCCGTCGAACTTGATGTCGGTGTCGACGGTCGAGACGCCGAGGTTCTCGAATTCACTGCCGAAGTCCTGGTCCAAATGGGCGTATCGCGCGCCGAGCACCCAGTTCACCACGTGGCAGTCGCTCGTGCTCCAGGCATGCCGAAAGTCGACGTCGACCAATTGGAAGTCGACGCTGTTCGTCGCGCGGGCCAGCAAGTTATCGACGGCGGCGTTGGCCGAGTTGGGGTGCATGACAAGCGACCGCACCACGTCCGGCGCCGCGGCGCCGATGGCATCGCTGGCGGCGCTATCGAATTGGCTGTAAACCATCGCCACACTCGAACAATCGTCGAGCGCGAAGTTGAATCCGACGCGAAACCCGACGTCGTATTCCAGGTCGGCGACTCCCGTCGGGCCGTTCTGAATACCGGCCGCGCCCGGGGCGATCGGCCCGTCGATCGGCATGGCGTAAGCGACCTCGGCGTCGCGGGCGCGGATGAGCAGCAGTTCGCCGATCGCGCCCGTGCGATGTACCCAAAACGGAGTGCAGCAAGCCGCCGCGTCACAAGCCGCCGCGTCGCAATTCGCGGAATTGGCCACTTCTTGCCGCGAGCGATCGTCGCCGCGAACGACGCTGGCTGCCGCGCCACTGCGGTCGTCGGGAGCGTGTTGCGTCTGGACGTGCGAAGCGGGACGAACGGCGAACTCGTCGATTCGTATGACCTCCGCGGCGCAAAGCCCTGCCGGCGCCAGAATGACGACGGCCCAAGCGCGGCGGAAAGCTCTTGTCGTGTCCATCCTTGCGACTCCCTCAGATTGGCAGATTTCCGTAGGGCGCGATCGCACCGGATTGTCGCGTTGTGCCGATCGCACCGAGACACTCAATGTGCCTAATCGACTGTTCTTATCGAGAAAGCCGGCCGAACTGTCGCGGTCGGCATTCTCGATACAACCGGCATACTTTCACTAGTTTCAACCGGTTCGTCGATCGGAAAGCGTGGTCTTGCTCGCGATTTGCCCGTTCGCTCTCGATTTGTATACCGAGCGGTTCGCTCCATCGCCGGAGTATCGTGACGGCCACTTTCCATCGCTGCTGCGTCGTCGACATTGCCGCGAGCGCGCGCCGCGGCAATCGACGTTCCGGTCGATGCACGGCGGGGACGTGCCGTGAGGATAGCCGTTTGCGGCGCGCTGCGACGAGCGACGCCGAGGTCGTTGCCCGCGGAAGTGCGGGCGACAATCGCAGAGGGTGCGGCGACCTGGTTGGTCGCGGTTCGTGCGAAGTTCTGCGCAAGCAACGCCAAGTCGGCGCGGTCGACAACGCCGTCTGCGTTGAGGTCGGCGGCGAGCGGCGAGCCTGAGGCAGCCGACCCGAACTGCGATTGCAGCAGCGCAAGGTCGTGGAGTCCGACGCGGCCGTCGCCATCGAGGTCGCCAAGGGGTCCGGTGGGGCCGAGCGTCGTTAGCGTCACGACGGCGACGGTCGAGACGCTGCGGAAGTCGGTTGCCGCGTAGGTGAACTGGTCGGCGCCTTGGAATCCGGCCTGCGGCTGGTAGGTGAACGAGCCGTCGTAGGAGAACGTCAACGTGCCGTGCGACGTCGTGCTTTGCAGCACGGCGGCGAGCGGGCCGCCTTGGGCTTGCGAATCGTTCGCGAGCACACCGCTTGCACTCGTCGCGGCGAAGGTCGCGTCCATCGCCAGCGTGTATTCGTCGGCGACCGCCGCGGGCGGCGTGTCGCTGGCCGCGCTCCAGACCCACGACCACCAGTCGCCCAACAATAGCGACGAAAGCTGCGCCGGATCGAGCGTCGGGAAATCGGGCGGCGGGGCCGGGAGTTCGCTCCAAACGAAAGGATCGAGCGTCGTGATGCCGCCGGGATAGCAGAACGCCCCGGTGTTGTCGGGACAGTTGTAATTCGGCGTGCCCGTCGGGTCCTGCGGATCGGGTCCAACCGGTTCGGAGAGCGCCAGGCCGGATAGCGCGTAATCGAGCGCGGCGATTGGCGAGCCGTCGAGCGTCAGACCGGAAATCGCGATCGTGTACTCGCCGGGAGCGAGGACGACGTCACCGCCGCTGCGCGTGGTTCCGGCAGGCGCGGCAAGGGAACCGATCGCGTTGCCCTCGGCGTCGCGCAACACGGCCCACGCCGACGTAGGGACGCCGCCGCCGATCTGAGAGGTCGACAGCAGAAAATGGAACAGTTGCGAGCGGCCGACGTAGAACGTGTGCGCCGCGGTCGGCGCTGGGCCGCCGAGCGTTCCCGCGACGTAGCTTTGCGGCAGGGCCGTGGCCGGAGCGAAATGGGCCGCCATGCGGTAGTTGCCGGTCGTAAACAGCGCGTAGCGGTCCGCGGAATCGATCGATATGAAGTATTCCTTGTCGGGTACGATGCCGTCGATCTGGACGACGACGTCGCCGCCGCCGTCGACGAGCGTTGTGGCGGCAACGGGCTGGCCGTCTTCGTCGTAGGCGTGAATTCGCGGCCATAGCCGGCCCGCGTCGATCGAATGGACCGCAACGTACAAGGCGGTTGGCGTCGGCGGCAGGGTCTGGGGCGATTTGAGCTTGTAGTAATCGGCGTCGGTAGCGTCTGAGATGCTGCCCAGGGCATCGTAATGCCAATGGGGCAGATAGCCGGTGGCGGTTGGCAATTCGCGGCTCGAATCGGCGTCGTCGTCGCCGTGATCGTCGTCGTTCAAGAAATCGTCGTCCGGTCTCTCGAACATCCGCTGAAGCTGCTCCTGCGAGAGAAATCGGAATGCTCCGCCGGCCGCGGAGTCGATCTGTTCGGCGGTCGATTGCAGCAAGCCGTCCCAGGTGGCGACGAGCGAATAGCCGCCGCGGCTCAGCGGGCCGGCGCCGGCAGCACCGACGGCGATGTAGTAGCCCCCGTCGTCGTGCAGTCGGTCGAGGGCGATCGTAAGAATATCGCCCCGGGGATAGGCGGATTCCGCCTCGGCCAGCAGCACGCCGTCCTCGTTGAAGATTTGCATCTTCGGCCCAAGCAGGCTGATCCCATCGGTCCGCAGGGTGAAGGTCACTTGACCGTCGTACTCGGAGACTTCCGGCATGAAGAAGTAGTCGACGTCGCCTTCCGCCGTAATGTCGCCGTAGACCAGCGACGGGCCGGAGCCTTCCTCGCGGCCGGGCGTTCGGGTGAGCTTCAACTTCGTGGCGTGGGCGAGCGAGTCGTTGTCGGCGATGCCTTCCGATGCGCGCGCGGTTTCGTTCTGGTCTGCCGCGCGCGCGCCGTATCGCTGTTGCAGGGCGGCGATGTCCGAGGCGATCGGCGCGACATTCGCCGAAATCCCGTGCACGAACATGGGCGACGTCGGATCGTCGTTATGGGACAGGCCGAACACGTGCCCGGCTTCGTGCAGGGCGACGGAGAACAGGTCGTCCAAGCTGGTCCACACGGCGGCACTGTTGAGCAGCACGTCGCCGACCCACGTGCCGGCGGCGATGGTCTCGTTTGGCACCGACACGGCCAGCACGTCGAGCGGCAGCGGCACGGCCGCGATTCGTACGTCGCCGAACCGCGCGTCGCGATGCGTCACGCCCGGCGTGCCGAGCGGATCGCCGCTATCGGCAACCAGGCCGACGTCGGCATTCGTTTCGACGGCCCACGTCTGAAAGGCTCGCAGAATCGCGGCCTGCCACGCACTCTCGTCGGCAAGCGCCGCGAAGGCGGCCGAGAGTTCGCTCGGTCGGCCATTCACGTCCGTGCCGTCGGGCACGAAACTGGCGGTCAGATACGGCTGCTGACTCCACACGAGGCCGGCGGCGTCCCGTAAACAGCGCGGTTCGAGTTGCTCGGCGATCTGGCCGGCGCGCCGACCGCGGGGCCGGCGCGCCGATCGCGTCGAGCCGCTGCGAAGAGCGCGCCCCATCAGCCGCAAAAACATGCCGGTCGGCCGCTGTATACGATACTTCGGGTTCGTCGATTCATTCGTCATGGCGTATTCCGGGGTTTGTCGCCGGCTCTGGTTCGCTTGTGCCCGTCGACTTCGACAGCACGGCCGCCGCGCCGACGAGTTCTGCAAATTCCGCCCGGTCATGCACCGCGTCGAGATCGCAGTCGCCGCGGGCCAATTCGTGCAACGTGGCGTCCTGTCTTAATGCCGCGCCGAGCGTGGACAACGCGGCTGCGGCGTGGGCTTCTTCGCGGCGAGTCGCCAGGGCATAGATGCAGGCGACCTTGTACGTCGTGCGGGCATCCGGCGACGCACGGCCGGCGAACCGCGCGTCGTCGATCGCCCGATCGCAGTCGCCGAGCCGCGCCGCGACGACGCCGCGGCTGGCGCGAGCGTCCAGGTCTTGCGGCGCGAGTTCGACAATCCGATTCATCGCGGAGAGCGCTTCGTCGTTCTTGCCCAGGCGTTCCGCGAGGACGAATGCGATGTTCCGCAGCGCGGGCAACGAATCGGGGTTGATCCGCAGCGCCTGGCGAAAGTCGGCAAGCGCTCGCTCGGGCGAAGAGGGCATCTGGGCGTATCCGCGAGCTACCCAACTCAATTCGTCGCGAGGAGCCCGCCGCAGTCCTTCCCGCCGATCGCGTTCTGCGCCGTCGCGGTCGCCAAGACGCCGACGCACGCGAGCGCGGAGGAAATAGAGCCGCGTTTCCGCTTCGCGGTCGGCCAGCGCGGCGGTGAGTTCGCTTTCGGCGGCGCGGTCGTCGTGCTGGCCCTCGAGCGCGATCGCCCGGTTGACGTGCGCGCCGTATAGGTGCGGCCGCAACTCTAATACCCGATCGAAGTCTTGTGCCGCCTCGGCGAAGCGCTTGCTTTGCAGGCGACACAGGCCGCGGTGGTAGTAGGCGACGTAGCTGTTGGGCGACATCGAAGCGCAGAGCGCGAACGTGCTTTCGGCCTCGGCGAGTCGGCCGAGCCCCGCCTGGCAATTGCCCAGCAGAAACCAGGCGGAGACATCCTGCGGCGACGCCGTGCACGCGGCGTGAAGCAGCGGAAGCGCTGCCTCATAGCGTTTCGTCGCCAATAGGTCGTAGCCCGCGAATAGGCGGGCGAGCGCATCGTCGCGTGCCGCGGACGATCGACTCGCACCGGCGCTCGCCGGCGGCCACACGCCAATCGGCGCGAGGTCTTGGGCCGCAGCGAGCAACTCGGCCGCTTGCCGGCGAAGCTCGGCCCGCTCGCGGTCCTCTACGCCGTGTGCAGCGCGGCGTTCCAGCGCGCGGCCGGCGAAGAACAAGGTCTTGGCGATCGTTTCGGCGGCGGCGCTGCGATCTTCCTCGGCCAGCAAGGCAAAGGGCGGCCGTTCGCGCCATTCCGCGGCGTCGAGCACGTGAAAGCGGCTAATGGCGGAAGTCGCGTCCGCGACGGCGGCGTGCAACTCGGCTGTGGTCAAATCGGGCGAGGTGAGGGCGATGGCGTGTTCCGCGGCGTGGTGGCGGAGCGTCAGCGCTTCGTCGTGGGCTTCGAGGCGGGCGATGCGCTGCCCTCGCGCGATCCATAAGCCTCCAACACTGGCCACGGCGAGAACCGCGACCATCACGATGGCGGT
This sequence comes from Planctomycetota bacterium, assembly GCA_003576845.1. GTDB lineage: Bacteria > Planctomycetota > Planctomycetia > Pirellulales > PLA5 > PLA5. Next base: position 5,987 of record QEVJ01000162.1, read on the forward strand.
CGAGGAGAAAAGGCTCGGATGCCGGTGGGCCCATTTGCCGAGGCGTTCTCGCGGCGAGCGATCCGGCGCGTGGCGAAGCGGCTCGCTCGCGAGTTGACGCCGCAAATCCTCGGCGAGGTCGTCCGCCGTGGCATAGCGTCGCTCGGGATCGAACGCCAAACACATACGAACGATCGCGTCCACGGCGTGCGGCACGTTTCGATCGAAATGGCGCAGCGACGGGGGCGGCGACTTGCGCGCCGCGGCTAGGTTGTCGAATGCCAGTCGCGCTGGCCCCGTGGGCGCATCGTAGGGCAGACGACCGGCGAGCATTTCGTACAGGATCGCGCCGAGCGCATAGATATCCGCCGCCGGGCCGACGGAACCGCCGTGGGCGAACGCCGCGATTTGCTCGGGGGCCATGTACGGCAGCGTGCCGCCGAGGAGCGTCACGGCCGCGTCGCTTGCCGGAGCGATCGTTTGCGCCAGGCCGAAATCGAGAATCATCGCCCGGCCGTCGTCGGCCAGCAGCACGTTGGCCGGCTTGAGATCGCGGTGCACCAGTCCGCGTCGGTGGGCATGAGCGAGTCCCGTCGCCAATTCGTAGGCGATCGTCAACGCGGCATCGAGATACGTCGCTCGTTTGCCGCCTTCGTTTCGATGGCCCGACGTGTGATGGGAATCGCCGTGGCTGCCCGTATCTCCCGCCGCCGCAAAGAAGACGTTGCGGCCCGCGGTTCGGTCGGTTTCGCCATGTGCGAGCTTCCGCAGTGCGTCGGCGAGCGTCGTGCGGCCGAAGTAAGGCATGCAGACCGCTTGCCACGTGCCGGCGCGATGCACGGAGTGGATCGGGACGATGTGCGTATGCTGCAGGCGAGCGAGATGTTGGCTCTCGTCGCTGGCGATGCGCATCACTTTGAGCGCCACGAGGCGGCCCGCGAGGCCGCTTTGCCGCGCGAGGTATACGCGGCCGAACGTTCCGCGGCCCAGATCGTCGACAAGATCGAAATCGAGGAACCGGTCGCCGACGGCCGGCAATTCGGCGGTCGCGGCGTGCGCGCCGAGAGTTTCATGGGCGATGCCGGTCGAGCCGCCGCCGGCAGCGCGCGGCGGCGAGTTCGCAGCTCCCGCGATGCCCGAACCGCGCGCGACGCTCGGCCAGTCGTCGATCGCGGCGCCAAATCGGCGTGCGTACTCGCTCGGGTCCACCAGGTCGCCCAAGCGCCGCCGCACGCGGTATTCCTCCAAAGCGATCTGGCCGATCGCCGCCGGAGAACCACCAAGCGTTGGAAACTCGGCGAGATAGGTCTCGACCGGCTTGCGCCGTCCGCGGTTCCAGGACCACTCGAGGTCGACGCGGACCAACTCCACGAGCGTTTCGTCGTAAGCGGGGTTGTCGGCCGGCGGCAAGAACTCGGCAATCGCGGCGCTGCCCTGCGCGGCGAGCCGCTCTTCGAACGCTTCGACGCGGCGGTCGACGTTGCTGGCTTCGACGATCGGCGGCCTACTCGTCATGTATCAATGCGGATAGCTGCTGGCGGAAGTTTTGCAGGACTCGTTCGACGCTGCGCTGGGAGCGCTCGGTTCGCTCGGCGATTTCGGCGACTTCGTGGCCTTCGATCCGCAGTACGATCATCGTGCGATGCGCCTCGGGCAATTGGGAAAGCAACTCGTCGACGACGATTTCCAACGTCGCCAGCGCCGTCGCGTCTTTGCCGTCGCCGCCGCGCTCGATGGCGTCCCAGCGGTCAACCGGTTTGGTTCGCTCCGTGCTCCGCTTGGCCGCTCGGTGATGAATTCCCAATTGCCGGATTTTGTTGAGGGCGATGACCAGGATCAGCCGCCACAATTCTTCTCCCGCCGGGAGGTCGTACTGTCCCTGCGCCGCGCGGCGGAAAAACGTGCGGAACACGGACTGGACGACATCCTCGGCATCGACGCGGGGACCGAGGTCGCGTCCGGTCTGTCGCTGGGCGAGTTTCTCCAACCGGTCGGCATAGCGCAGGTACAACTCCGTCGCCGCATCTTGCTCGCCGTGGCGAAATCGCCGCACCAGCGATCCATCGGACGCCTGCGTACAGGGCTTCGCGTCGGGCGTGTCGTGAGCCATGCCTTGTGGTGCGGATTGCCCGCCGTGTGTGAGAGTGAAATGCGGGCGTCTCGTCCGCCAACCTTCATTGTAGATTCCGGGAAGCTTTGGGCGAACGTGCGAAATCGCTCGCGGCGCGCGAGATGGCGCGCCGTTGCCGCCGCGACGCCCGAGGCGTGAGAAGGCGCTGGCCGACGGCGGCGCTGGTGGTCGGCGAAAACAATTCTGCGGTAAAGCCTGGCGGACCGGCGGCTTGCTTTTCACTCTCGTTGCCGGCGGATCGCGCTCGCGGCAAACTTCGACGCGGCAAACGTCGACGCGGCGATCCGATGATGGCCCGCCGGTGCGATTCGAACCGTGCGGCCGCAAAGTCTCGCGTTATCCTTTCACCTCTTGGGGAGTTCCTCTTATGAACCGGCTGTTTATCCCTGCATGTCGTTTCGCAGTAGCCGTTGCTTTCGCGTGGTATGGGGCCGCGGCGGCGGTTGCCTCGAACATTTACGGCACGATGTCGAACTTCGACGTGTTCAACGACACGTCGACGGACGTGTATGGCGCGGAAATCGAGTTGGAAGACGTACACTCGATCGACATTACCCGCACCTTTCCTTCGCACTTCGACACCAAGTCGGTCGAGGAGTACTCCAGCGGCGCGACGTTCGGGGGCACGCGGATCATCTACAGCGGCTACAATTTCAAACCGAGCGGCTTCCTCGCGCCGACGGTCGGCCAGAGCACGAACGGGCACTTCTGCGTCAACGTTTCCGGCTGCGAACATTTCGGATTTTCGGCCCGAAGCCAGCCGACGGCCACGCGGTTCTATTGGCTCGATCGAAACTTGCAGCGGATCGACCCCATGCCTGCGCCGATTCCGAATCCCACGTGGGCGTATGTGCCGCCGGCGAATCCCGGCGGGGCGGCGATGCTGCGGGCCGAGGTCGAGGTGCCCGAGCCGGCCGAGGTCCACGAGCAGAAACCGGACTCGATCTGGATGAAGGTGTACAAGACCGAACTCGAACGGCGGGTCGATCTCGACGAGCTGATGTCGGGCGGCGGGGTCGTTCCGGAAGATGAATCCGAGACGGAAACCGAGTGGGAATTGCTCGAAGGGGGCAAGATCAAAGCGGCGGAAGGCGAAGTCGGCGAGAACGGCAAGTCGATCGTCCGCCGCTACGAGTACTATAAGTACACCGGACCTTACGACAACGAGCACGAACCGACGTCGCTGTTCCTGGACGAAGACATGGACGCGCCGCCGCCGGGCGAATTGGGCGACTTCATCTCGGCGAACATGGTCGCCGCGAACTTGGCGCCCGAGCCGGGCGACTTGAACGAAGACGGGGCCGTCGATCGGAGCGACGTTGCGCGTTGGATTTCCAGCTTCGGCCAAAGCGGCGAGGGGCCGCTCCGCGGCGACGTCGATGGCGACGGCTTTGTCGCGCTTCGCGATCTGGCGATTCTGCAATCCCGGCTTTCCGAAGGCATCGCGCTGGCGCGCGATGTTCCGCCGCCCGGCGCGATTGGAGCGGCCGCCGCGGTGCCGGAACCGAGCAGTCTGGCGTGCGCGGCGATCGGATTGATGGCGTTGGCGCCGCTGGCGCGGCGGTTTTTACGGTCTCGCCGACCGGTGTAAGGTTCCGCGGCCCAGCGCGGCCGTCATTTCTCCGTCCAATAATCCACGACCAGCACCTTGTCGATGTGCGGGCCGGCGACTTTGATGAACGCCTGATGGGCTTCGTGCGGGAGATAGGCGTCGCGGTCTTTTTCCGATTCGAACGTGACGAAGAAGCAGTGCGTGAAGCCTTGGGCCTTGCCTTCGGGGCTGACGTCCGTGCCCCACTCGAAGGCGTGAATCTGCTCGATCTTCGACGGCAGCTCGCGGAAGGCATCGACGACCCGCTGGACGTCTTCCTTGCTCGACGAGTCCTTGAACTTGAACAGGACGACGTGGCGGAGCAGCTTGCCGGAGTTTGCGTCTTTCACGTTGGCGATCTCCTTGTTGTCGCCGGCGAGCGCGGCGAGCATGGTCTTGGCGACGAACTGGTTGCCGGCGGCGTTTAAGTGGACGCCGTCGGTGGTCAGGACGCCGGATTCCTTGTTCTCTTTGTTGTGCTCCTTGAGGTGCGCGAGAAACGCCGCTCGCAGGTCGATCGTGGCGAGCTTGGCGTGCTTGGCGATTGCGCGAGTGATGTCGCTGTACTCGTCGAGCATCTTGTCGAAGCGATTCGAGCCGTCGGTCTTTTCGCCGATGACGCTGGGCGTGCAGAGGACGACGCGGGCGCCGGCTTCGTCGAGGCGCTCGATAATGTCGCGGAGGCCGGACTCGAAGTCCTCCTTTTTCGTGCCGCGGTTGTTCTGCCAGTGCCAGACGTCGTTGATGCCGATGTAGATGACGACGAGGGTCGGCTTCTTGGCGATTACGTCGCGGTCGAGCCGCTTTTGGAGATCGGGCACGCGATTGCCGCTGATGCCCGCGCCGATGACTTCGGCCTTGAGATCGGGATGGTCCTTGGCGAGAGCTTGTTTGATGAGCGTGACGTAGCCGCCTTCGCCGGCGCCGGCTTGGGTGATCGAGTCGCCGAGGAAGACGATGCGTTCGCCGGGCTTGAGCGGTTCGCCGGCGGCGGTGAAGTTTGCCGAGCCGAGCATGGCGAGCGCGAAAGCGAGCGAGAGAGACGCGAGGGGCGAACGGCGAGCAATTCGGGCGGACATGCGGGGAGTCTCCGGGCAGGATGCTGGTTGGCGGGAAATCGTCGCTATGCCGCGGGTGCGGCGTCCGACGAGTTCCTATCCTGCGCGAAGGCGCGGCGGCTGGCAACCGTGTCAGGCTGGTTTTGTTTTCCTGTCGCGGGCGGGTGCGGCGAGACGCGGAGAGCTATACGCGACGGAATTTTTCCCGGGCGGCAAAGAGGTCGACCGCGCCCCAACACGCCTTGGCCAGGTGGCTTCCGTAGGGCGGAAATCCGGCCTGAACTACCTTGATGCCCTTTGTTTCCAAGAACTCGACGGCGGGCACCAAGTCGGCGTCGGAAGATGCAAGAATGGCAACGTCGTAAGCGCCGGCCCACGCGAGGCGAATCATGTCGGTCGCGATGGCCGTATCGACGCCCTTCTCGATCGTGCCCGCAACTCGGCCTTTGCAATGGGGGCATTCGGCAATGGACTTATGGCAGACATTGCAGCGAGGCGCTGCCTTGGGTTGGCGTTCGAATAACTCGACCTGGATTCCCGGTTGCCGATCGAGCCAGTCCGTTGCCCATTTCGCGAACTTCTTGCCGGCAGCGTCCTTCGTGCTTGCAGACGTATAGACGATCGTTCCTTCGTAGACGAACGACGTTGCGGCGGTCAACGCGGCCGCTTCGGACACGAGCAACTTGGGAAGCGAACGCCAATCGATGTTGAACTTCGCGTCGGGATTGTTGCACGCTCGTGCTTCGCGCTGATTGAGCGTGATCTGAAGATTCCAGAAATCGACGAACAGCCGGAATCGAACCGTCGCAGTGACCAAAGCTCCGTCCGAAGACATTTGCCCTCCCAATCCGCGAACGAGGCGTGGATTAAATGAATACAGGGAACCCGCCAATATGGAGGGTTCCCTGGGGCTTTAATGGATCGGCGTCACCTAATGGACATTTACGCCCGCGGAATCGCCGATGGGCTGATATATCAAAAGTATCGGTGACGAACTGGCGGAAGTCAATGAGATTTGCGCGGAATTCGCTGCCGCGGCCGCAACGTGTCGGCGGTACGTTGCGCCGCGATCCACGGAGCGTTCACTGCGAGAGAGTCCCGCGGCGGCTCCTTCCCGCAAAGCCTGACGTAACGAGTCGGTCGTGGTGGCGTTCAGCCGCCGGCTCGGTCTGGGTAGATGACGAGTTCGACGCGGCGATTGGCGGCGCGGCCGGCGGGGTCGGCGTTCGAGTAGAGCGGGTGGTTCGGGCCGAAGCCGACGACGAACATTTGCGATGCGCGGAGGCGGCCGCGCCCGGCGATCTGCTCGTAGACCGCGCCGGCCTGGGCGACGGAGACCTGGTGGCCGGTGGCGAGCGACGGTCCGCCGGCGGAGGACCACTGGCCGTTTGCGCTGTCGGTGTGGCCTTCGATGCCGACGATCTGGTCGCCGTAGCGGCGAGCGATTTCGGCGGCGATGTTGTCGATGAGGTTCGGCGCTTCGGGGAGGAGCGTGGCCGTGCCGGCTTGGAAGAGCTGGTCGGCGGAGATCGTGATGCGGATGAGATCGCCTTCGACGCGGGACTGCACGCCGGCGAGGTTAAACTGCGGGAGGTTCGCGCGGAGGCTGTTGTTGGCGGTGATGGTGGCTCCACCGTGGCGGCGCGACGAGGCGAGCAGGGCCTTGGCCTGATTCTCGGCGTCGGTCTTTTGCGAATTGACCTGGGCGAGCTGAGCGGTGACTTCGCGGAGCTGGTTCTGGACGAGCGATAGTTCGTTCTCGCGCTGCTGGACGAGTTGCTGAGACTGGGCGAGGAGCTTGGAGTGTTCCTGGTTGTCGCGGTCGAGCTTGACGCGCTCGTCGACGAGCCGGCGGTTCTCGGCGATGAGCGTCTGCTGGTCCTGCTGAAGCTTTTGGAGTTGGGCCTGGCCCTGCGGGGTGAGCGGATTGCTCTGGCAGCCGGCGAGGACCGGCAGCAGGAAACCGCACGACAGCAAGAACGGCCGAACGCAGGGCATCGGCGGGCCTTTTCCGCGAGGGCGACGGGAGCGTGGAGATGGCAACGCGACGTGAGCGACGGCGGCGAAGACACCCGGGAATGCGCGGCGCAGCGGGCCGCGCGCAGGGCGTCCGGCCGGCGCGCGGGGGAATGGTAGCGAGGCAGTGCGTGCCTCACAAGGGCAGTTCGTCTGGGGCGAGGGGCGAGGGGCGAGGGACGAGGGCAAACGCGAAATCCGCGGCGCGGTCGGGATACCGGCCACAACCGACGAGCAATTACGCCGGCTACTGGGTGGGCGAATCGAGGGCGGCGTCGACGAGGCGGAGCGACGTTCTGGCGAGGCGGCGGGCGCGAAGCTCGGCGGTTTGGCCAGGTTGGGACGCCGAATCGGAAACCGCGGCGAGGGCGCGGTCGACCGCAATGCGACGGGCGGCGGATTCGTGGCGAACGGCGGCTTCGGCGCGGACGGCGCGGCGGGCGGCGAGCGGCTGGGCTTCGGCCTGCTGGAGCAGGACGAGGTCGTGCGTGTTGATGTAGCCGTCGCCGTTCGTGTCGTGGCGGAGCGAGTAGCTGGCGTGGCCGATGCCGGTGAATGCGCGGGCGACCACGGCGGTGCGGTCGGCGGCCGCGATCGTGCCGTTGCCGTCGACGTCGCCGGCGGCGGAGCGGATGGTCGTCGTCGGCAGCGCCGGGAGGCTGTTGCCGACGATGTCGGTGACGCCGGCGAGCGAGATCGTGGCGCGGTCGAGCGCGATCGGCTCGGCGAGGGTCCAGGTGCCGGTGAAGGTCGTGTAGTCGTAGCTGAAATCGGCGATGCCGTAGCTGGCGACGTTTACGCCGTTGACGACGAGGCTGTCGGCGGCGGCGAGGACATCGGAATCGAAGCGCACCGAGACTTGGTTGAGATTCGACCAGGGGAGGACGGCGGTCGTGCCGCCCACCGGCACGTCGACACCGGAGTCGCCCCAACCCTGGGCGGCGAGTTCGGACTCGAACGCGCTCGTCCACGCGGAACTGGCGACGCGGATGTCGGCGATTTGCGGCGGCGTGGTTTCGACGTCGACGGACTGCGAGAACTGCGCGGCGGGGATGGGCGCGAGGGTTCCGCCCGGCGGGGTCCAACGGACCGAGACGTTCGACGTAAGCGTGTTCTCGAAGTATTCGACCTTGATGTCGTACTTGGTGTTGGCTTCGAGCGGGATGGTGGCGTTGGCGAATTGCGAGTTGAGGAGCCAGCGGTCGATGATCGGCGTCGTAAGGTTGTTCACCCAGACGCGGATGCCGTCGTTGCTGATGATATCGAAGCGATATTGGCCGGCGACGCCCAAGGTTTCGATCTTGCCGGTCCAGCGGACGGAGAAGCGGTCGGCAGGGAGGCGCGGGTCGGGCGCGGCGGTACCCCAGTTGAAGTCAATGATGGCGTCATCGCGCACGATGACGGGCGAACCGGCCAGG
>QEVJ01000163.1 GCA_003576845.1 Planctomycetota bacterium
TTTTTTAACGCAGAGGGCGCAGAGGTTGCGCAGAGGGCGCAGAGGATTCAATGGAAACACGGAGGCGCGGAGATACGGAGGAAATGCAGAGGGCAAAAGGCAAAACTGAGAACGCACGGAGCGGCCATTTTTCATTCTCCATTTTGCACTCTGGATCTCCCTTCTCTGCGCCCTCTGCGCAACCCCTGCGCCCTCTGCGTCAAAGAGCGAACCAACCCAACATCAAGACGAAGCTGGCGGTGCTATCGCCGCTGGCTCTTCTTCGTCCTTGGGCACGCGGACGACCGCCGCGAGCGTGTCGTCCTCGTCGAGCGTCATGATCCGCACGCCCTGGGTGTTGCGGCCGATGACGCTCACGTCGGCGGCCCGGATTTTCTGAATTTTGCCGCGGGCGGTCATCATCATCACTTCATCCGTATCGTCCACGCGGCACACGCCGATCACCGGGCCGTTGCGATCGGTCGTTTTGATGTCGCGCAAGCCCTTGCCGCCGCGGCGCTGGGTGCGATAGCGTGCCCCCGACGAACCGCCTTCCTCCTCGCCCTCTTCTTCGCCCGCCTCGGGCGATTCCGCCGGCGTCTCGTCGGAAATCTCCTCCGCTTCGTCGGTCGCCTCGCCTTCCGGGCCCTCTTCTCCCGGCGACTCGTCGAACGTCTCGGCGCTGTTCGGGCCGAACGGCGTCCGCTTGCCGTAGCCGTTTTGGCAGACGGTGAGCAGCGTCGCCTCGGGATCGGCCACGACCATGCCCACCAGCCGGTCGTCGCCCACGAGCGAAATGCCTTTGACGCCGCTGGAGTTGCGGCCCATTGGCCGGGCGTCGGTCTGGCTGAAGCGGATCGCCATGCCGTGTGCCGTGGCGAGCACGATTTCGTCGCCCTTCTGCGTCACCGTCGCGTCGACGAGTTCGTCGCCCTCGCGGAGCTTGATCGCGATAATCCCGCCGCGCTTGGGACGGCTGTAGGCGTCGAGCGGCGTTTTCTTCACGAGACCCCGCTTCGTCGCCATGATGAGATAGTGGTCCGGCGCTTTGAAGTCGCGCACGGCGCGGCAATCGGCGACCTGCTCGCCTTCGGCCAGGTTGAGCAAGTTGACGATCGCGCGCCCTCGGCTGTCGCGGCCCGACTGCGGCAGGTCATAAACCTTTTGCCAATAGACCTTGCCGTAGTTCGTGAAGAACAGCAAATAGTCGTGCGTGCTGGCGACGAACAAGTGCTGGATCGGGTCTTCTTCGTCGGTCTTCGCGCCGGTGAGTCCCTTGCCGCCGCGGCGCTGGGCGCGGTATACGCTCGCCGCGGTCCGCTTGATGTATCCGTTGTGGCTGATCGACACGACCATGTTCTCTTCGTCGATCAGGTCCTCCAGGTCGATCTGCCCGATCTCGTCGCCGCTGATTTCGGTCCGCCGCTTGTCGCCGAACTTGCGTTTGACCTCGAGCGTGTCCTCGCGAATGATCGCCAGAATGTTCTTCTCGTCCGAAAGAATCCGATTGTACTCGGCGATGTCGTCGAGCAGCTTCTCGAACTCCTGGGCGAGCTTTTCCTGTTCGAGATTGACCAATTGGCCGAGCGTCATGCGCAAGATGGCGTCGGCCTGCACGGGAGTAAGCTGGTAGTTTTCCGCCACACCGCGTTCCGACTGAAAATTCTCGAATCCGCGATCGCCGAGCGCCCGTTTCATCAATGCGGACGGGCATTCGATCGCCATGAGCCGCGTTTTGGCTTCCGCTTGCGTCTTCGACGTGCGAATCACGCGAATCACTTCGTCGATGTTCGCGTGGGCCAGAAGCAAACCTTCGACGCGATGCTTCCGCGCCCGGGCTTCCGAGAGCAAAAACAGCGTCCGCCGGCGAATCACCGCAATGCGATGCCGAATGAACTCCTCGATCAGGCCCTTGAGCGACAACACCCGTGGCTTGCCGTCGACGAGCGCGAGCAAAATGATCGAGAACGAGTCTTGCAGCGGCGAAAACTGGTAGAACTGATTCAGCACGACGTCCGGATCGGCGTCTTTCTTGAGCTCGATCACCAGCCGGACCGGCTCTTCCAGGTCGCTCTCGTTGCGAATGTCGGAAACGCCCTTGACCTTGCCTTCGTTGACGAGTTCCGAAAGCCGCTCTTCGATCCGGTCGCGGGTTTGTTGGAACGGGATTTCGTTGACGATGATCCGCTGGCGATTGCCCTTCTGCTCGATCGTCGTCTTCGCCCGCAGTGTGATCGTCGCCCGGCCCGTGTGATATCCGCGGCGAATGCCGCTACGGCCGCAAATCACGCCGCCCGTCGGAAAATCCGGTCCCGGAATCAACTCGATGAGTTCATCGACCGACACGTCCGGCTCGTCGATGACCTTGACGATGCCGTCGCAGACTTCGCTCAGGTTGTGCGGCGGAATGCTCGTCGCCATGCCGACCGCGATGCCGTTCGCGCCGTTGACGAGCAGATTCGGAAACTTCGACGGCAGCACCGTCGGCTCCGTGTGCCGCTCGTCGTAGGTCGGCACGAAGTCGACCGTGTCGAGCTTCAGGTCGTCGAGCATGAGCGCGGCGAACGGCGACATCCGCGCTTCCGTATATCGCATCGCCGCCGGAGGCAGCCCGGCCACCGATCCGAAATTCCCCTGCTTGTCGACCAGCACGTACCGCATGTTCCAATCTTGGGCCATGCGGACCAGCGTCGGGTAGATGACGCTTTCGCCGTGCGGGTGATAGTTGCCGCTCGTGTCGCCGGAAATCTTGGCGCACTTGACCCGCGCCGCTCCCGGCGAAAGGTTCAAGTCGTTCATCGCGACCAGAATCCGGCGCTGCGAAGGCTTGAGACCGTCGCGCGCATCGGGCAATGCCCGCGACACGATCACGCTCATCGCATAGGTCAGATAGCTGTCCTTAAGCTCCTGCTCGATGGGCAGCGTCAGCAGGCGACCGCCCATCTCGGCGTCGCCATTTCCAGCGCCGGATTCCCCCTCGCCGGAAGTGCCTTCCAGCCCCTCATCGTCCGGTTCCTCGGAGTCGTTCACGTCGTCGATATCGTCGGCCAAGTGTGCATCCTTTCCCAGACTCTCGCGAAGCGGCAAAGCCGGCTTTCGCGCTCGAAATCAAAAGCCGGAATATACCCGTTTTGCCGCCGAATGACAACCACCGACCACGTGGGAACGCCATTCGCAAGTCCTTGCCAAAAAACGCTTTGCGGCGATGGGTGTGGCCTAACTATCGCCCCGCCTGCCCCCGCAGCAAACTGCCGCGATTTCCCGCCAGTCGCATTGACGCGCGACAGTAATTTCAAGACAATCCGCCGCCATTTTTTATTGCCACAGTCCAGCGTAGGGTGGGTCGAACGAAGTGAGGCCCACCGATCGCCGAACGTCTGCACGCGCATGGTCCGGCTTTCGCTGCTTGTCGTGTTTTTCCTTGCGAGCTTTACGCTTGCCGTCGATCCGGCGCGCGCTCAGCGTTTCGCCAACGGCCGACCGTCGCGCACGACGCAACACGCCAGCGCGCAAGAGCCGCCCGACGGCGATACAAAGCTCGAAGTCGTCACACCGGCGGATCCGCGCGAAGACACGACGAGCGAAGACCCGACGAGCGAACCCGGCATCGAAACCGACTGTGACGACCGCTTTCACCTCCATTTCGGCCAGCGCCTCGGCCTGGGCAGTTGGTGTCGTCCGCGGTTCGGCTTCGGCGCGCTCCGCGAGTCGCTGCCGAGTCCGGAACCGATGTCCGGTGCGAGCTGGCTCAGCCGCCCGCTGCACGTCGACGTGTTCTCCGGTGTGATCTACGGCGGCACGCTCATCGAAGACAGCATCCGCCGTCAGGGCGACATCTTTAGCGGCGTCCGTCTCGGCTGGGACTGGACGCGGCGGCTCGGCGGCGAAATGCGGTTCGGTTTCGCACAAGTCGGCACCGAGGACATTCCCACCGGCGTCGAACTCGACGACGCGGACCTCGTCTATTGGGACTTGAACGTCCTCTGGTATCCTACCGGCGACACCCGCCTGCGGCCGTATCTGTCGCTGGGCTTGGGCGCGCTGCACGTCGATTTCGTCGACGCGACGGGCAACGCCCATCAAAAGGAACTCGTCGGCATCCCGCTCGCGGCCGGCCTCAAATACCGCGCCACCCCCTGGTGCGCCGTCCGCGCCGACATCGCCGACAACATCGCCCTGCCCTACGACGACATCGAAGGCCAAGGCAACTTCTCGATCACGGTCAGCGCCGAATTCCACTTCGGCGGCCAACGAAGAAGCTACTGGCCGTGGAATCCGACGCTGCAAAGCTGGTAGACTGCATGCCGCACTTCTCGCGCAAGGCATTTTCCACGAAGCTGGAAAGTGTTTCGCGTCGCAATACTACGACAAGCGCTGAATGGTCCCCATGTTCAGTCTCGGAAGGATTCACGATGCTACAACCGTGCTTGCGACATATTGCGTGTCTCATTCTGTTTGTTGTGTGCAACGGAATCGCTGAGAATGTTCGAAGTGCTGAAACCGCTGCAGAACGACAGAAACGGGTCGAGGAGCGCGTCGCTTCGGATCAAAAGCGATTTCTCGCCGGCCCCGCGGAGCGCATCGCGCTAAACCTCCGAGTCGGCATCGGCTACGACATCGCATCGCTGGATTCCAAGTCCGCGATTTCGCTGCTGAAACAACTCCGCAAGCCCGACACGACGCAGACCGACGGTCTCGACTTCGCGTATGTCCAAGTAGCAAAAGTGTGTCGAGAGAACAAGAACTACGAACAATGCCGGGTGCTGCTTGAAGAGGCGCTGGAAGCATATCCTCAGCCATCCATGGCCGGCTCGATTATGCTCGGTTTTGCCGACCTGGCCGCAGGACAGAACGAATCCAATAAAGAACGAGAATGGCTTGAGCGATGCCTTGACCTCGACGACGCCACAGAATCGAAGGAAGCACGCATCGAAATTCTACACGCGAAGTCATTGGCCCATGGGCGACTGGCCCACTGGCACGAGGAAGCGGGTGACTTTGTTCGGGCCTATTCTCACCATGAATCAACGTCATCATTCTCTTCATGTGGCACCGGTTATTTTGAACATTGGTATTGGCGCCGGATTGCACTTCGTAGGTGCCTCGCCTCAATGCCAGAACATAAGCACTTGGTAAAACTCTGTTTAATGAAAGCCACGGCAGGAGACGATGGCTTCACCCGCGCGTTCATCGCTCCACTCTATCGAGATGCCGGCCAACTCGCCGACTTGGCACGAATTGCCAAGGATTTCGAGCGATGGGAACGCGAGAGCAAGATTCCCCAGTTCGATGATGAGAAAAACAGGACAAGCGAGTTTTTAAGCGAATGCCTCGCGGCCGAAACACTTCGGCAACAAGGTGACACGGACGAATTGTTGAAGCAATTCCTGACCGAGATGAATTCCGCTAAATCGTATATCGCAAATGCGCTCGCAAGCTGCGGCAGCAAGGGCATCGCTACGATGCGAACTGCTCTGGCAACTTCTCCAATTCATGATCGAGATATGCTATTGCAGGTATTGGCGGACAGTGAGTCGCCTTGTGCCCATCGGGCAGTAGTCGAATTCGCCGAAAGCGATGCCGAATTCGACAACGAGTACGTACTCGTTCAATACGTCGCCGATGGCGGTCCCAATGGAATCAAGGCACTTTCGCGCCTGGCGCGGCACACGAATCCCAATCGCGCAGAAGCTGCCAGAAGCAATCTGGAGTTTCTTAGAAACGTCGGTCGGGCATCATACGAAGCGGAAACAAGCAAACGCCGAAACGAACGCCGGTCCATAACTGTTCTGAAACACAAGCCCGCCCCCGGAAGTCTGCCGCGATGCCTGGACGAAGCGCTTGCGATCGAAGTCCCAGCCGCGTCGTCGCCCATCGCTACGGGTCACCGGATGATTGCGGAATAACCGCGCTCCGTCGATGCGAATATTCGACCGAGGATGTTACCAGCGGCGATTCTCGCCGTGTCATCACCGGTATTGAGGTGGCACATGCCGCGCGTCGACCCAAAATCGTCCCTGCACGTTCTCGGCCTCGCCTTCATCGCCCTTGTCGCCTTCGGTGCGACTTCGGCCGGAGATGAACCTACCAAATCCGACGCTTACGACAAAGCGCCGACCGTTTCCATCGAGCCGCGAATCGTGGACGCGCAGCAAGCGTTCCTGAAAGCCCCAACCGCCGAGAACTCGCAGGGATTGCGCCAGAAGATTGCATGGTATCTCGACCGCGAAGACGCCGACACGGCCCTCGCAACGCTTAGGAAACTCCGCAAACGCGACGCGCCGCATGGCGACGGTCTCGATCTGGCGATGCTCGCCGTCGCATCCGCGTACTTCGAGCAAGGCAACCGCGACCGCTCCGCCGCTCTGCTAAAGGAGGTCATCGACCGTTACCCGAAGTCCCCGACTACGTCGCGGGCAATGCTCATGCTCGCCGAACTATACGGCGCGAAGCAAGATGCGAAGTCATACGTCCATTGGCTCAAGCGTTGTGCCGAATTCGAAATGACCGAGGACACGCGCACGAACCTGATGGATACCGACAACACGCGCTCCGTAGCGTTCCAAAGACTGGCGGCACATTACCAGAACGAACGAGACTATCTACAGGCGTTCAAGTACTGGCGCGCTTGGTCCCCAAGAAGTTGGTGCGGCAACTGTCTGATGGAGATGCACGAAATCCGCGCCCGGCGAATGTCCGAATGCATTCCCCACATCGACGACCATCGCTTTGCCGTCAAGTGTGTGCTTGAGGACGCAATTCGCTTCCGCGGCGACTACGGCCAGCAGCGGCTCGTCGCGCTTTATGCCGACGCCGACCAGCTTCTGGACTTGCTGCGCATCGCGGGGGAGTTGGCCAAACGCGAGAAGCAAACCGCAGCCGAACGAAAGATCGAACTGGACCGAATCGACACAACCAGCAAGTTTCTGCAAGGCGCCATCGTCGCCGAAACATTGCGAAAGAGCGACGACGTTCACGGCCTCGTCCGGGTCCTCGCCGACAAGTCGTTTTCTGCTGCCGTAAAAGAACAGGTCGTGGCCATTCTTGCCCAAGGCGGAGATCGTGTTGCACTCGCCGTCGAAATGGCGATGCGGCGGTCGCAGGCCGCCGAGCGCCAATGGCTGCTCAATGCTCTCGCGGCAAACCCGAGTGACGGCGCGTTCGACGCGCTGGTCAAGATCGCCCAGAGCGACATCGAGTTCGCGCTAAACTGGTATCTGGTCGATAGCCTGGCGAAACGCGGCGAGCGCGGGCTTGAAACCGTGAAACGGCTCACGACGCATGCCGATCCGCAGCGGGCAAAGGCCGCCCGAGATCTGCTCGCGAGAATCGACGCCGCGAAGAACAATCCTGCCCGCGATGCAGCCCAACGCCCCGTCGCCGATGCAGCGAAACCCGATCCCGCAAGTCAGCCGAAACCGCCCGCGAAGCCCGTGCACGGCAGTCTCCCCAAAACCTTGGCCGACGGGCTGCGGTAATTGCGAACCGAGTTCCCCCGTGCGCTAGACGCCGCGGCCGTGCGCCAATTCGAGTTGTGCCCGATGCAGCCGTGCGTAAGCGCCGTCCTTGGCCAGCAGCTCGTCGTGGCTGCCGATTTCGGCGATTTGCCCGTTTTGCAGCACGACCAGCCGATTTGCCCGCCGCAGCGTGCTGAGCCGGTGGGCAATCGCAATGGTCGTGCGGCCTTGGACGAGGTTTTCGAGCGCCGCTTGAATCTCCCGCTCCGTTTCCGTGTCGACCGACGATGTCGCTTCGTCGAGAATCAAGATCCGCGGGTCGATCAAGAGCGCCCGGGCGATCGAAATCCGCTGCCGTTCGCCGCCGGAGAGCGCCTGCCCCCGCTCGCCCACGATCGAGTCGTAACCGTCGGTCAAGCGTAAGATGAACTCGTGCGCCCGCGCCGCTCGTGCGGCCGCAACGATTTCGTCGCGCGTGGCATTCGGCCGACCGTAGGCAATGTTCTCGGCGACGGTGCCGTAGAACAAAAACGGCTCTTGGAGCACGATTCCGATGTGGTTGCGATATTCGGTCGTCAAATGCGAGCGAATATCGGTGCCGTCGAGCAAGATCGCTCCCGACGCCACGTCGTAAAATCGGCAGATCAAATTGATGAGCGTGCTCTTGCCCGCGCCGCTGGCCCCGACCAAGCCGACCATTTCTCCCGGTTCGATCCGCAGATTGATGCCGTGCAGGACCTCGCGCGTGCCGTACTTGAACCGCACGTCGACGAGCTCGATGCAGCCCTTCGGCCGAGCCAGCGGGACGGGATTCACCGGTTCCGCGACGCTCGGCACGCGATCGAGAATCTCGAACAACCGCTGCGACGACGCCGCCGCCCGTTGCGTGGCCGACACCATGAAGATCATCTGCTCGATCTGCGCGTAGAACCGCGAAATGTAGGCGATGAACGCCAGCAGCACGCCGACGGTGATTTCGCCGCGAAAGATAAAGTACACGCCGCTGATCCAGATGATCAAAATACCGCAGTCGGTCAGAAACACGACGAGCGGGCCGAAGAACGACCACAGCCGATTGACCCAATCGTTCACTTCCAGCACGCGATCGTTCGCCTCGACGAAACGGTCCACCTCGCGGCCTTCTTGAGCGAACGCCTTGACCACGCGGATGCCGGGAATCGTGTCGGCCAGCACGCTGGTCATGTGGCCCCAGGCGGTCGAAGCCCGGCGAAACCCGCGCCTTAGCGGCGTCCGCACGCGATGCACGAGATACACGATCAAGGGAAACGGCGCGAGCGTCGCGAGCGCGAGCTTCCAACTGATCGAGATCAGAATGCCCGCGGTGAGCAGCATCATCACGACGTTATTGAGAAAATCGACGACGTTGATCGCGAGAAAGTTGTTGATCCGATCGGTGTCGCTGCCGACGCGCGACATCAGGTCGCCGGTCCGCTTGCCGCCGAAGAATTCGAGCGACAGCCGCTGCAACTGGGCATAAGTCTGCGTCCGCAAATTGGCGGCCGTTCGCTCGCTCGCATACGCCAGCACGTACTTCCGCGCCCATCCAAGCGCCCAGGAAAACAGCGCCGCGCCGAGAAATCCGCTCAAGCACAAAATCGCCAATTCGCGGCGGAACGGTTCGCCGCGCTCAAACGGCACGAGAACGTCGTCGACCAGGGGCATCGTCAAGTACGGCGGCACGAGTCCCGAACCGGTCGCCGCCAGCGTCAGAAACAACCCCAGCGCGATCAGTTTCCACTGCGGCCTGGCAAACCGCGACAGCCGCAGCAACGTCGAAACGGGCGGCGGCGGTGGCTCGATCGCGCACGACTTGCAGTAGCCGTCCTCCGCCAGGATGATCCCGCCGCAACTCGGACAGACCGATGCCGCGGTCGCTGCCGCACCGCCCGGGTGCGTCTGCTCGAACGCCACGCGCTCGGCGAAGCGCTGCGCCGCGCCCCGCTCTGCGGCGGAAAACCGCCACCGCACCAAACGGCCGCTCGGGCCGTGAAGTTCGAGCGATCCGACCGCGTCGGCATCGCGGATCAGCAGACGGACATCGCCCGAGAGCGGCCAGAATTGCCACTCCAATTGGTGGTTCGCTTGCGAAGCCGCAGAGCCGTCCGCAAGGGCCCACAAACCGCGATTCGTCAGTACCACGGCCGCCGAGCGGTCGAAGGCCAGGCGCTCGTTGAGGTCTGGCACGAATGTTGCTAAGACAGCCTCGCCGGCGGCGAAACCTGAGCGCAGCTCGTTTCCGCGGGGGTGATCCGAAAGCGGCGGAGCATCCGTAGCAGCCGTCAAAATCGGAATTCTCCGGACAGACCTCGCCGATAGCCGCCGCACTCCGGCGCGCGGCCCCGAATTTTCCCGCGAACGGCAGACCTGCATATTGACGACGGGTCCGCGCCGCTTACGATAGCATAGATATTCGCGGTTCGACAGGGCTGTGCCGCGCCGGACAAGTGCAGGGAATTTTGCACGGGAGCGTCGTCCGGCAATCTTTGCATGGCAGCAATCACGTAACGCCCGCCAACCGCCACCCTACGGAACATCGCTCTCTGTTACGTCATTCTTGGCGTTTTCCGCATTGTAGCGGCCCGGTCGGAACTTCCCCAGTTTCGCGACCCTGGACGACTTGTTTCGTCCGCGCAATCGAACTCGCGGCGGTTCATCCGCGACGAAGGAAACGTCCGACAATATGTTGAATCGCGAGAACCACTACATTGCCTTTCGCGTAGCTAATCGCAGCGCTTGACGCAACGGTTACGCTTCAAGCCCACCCTCTTACCCAGCCCTCCAAGTCCAGGCGACATCGAGCAAATTATCATGGAAATCCGCAAGGTTTTGGCGCTTCGCGGTCCGAACATTTGGGCGAACTTTCCCGTCTTGGAAGCTTGGGTGGACTTGCAAGAGTTGAAGGACTCGCCGTCGAATGCCATCGCCGGATTCAACGACCGGCTGATGGCGTGGCTCCCGACGATGATCGAGCACCGTTGCGGATTGGGCTATCGCGGCGGATTCTTCGAGCGGCTTCGCGACGGCACCTACATGGGCCACATTCTCGAGCACGTCACGCTCGAGCTCTCTTCGCTCGCCGGTTGCGCCGTCGGTTACGGCCGCGCTCGCGAATCGTCGGAAGAAGGCGTCTACAAAGTCGCCATCGAGTACGTCGAAGAAGAATTCAGCAAAGCGTGCTTGAACGCCGGTTTGGAGTTGTGTCTGGCGGCGGTTTACGACCGACCGTTCGACGTGGCCGCGGAAGTCAAACGCCTCAAGTCGCTCTACGAAAACGTCCGGCTCGGACCGAGTACCGGCTCGATCGTTCGAGCTGCGCTGGCGCGCGGCATACCCGTCCGCCGCCTGAACAAAGACAGCCTCGTGCAGTTGGGCTACGGCTCGAAGCAGCGGCGGATTTGCGCCGCCGAGACCGACCGCACGAGCGCGATTGCGGAATCGATCGCCCAGGACAAAGAACTTACCCGCCAGTTGCTTTCCGCCGTCGGTGTGCCCGTGCCGGAAGGCCGGCCGGTCGAAAGCGCCGAGGACGCCTGGGCGGCCGCGGAAGAGATCGGCGTCCCCGTCGTGGTCAAGCCGCAATACGGCAACCAGGGCCGCGGCGTCGCGACGAACCTCACGACGCGTGAGCAAATCGTCGCCGCCTATGCCGCGGCTCGCCAGCAAGAGCGCACGGTCGTCGTCGAGCGATTCGCGCCCGGGGCCGATTATCGGCTGCTCGTCATCGGCGATAAGGTCATTGCCGCCGCGCGCCGCGAGCCGCCGTACGTCGTCGGCGACAGCCTGCACACGATCGCGCAACTTGTCGACGTCATCAATCAAGACCCTTGCCGCGGCGAAGACCATGCGACGTGCTTGAGCAAGATCCCGCTCGACGACGTGTCGCTTGGCGTGCTCGCCGACCAGGGTTACACGCCCGAGTCGATCCCGCCCGCCGATGCGAAGGTGCTCATTCGCCGCAATGCCAACCTCAGCACGGGCGGAACCGCGGCCGACGTAACCGACGAAATCCATCCGGAAGTCGCCGCCCGCGCCGTGGATGCCGCGAAAATGATTGGGCTGGACATCGCCGGCGTCGACATGGTGGCCCTCGACGTTACACGCCCGCTCGAAGAGCTCCGCGGAATCATCGTCGAAGTGAACGCCGCGCCCGGCCTGCGAATGCACCTGCATCCTTCTTCGGGAACGGCCCGCCCGGTCGGCGAAGCGATCGTCGGCACGCTGTTTCCCGAAGGGCAAAACGGCCGCATCCCGATCGCCGCGGTCACGGGCGTGAACGGCAAGACGACGACGACGCGGTTCGTCGCGTACCTGATGGGTGCGACGGGCCGCAAGGTGGGCATGACCTGCACCGACGGGATCTACATCGACGGCCGCCGCGTCGATAAGGGCGATTGCAGCGGCCCGCAAAGCGCGCGCAGCGTGCTGATGAACCCGACGGTGGACATCGCGGTACTGGAAACGGCCCGCGGCGGCATCCTTCGCGCCGGCCTCGGTTTCGATCTGTGCGACGTGGCCGTGGTGACGAATATCGGCGAAGGCGATCACCTCGGCCTGGCCGACATCGGCACGCTCGACAAGCTCGCCAAGGTCAAACGCTGCATCGTCGACGTCGTCCAAAAAGACGGCTACGGCGTGCTCAACGCCGACGACCCGCTCGTCGCCGCGATGGCCGAGAAATGCCCGGGCAAGGTCTGCTTTTTTTCGACAAATCCGCACAACGAAGTCGTCGTGGCCCACCGCGCGAAAGGGGGCCGCGCGGTACTGGCCCGCGACGGACAGATCGTCCTCACCGACGGCTCAACCGAGACCGTGCTCACCGCGCTCGATCAGGTCCCGCTCACGCACGGCGGGCGGATTGGGTTCCAAGTCGAAAACACCCTCGCCGCCACCGCCGCCGCGTGGTGCCTGAACCTTCCGCTCGACTTACTCCGCGACGGCGTCGAAACGTTCGGCAGCGACGTGAAAACCGTCCCCGGCCGATTCAATCTCCTGGAGATCAACGGCGCCACCGTCGTCATCGACTACGGCCACAACGCGTCATCGCTCCGGGCATTGATCGCAACGCTCTCCCAGTTCCCGCACCATCGCCGAACGGTCGTTTACTCCGCCGCCGGCGATCGCCGCGATGAGGACCTGATCCGCCAGGGCGAGTTGCTGGCCGAAGGCTTCGACCGCGTGGTTTTGTACGAGGACCACTACCTCCGAGGCCGCGCTCCGGGCGAGATCATGCGGCTCTTCCGCGAGGGCGCCAGCAAGGGCGGCCGGGCCAAGGAGATTTCCGAAGTCCAAGGCGCGGTCAAGTCTGTCGAAACCGCGCTCGCGATGGTCCAGCCGGGCGAGCTCCTCGTCATTCAGGCCGACGTCGTCGACGAAACGGTCGAGTACGTCTTCCGCCAACTCGCCGCGGGTTTGCCGGGCCGGCAGATCAGCTTCGCCGAAGCCGTCGCCGCCGCGTCGCGCAAACCGGCCGTCGCAACGCCCAATTCGGCGCCCGCGACGGAAACCGCAAGCGTGCGGAATTAGCCCAAGCTAGAGAGTTGGGCGTCGTTTTTGGGTTTTTTGGGGCTGAGATTGGACGTAAGTCGAATGTTGATGGGTGGTGTGACGGCGGAATGCGATGTAGTGAAGACCTACTTCGTTGACATTC
>QEVJ01000164.1:0-13099 GCA_003576845.1 Planctomycetota bacterium
GCTGCGCGAGAGAATGGTGACGCAAGCGGCCGCCGAAGGCGAACGGGCGGAGCGCGAGTTGAACGAGCTGCGCGATCAGTTCCAAGAGCGGACGGGCGGGCAGTTCGCCGAAGACGTGCGGCAGATGCGCGAGCAAGCCCGCGAACTCGACGATCGCGAGCAGGCGCTTTCCGAGCGGCTTGCGCGGGTCGAAGATGAAGAAGCGACCTCGCGGCGGCTCGACGACGGCGACGAGCGGCCGCAGATCGCCGAGGAGTTGCGGGGGCAGCAGGAGCGGCTCGCCGAGTTGCTCGAACGGATGCGGCAAACCGTCGAGGAAGCGGAGACGGCGCAACCGTTGCTCGCCGAGAAGTTGTACGACTCCATCCGCGAAAATCGGCGGCAGGACCCGGCGCGGGCACTCTCGTCGGCGGAGCAGTCGCTCGAGCGCGGCTTGATCGACGACGCCCAGAGCGAAGAGCAGCAGGCTCGTAGCGGCATCTCGCGCTTGCGCGAGGACGTGGATCGGGCGGCAGAAAGCGTGCTCGGCAACGACGCGGAAGTTCTCGAGCGGGCGCTCGAAGAACTGCAGACGCTCAACGAGCAGCTCGAAGGGGAACTCACACGCGAAAGTGGCGACGCGGAAGCGCCCCGAGCAAGCCGCGAGCAGAACGAGCGCCAAGCGGACGAGGGGCGAAGTCGCGAAGACAATGCCCAAAACGGCAACCCACAAGACCCTGAACGTCAACTCCAAGGGGATCGCTCCGGGGAACAACCGGACGGTCGGCAGTCGCCCCGCGGAAATAATTCGCGCGACGAGCAGCAACGCGACCAACAGGGCGAGCCGCCGCAAGACGCAGGGCAACAACGCGGCAATCGCCAGAGCGGCGAACAACCAGGCGACCAGCCACGGGGTAACGAGCAACAAACCGAGGGCCAGCGCGGCAACCGCCAGCCGGGCGAGCAACAACGGGACGAGCAACAACGGGGCGAGCAACAACGGGGCGAACAACAACCCGGTCGAGGACAGCGCGGTGAAGAAGAGCCTAATGGGGAGCCTCAACAAGGCGAACCGCGCCAAGGCGAACCGCGCGAAGGTGACCAGGCGAATCCCGATACGACTTCGCAGGAGAATCAGGCGCACGACTCCGAGCGTGCTTCGAGTCAAGCCGCCGAGCGCAATCGCGGCGACCGCAACGGTCCGCGTCGCCAGAGCGATGACCGCACCGCGGCGGGCGGCGGCGGACTCGACGAGTTTCTCGATCGCCGAGACGACCGCGCGATGCGCCCCGCTGCGCCGATCGCCGGCGAGGATTTCCTTGACTGGTCCGACCGCCTGCGCGACGTGGAAGAGATGATCGCCGATCCGGAGTTGCGGGCCGAGGCGGCGCGGATTCGCGAGCAAGCCAAGGACATCCGCAAGGAAGTCAAGCGGCATAGCGCGCCGCCGAATTGGGACATCGTGCGCGAGCGTGTGGCCGAGCCGCTGGCCGAATTGCAGCGGCGAGTGGCCGACGAGTTGCTTCGCCGCAGCGCGGGCGAGGCGCTCGTGCCGATCGACCGCGATCCCGTCCCGGCGGAATTCGAGGAGCAGGTCCGGCGATATTACGAAGAACTCGGAGCCGGAGAATGATCGAGTTGCCGAACGTCTGGGCCGCGCCCGAATGGCAAACGCCGGCGATCGCGATGGTCGCCGCGCTCGCCGCTGCGCTCGCGTGGGGTTATCTGCGGGCTCAGGTCGCGCCGTGGGTTCGCTGGGTCGGCGGGGCTTTGAAGCTGCTGGCCGTCGTGCTGCTCGTGTTGATCCTCTTGGAACCGCAGCGAAGCGATACCAAGCCCGTGCCGGGTGCCAACCTGTTCGTCGTGCTCGCGGACAACAGCCAAAGCCTGCGCGTGCGCGAAGCCGGCAGCGACGCGACGCGCGGCGACCGGCTCAAGCAGCAACTGGCCGGCGACGCCGAGTGGCTTACGCGACTCGCGCAAGACTTCGACGTGCGGCGATACCTGTTCGATCGGCGGACTCGTCCCGTCGCGGAGTTCGACGAGTTGACGGCCGACGGAACCGGTTCGGCGATCGCCGGGGCGCTCGAGTCAGTCGCGCGGCGGTATGCCGATCGGCCATCGGCGGGCATTCTGCTCTTCACCGACGGCAACGCCACGGACCTCGACGGTGGGTCGCGCGATTGGACCACGCTGCCGCCGGTCTATCCGGTCGTGCTCGGCGCCGACGCGGCGGCGAAGGATCTTAGCGTGACGCGGGTGACGGTCAGCCAAACGAACTTCGAGGCCGCGCCCGTGAACGTTGCCGCAGAAATCGTCTGTCACGGGTATGCGGGCGAGGACGTGGCCTTCGAGTTGCTCGACGAGAGGCAGCAGCGGCTCGAACGGCAGGTGATCGCCGGCGTCGAGGATGGCAAGCCGTTCGCCGTGCGGTTTCAGGTGAAGCCGGAGGCGCACGGTGTGGCGTTTTACACGGTGCGGGGTGAGGGGAGCGGGGCGCGGGGCGAGGGGCTCGGGGAGGCGACGCTTGAGAACAACGTGCGGTTCGCCGCGGTGGATCGCGGAGGCGGGCCGTATCGCGTGCTCTATGTCTCGGGGCGGCCGAATTGGGAATTCAAGTTCTTGAGGCGCGCGGTCGCCGACGATCCGGAAGTCGCGCTCGTCGGACTCGTGCGGATCGCCAACCGCGAGCCGCGGTTCAAGTTCCGCGATCGCGACGGCAACGCCAATCCGCTCTTCGGCGGCTTTTCCGAGGCCGGCGGCGAAGAAGTCGAGCGCTACGACGAGCCGGTTCTCGTCCGCTTAGGGACGGAGGACCAGAACGAGCTAAAAGCCGGATTCCCGAAGTCGGCCGACGAGTTGTTCCGTTACGACGCGGTCGTGCTCGACGACGTGGAAGCGGAGTTCTTCACCGCCGACCAACAGACGCTGCTCCAGGAATTCGTCGGACAGCGCGGCGGCGGCTTGCTGATGCTCGGCGGGCAGGAATCGTTCGTCAAAGGCAAATACGATCGCACGCTCGTCGGCGAAATGCTGCCGGTGTACGTCGACCGCGGCGGCGGGGCGAACGCCGAGCAGGCACATCGCCTCGACCTGACGCGCGAAGGCTGGTTGCAACCGTGGGTTCGCGTGCGCTCGACCGAAGAAGAGGAACTCAAGCGGCTCGCCGAGATGCCGGCGTTCAAGACGCTCAATCGCGTCAGCGCGATCAAGCCGGGCGCGAGCGTGCTCGCGCGCGCGAAAAATGAGGACGGTTCGGTGTCGCCGGCGCTCGTCGTGCAGCGGTTCGGCCGGGGACGGGCGGCGGCGCTGCTCGTCGGCGACGTATGGCGATGGCACGTAGGACGCAAGTCGCACGAAGACGCCGAGCCGGCCCGGGCATGGCGGCAAGCGGTGCGGTGGCTCGTGGCGGAAACGCCGAAGCGGGTCGAAGCCAGCGCCGAGCGCGACGAAGACGACCCGAACCAGCCGGTGCGCGTGCTCGTCAAGGCGTTCGACGAAGCGTACAAACCGCTCGACAACGCCGCAGTTCGTGTGACCGTGACGCCGCCCGACGCGGAACCGATCGAACTGGCGGCCGAGCCGGTCGACGCAACGTCCGGCGTGTATGCGGCGACGTACGTGCCGCGGACGGCCGGTCCGTATCGGGCGGAAGTCGTCGCCGCCGCGGCCGACGCGAGCGAAATCGGCCGGCGGACGATCGGCTGGACTGCGGAGCCGGCGGCCGACGAGTTTCGCACGCTAACGCCGAATCGGGCGCTGTTGGAGCGGATCGCCCAAGAGACCGGCGGCGAAGTGCTCGAACTCGACGCGCTCGACGAATTCGTCGAAACGTTGCCCAACCGCAAAATCCCGATCACCGAGCCGGTAATCTATCCGGTGTGGCATCGCTGGGCGATGTTCTTCGCGGTCGTCGGTTTGCTCGTTTGCGAATGGGGATTACGGCGGTGGAAAGGGTTGCCTTGAGATGACTCGCTGGCTTTCGATGGTAGCGTTGGTTTTGGCCGCGCGGCTCGCGGCCGCTGCTGTTGCGCACGCGACGGAAACGCCGGACGACAACGCGGCGACGGTCATCGTCGTCGTCGGCGCGGCAGGGAGCGACGAGTACGGAAAACGGTTTGCGGAATGGGCCGCGCGCTGGAAAGCGGCGTCGGAGCGCGGCCATGCCGAGTTCCTTGCCGTCGGGCCGCACGAAGCACCTTTTGCCGGCGAAACTCCAGAGAACGCTTCGACGGTCTCGACCGAAGCGCCGCCGCAGGCCGATCGCGACGCACTCCGCGAAGCCATCGCCAAAATCGCCGCTCGCGGCGCGCACGTCAGTCGCCAGACGTGGATCGTCCTCATCGGCCACGGCACATTCGACGGAAAGAAGGCAAAGTTCAACCTCCGCGGCGCCGACGTGACCGCGGACGAATTGGCCGACTGGCTCAAGGACGTCGAGTCGCCGCTAGCAATCGTGAACTGCGCCTCCGCAAGCGGGCCATTCATCAATCGGCTTTCCGGTCCAAACCGGGCGATCGTCGCGGCGACCAAGAGCGGCGCCCAATACAACTTCGCGCGGTTCGGCGACTACATGTCCGCGGCGATCGGCGACGCGGCGCTCGATTTGGACAAGGACCAGCAAACGTCGCTCTTGGAAGAGTACCTGGCCGCGTCCGCGCGGACGGCCGAATTCTACAAGCAAGAAGCGCGGCTCGCGACGGAGCACTCGCTGCTCGACGACAACGGCGACGGGTTGGGAACGCCGGCCGACTGGTTCCGCGGGTTTCGGGCCGTGCGGCAAGCGAAGTCGGGCGCGTCGGCGGACGGGGAACTCGCCGCGAGGTTCGTGCTCGTCCGTGGCGGCCAGGAGCAGGCGATGCCGGCGGAACTGGCGGCAATGCGCGATGCGATCGAAATCCGCATCGCGCGCCTCCGCGCTCAAAAGCAAGCACTCGGCGAGGCCGAATACTACAAACGGCTCGAAGCGATGCTGATCGAGCTCGCGGCGTGTTACGAAGAGGCGGAGGCCGCGGGCGAAACGGCGAAACCCAAGGCGGCCGATCCCAACGGCGGTTCATGACGCACGTACACCATCCTCTGAACTGGACGGCCGGCTGGAGCCTCGTGCTCGCCGCGTTCGTCACCGGCGCGGCGATCGGCCTGTTCTTTCATCGCGAGGATTTCTGGGGCGGCTATACTTCGTTTCGGCGGCGGATCGTGCGGCTCGGTCACATTGCCCTTGCGGCGCTCGGCACGATGAACGTCGCGTTCAGCTATTCGCCCTGGCCCGACGAGTCGATGTGGCAAGGCCGGGCCGCCTCGATCGCGTTCGTCGTCGGCGGAATCGCCATGCCCGCGGTCTGTTTTCTCTCTGGCTACGACAAGCGGTGCCGACATTTGTTCTTCATTCCGGTGACAGCGTTGATACTCGCCGCGGCGTGGACACTCTCGGGAGCGCCCGAATGAAGATCGGCCTGTTGGCGATGAGCGGGCTGCGGGCACACGATCCAGACCTGCTTGCGCTCGGTCTGACGCTGCCCGGCGTGATCCGGCGGGGCGAAGTCGTGGCGTCGTTGCCGAGCCTGGGGTTGTTGTATCTCGCGGCCGTCACGCCCGAGGGACACGATCTCCGCTACTACGAAGCCGATCGCGACAGGGCGGAACCCGCCGAGCTTTACGATAGCGATCTCGTGGCCATCAGCACGTTCTCTGCCCAAGCGTTCGAAGCCTACGCGATCGCCGATCGGCTGCGCGCGGCGGGCGTGCGCGTGGCGATCGGCGGATTGCATGCCTCCGTCGAGCCCGACGAGGCGCTCGCGCATGCCGACTTCGTGCTCGTCGGCGAAGCGGAAGAAACGTGGCCCCGGCTCGTCGAAGCGCTCGCCGCAGGCAACGTCGACCGGCGCCTGTGGCGGGCCGGCGACTTTCCATCCGTCGACGTGCGCACGCTCCCCGTGCCGCGGTACGACTTGCTCGCTGGGCGGGCGTATAACCGCTTCACGGTGCAAACGTCGCGGGGCTGTCCTTGGCGATGCGACTTTTGTGCGTCGACGGTGATGCTGACGAAGTCATATCGCAAGCGACCGGTCGAGCACGTCCGCCGCGACATCGAGGCGCTCAAGCGGTTTCGCAAGCGGCCGTTCGTGGAACTGGCCGACGACAACACGTTCGTCGACAAGGACTGGGGCAAGGAGCTGTGCCGGCAGTTGATTCCGCTCGGCGTCAATTGGTTCACCGAAACGGACGTGTCGGTCGCCGACGACGACGAGCTGTTGCGGCTCTTGCGGCGCTCGCGCTGCCGCCAGGTGCTCATCGGTCTGGAAAGTCCCGAGCAGGAATCGCTCGAAGGCATGGAACTGCACGCAAACTTCAAGGCCAGGCGTTGGGCGACCGCCAAGGACGCCGTCCGGCGAATACAAGACCACGGTATCACCGTCAACGGCTGTTTCATCCTCGGCCTCGACGCCCACGGACCGGACGTGTTCGAGCACGTGCTGGAGTTCGCGCTGGAAATCCCGCTCTACGAGGTGCAGATCACCGTGCTCACGCCGTTTCCCGGCACGCCGCTGTACGAGCGGTTCCTGGCCGAGGGGCGGCTGATCGAGCCGCGGCGTTGGGATCTTTGCACGCTGTTCGACGTGAACTACCGCCCGGCGCGGATGACCGTCGACGAGCTTCGCCGCGGCGTCTACTGGCTCGCCGAGCGGCTCTATTCGGCCGACTGCATCGAACGGCGGCAGCGGCCGTTCTTCGAGCGATTGTGGGCAAACCGAGAGACCGCCTGGGGCGAAGCGTAATCGATCGGCGTTACTCGAACTCGATCCACCCAAACGCCGCCGGTCCCACGCGCAGGGCCGTTTCATTGCTCGCCGATTGCACGCCCACCCCCGGCGTCAAGCGCCGCGCGGCCACCGACCAATGCCCGCCGGATTCAGGCGCCGGTCGGCAAAGCTCCGAGAGCGGAATCGCCGCTTCGAACGTCCACGCTGCGTCCGCCTCGCGGGTCACAACGAACCACTGCGGAGTCCAGGTCGCGTCGCGGCCGCAACGGTCGTTGGTGCGGCCGCTCGCATCCACGGCGAGCGAGAACCACGTCGCGTAGTCGCGGTCGACGTCGATTGCCAGCTCAACCCGGTCCGCATCGCTCAAGTCGGCGTCGCGACCGGCGGCCGGCTTGATGGTCGTTTGCGGCGGCGTGCCGCGGACGACGGAAAACCGTCCGGCGACAAACAGGAACTCACTGTCGCGAGTCCAACGCACGTCGCCCCCGGCGACACCCGCAAGCGCGATCGGTGTCGCCTGCTGCCAGAGCTTGTCGTCGAGCTTGCCGTCGAGATACGGCTTTTCCGCCGTCGTGCCACATCGCCACACGGCGACGGGCGGCTTGCCGTGTCGCGCCTCGCGCCATTTTTCCGCCGCCGCGAGCCGCGACCACGCTTCGCCGAGCCGCAAATCCGCCAGCGCCGCGAACGGACCCGCCCCGTTGCTGCTCGCGCGTCCGCTGGCGGCGTTCCGTTCGATTGCCGCCAGCGGAAATCGAATCTCCGCCTCGGCCGCAAACCGTGCATCGGCCTGAGCCACAAGCGCCAAGAGCGGTCCCACACGGCGGCTCGAACCGGCAGCCGCCTCGCGATCTGAACCATCGGCCGTAGCCTCTTCCGCCGATGCCGGTCGCACGGCATATCCCGGGTTGGCCCGCCGGCGCAGTGCAATCTCGCTACTCGACTCGTACGCGACTAACCACGCCAGCGACGGCGGTCCCAGCGGCGTCTTCGCATACCGCTGCGTAATCACGCGATGCGCTTCGGCCGCCGTCTCCCATTGGCCGCTCGTTTCAAACTGATCCGCGAGCTGCCTCACGACCTCCGCCGTCCCCTCGTCGTCGAGCCCCGTGGCGAGCGCGTCGAGTTGCCCGAGCCAACCCAGCGTGCTGGTGCGGTTTTTCGCGGCTTGCGCGAGAATACCTTGGGCGTTGCGCCGCGCGACGAGCCGCTGCTGCACGGCCGACAAGCTTGCCGGCGAGGAAACATCTGTCTCGCGGCGGGCATCGCGGGCTTCTTCGCTCGCCGCGGCGGCAAAGAACTCGCGCCGCCCCCCAGTATTCGGCGCGTGGTCCACGAGCGTGCGAAATGCCGCCGATTCCGCCGGCCGATACTCCGCTTCGAGCATGCCGAGCGCCGGCCGAATCGCTTCGCCCAGCGCCAAGCCCAGCCGCGGAGCAACCTTCGTCGGCGGCAACTCGATCGGCCCCGGTTCACCCGGCGGCAGCGCGCCGAAGACCCGCTTCACGCGCCACGGCCTCAACCCCGCCTGCGCCAATTGCTCGGGATACGCCAGCGGGTCGGCGGCCTTCTGCGTCGCGTTGAGCACGGCCGACGCGACGAGCGCGCGAAGCGAAACCTTGCCCGCCGCGTTCGCGGGATCGTGCGTCGCGATCGCCTCGGGCCGCCACGTGCGAATCGCCCGCACGAGCAACTCCTCGTACTGCGTCATGGCGTCGGCGTCGCCGCGTGCGCTCGCTTGATTCCAAGCTTCGACGAGCGCCGCCGTCGACCACAGCGCCGCGTCCTCCGGTAGTGGAAACCGCGACGCCGTCTCGCCCGATGCGCCGACCGCCGCGAGCGCATCGCAGAACCGCCGCGATGCCGCGTCTTGCGACTCGCGCCCCGCCGAACGATACGGCTCGTGCATCACGATCGCATGGGCGAGGAACCCGTCGTTGCCTTCCGATTGCGCGTATGCCGCCAGCGGCACGTCCTCGCTAGTCGCGTGAACGCCCAGCAATGCCGCGCGCTCGGCGCTGCCGAGTTGCCCGCGCCACCGGTGACCGCCGTCGCGCGTCGCCAGAACTCGGCCCAGCGCGCCCACGGCCCAACCGCGATGACGATCGACGAACGCGATGGCCTCGATCGGCGCAGTCTGACCGGTCGGCCGCGCGGTCCACGTTTCGCCGTCGTCGGCCGAATGCCAGACGAGCGTTCCCGGCGAGCCGGCGATCCACACGTCGCGCCCTCGAACTTCGAGCGCGTGAAGGTCGAAATGCCGCCCGGCGCGGTCCGGCAGCCGCTCGCGCATATCCTGCCAGGTCTCGCCGCCGTCGCGCGTGCGCAACAGCAGCCCGCGGTCGCCCACGAGCCAACCGTCGGTCGCATCGGCGAACTCGATCCGCCTCGGTCGGCTCACCGCAAGCGCCGGTCCCGCCGCCAGCTTCGCGCGTCCACCCGGCGCGACGCCATACACGCCGTTCGCCGCAGCGATGACGGCAAAATCTCCCCGCGGACTGTCCGCCGCGGTCCACGCCGGCAACGCCTCGTCCGGCACGGCGGCCGCCCAAGTGCGGCCCGCGTCGCGCGTCGTAAAGATGCCGCCGCCGTAGAGGGCCGACGCCTCGCCGAATGCCCAACCCGCTTCGCCGCGCAACTGCAGCTTCCAAATTCGCGGCAGATCGGTCCGCAATTCGTTCGTCCACGTGCGGCCGCCGTCGACGGTCGCGAGCACCACGCCGCGGCTCGTATGCACGTAGGGCATCGCGTCGCCCCCCGCGATCCAACCCCGCTGTGCATCCGCGAACGACACCGTCTCGAGCCGGCACGCAACGGGCGTCCTTGCCAAATGCCAGACCTTTCCGCCGTCCTCGGTCCGCCACACGACCCCAAGCGCGCCCACTGCCCAACCGTGCTCCGCGTCGACGAACTGCACGTCGCGCAATTCCGCGTCGTGCAGCCACGCGGCGGGCACGTCGCACAACTCGTCCGCGCCGCTCCCGCGCCCGAACGCCAAGAATGCAACCGCCGCAAGCAACCGCCAGCAAACGCGATTCGACATGCCATCCTCGCTTGGATCCTCGACTACTCACCGGCGCTCGTTCGCCGGCGACTTTGCCGTGTGCGCGGCCGCTTCCGAACGCCGCCGCGCAACCGTCTCCCGCGTGCGGCCGAACACCACCAACTCGCCCGGCTCCAAAAACTTCGGCCGCCGGGCGACGATTTCGACGTCCCCCGGAAGCCGTCGCCGTAGTTCCTCGACCGCGTCGCCGCTGGCGAGCAAATATGCCTGGCTGGTTCGCTCGAATACCTCGGCCGCTTCCGCCGGCTCGAAGACGGTCGGAACCGTCTGCCGCGCGTAGAACACCATGCTCGGCTCCAAATCGCGGAAGGCAACGAACGTCGGCGGTCCGTCGGCGTCGCCGCGCACGAACGCCGCGATCTCCTCGCTTGTCTGCCGCCGATCGATCCGCACCTGCGCGAACCCCAAGACGAACGCGACGAAGGCGGTCGCCCCGACCGCCAGCGTCGTCGCCGTCGCGCGCGTCCGTTGTTGCCGCAGCTGCCACCACGCCGCTGCGGCCGTAAAGAGCGGAATGAGACCCACCAATCCGAGCACCTCGTCGCCGGGCAAATACCGCCGCGCAACGAGCGGAAGCCCGACGCCCAGTCCAACCCCGGCCACCGAGAGCGCCGCCAGCGCCCGCGGCATCCATCTTGCCGCCGATGCCGCTCGCCCGTCGAGCCACCGATCGACGTACAGTCCCGCAAGCAACGCCAGCGCCGGATACGCCGGCGTAATGTAGCTCGGCAGTTTCGTGCTTACGGCCGAGAACGCGGCGATCCACACGCCGGCCCAACACAGCGCGAACTTCACGGCCAGCGCGTCTCGCCCTCCCTCGCGCAGCGCGCGACGCGACTCGAGCGCCAGCGGCACGGCCAGGATCGACCAGGGAAAGAACCCAACCAACGCCGCGCCGAGATAATACACGATCGGCCCACGATGCCCTTCCATCGCGCTCGTCGCCCGCTCGAAGTTGTGGCGCAGGAAGAACTCGTCGCTGAACGCGCCGTCCGTCGCGACGTGTACGGCGACGTACCACGGCGCCGCGATCGCCGCCACAACAACGACGAGCGCGAAGGGCCGCATTCTCCAAGCCGCCGCGAGCACGCGCCGCGGATGAAATCTGGCGACGAAACCTGAATCGCCACCCGACGCAACGAGCAAGAACGTCCCCAGAATCGCCACGACGAGCACCACGCCGACGGGACCCTTCGCCAGCGCGGCCAGACCGAGCATCACGTACACGCCGCTCCATCCGAGCAAACCAGGCATTTTGAACGAAGCTTCATTCGCGCCGCTTTCGATCGTTCGGTCTCTAGACGGAAGGGCTGCCCGCACGAAGATCGCCATCGCCCCGGTTACGCAGAACAACAGCGCCGCGTCCGGCGTCGCCGCGCGGCCCGCGATGTCGAAGCTCAACGAGGTAGCGAGAATCACACCCGCCCACAGCCCCGCGCGGGGCGAAAACAGCCGCCGCCCCATCGTCATCGCCATTAGCGCCGTCGCCACGCCCAGCATGGCCGACGGCAACCGCGCAGCGAACTCCGTTTCCCCAAACGCCGAATAAGACGAGAGCATCAACCAATACAGCAGCACCGGCTTGTGCGCGCGAAGCTCGCCGTTAAACGTCGGCACGATCCAGTCGCCGCGGGCAAGCATCTCCGCCGCACACCGCGCGTTGCGCGGCTCGTCTCGATCCCACAGCCGCGGCTTGCCGAGATTTGCGAACAGCACGAGCGCCGCCACGCCGACGACAATCAGCGGATAGGAAAGCCCTCGCCGGTCCATGGCGCGCTCGTCGTGCTTGACTTGGGGGCGTGCGTCGAAGCACATCCATTTTGCCACTTCGACGACCGCCGCAGTCTAGGCCACAACGCCCTCCTCCGGCAACGGCGGTTTGAAATTGCACCGCCCAACGAGGCTTGATACGCTGTGCTTTGATGCTCCCGCCACCAGTCAGCCCTGCCGCGATTGCCGTGCTAGCACCTGACGCCCTTCGCCGCCGCTATGCGCTTGCCGCCGCGCTGTTTGTGCTGGCCGCCGCGGCCGCGCTAGCGATCGACATGCCCGTCGCCCACTGGGTCGACGAAGGCGGGTTTCGCCGCTTGCACGAGCTCGACAGCCTTGTCGTCTGGAGCGAGTTCTATGCCCACGGCGTCGGCGTCAGCCTGATCCTGATCCTGGTTTACTCGCTCGACCCCGCGCGGCGCCGCTGCCTGTTACGGCTCGGCGCTCTATCGCTCGGCGCCGGCCTCGTGGCCAATCTCGCCAAGCTGGGCGTCGCGCGGTCCAGGCCCTACGCCGCGGACCTTTCCGATTCCGCACTCGCGACGTTTCACGGAACGTTTCCTACCGCGTCCGCGTCGCAAAGCCTGCCCTCCGGACACACGGCCACCGCCGTCGGACTCGCCATCGGCCTCTCGTGGCTCTACCCCCGCGGCCGCTGGCTATTCTTCGCGTTCGCCGCCGTCGCCGCGTCGCAGCGGCTGGCCAACCGCGATCATTTCGTAAGCGATACCTTTGCCGGCGCGGCCGTCGCGTGCCTCGTCGCGGCGGTCGTCCTGGGAAGTTCGCCGCTCCAGCGCCGCCTCGCAAAGCTCGAAGAACCCGAATCCAACGGACGCCAGCCCGACCCGCCGGCAACCGACGATCTCATCCGTCCGCGCGAAACCGCATCGCCTCGCACCGCGGCCTGAACCGCTACTCCTCCGCGTGCCCCACAACCACGATTCCGATCGGCAGCGCTGTCGCTTTCCCGCCCGATTCAACCTTGCCCGCCACGGTGGCGATCCATAAATCCGCCGTTTCGTCGTGCGCGAGCGCCGGCTTCGCCCCGTCTCCCTTGGGCGTCTTGAGCGCGAACATCGCCGGATGCTTCGACTCCGCTGCGGCCGCACTCTTCTCGACCAGCGCCGGCAAATCCGCGGCCTTCGACGATTTGTCCGCGTCCGCCGCCACCAGCAGCAAAAAGTCCCGTGTCGCCGACGTCCCGACGTGGTTGCCGTCCACGGGCTGTTGCGCGTACCGCAGCGTGTACACCCCCTTCGCAATCTCCTGATCGCGGAAATCGCTCGCCTTGTTCTTGAACCGCACCACTCCGATCAACTGCCCTTGCGCGAACGGATATGCCACGGCATCCGTCGCCTTGAATCCCTCCATCACCGGCCACGTTTTGCAAAACCAGAACTCGGCCACGGTGCGGCTCGCGCCCTTGAAGACCTTCACGCCGCCCGAGTCGAGCGCCGCGGCAATTTCCTCAGCCAACGCATCTGCCGGCGCCGCCTCCGCAATCGCCTCAATGCGATATTCT
>QEVJ01000164.1:13127-14481 GCA_003576845.1 Planctomycetota bacterium
CGACGCGCTTGCAATCATCGCCGCACAAGCAAACGCCGCAATAAGCAACGGCGCAGTTCGAAAGCAACTTCGCATGATGGACTCCAAAAAATCAAAACGACGCGTGCATGGCAGACGCGCAACACAAAGAACCTACTCTGTGACCCTCCGTGAAACCTCCGTGCCCTCTGTGTTTGATGAATCAATTCATTTCTCGTTGCGGAAAACCGCCGCGATGTGGTTCCGCACGCCTCGCCGGTTGACCGCCTCAATACGCAAACGTTGCCATATACGCGCTCCGCGTCGCCGGAATCGACCACGTTCGCCCCAGTCCCCGCCCGCGAAACGCGCCGTCCACCGTCACGCCTGTCGCAAAGTTCTCCACTTCGGCCAGCGGCGGATAATAGGCCGTCTCGTTCGTGCAAATGCAGTCGGTCTCGCGCGCCTTTCGAGTCACCAGCTTCAGCGTCTTGCCCGCTTCCAGCTTGCCCGCCAGATTGGCCGTGTCGAGCGACATCGCGATCGGTGCCCGATCGACGCGCTGGACGCTCTTCCCCGCCGGCCCGGCGTGCTGTTGGGCGAACTTGACGAGCGCCGCCGCCTGCTCTTCGTTCGCCTTTTCGTCGACCAGCACCACCGACTTGATCTTCTCGGCGTCGCCCAACCCTTTGAAGCCCAGCGTCTTGTCTGCGCCCACGACCACGACGACGCTCAAGCCCGCGAGGTCCTGCCCATCCACCTGCCCCGCCTCGATGTTCCACGCCATCATCGCGTCGTGCCCTGTGAGCGACGCCTCCGCGTTCGCAAAGCACGGTCCCGTATAAACCTGACACGTCCGCGCCTCCAAGTAGGAACCGCGAACCGTCCGGGCCTCCACGCCCCACGTCGATCGCGCCCCCACACACGCCACCGCGGCAACCGCCGCCGCAACAACCATTTTCGAGCGAATAGACATAGACGTTTCTCCTGTGCCTATAAGTAATCAGCGGGCAACCCGGGCCAACCCTCGATTCTACCGCACCCGCCGCCCCGGGTCCAATTCGGGTCGAAACAGGGAAGTGATACCGTTTGAGTTTATCCCCGAGCCGGGCCGCCAGCCATCAAGTCTGCGAACGACCAAAGCCGATCCGTCACGCCAGCCATCATCGCTGCGGTCGGGCGTCGCCGACCGGACTTGCCGCTGTCGTCGGGATACCGAGTCCGCCAGCAGAAGTTGTAGTAGGCGATGAACAGGGCGACGGCGTTTTCGAGGTTTTCGAGTTTCTTGCTGAAGCAGAGCGTGAGGCGGGCAAAGCGCTTCATAAAGGTTCGCGCGGTCGCGTTCCACCGCTCGCAATGCGACGTGCAAATATCGTAGGGGTCTATCTCGCCGCGG